>NZ_CP043420.1:2718464-3020515 GCF_008247605.1 Kushneria phosphatilytica | reverse complement strand
TGATGACGTGGTGCTGACGCTGAGCAAGCAGGGGCCGGGTGTCATGACAGCGGGCGATATCGCGGTCGACCACGATGTCGAGATCGTCAATCCTGATCATGTCATCGCTCATCTTAATGATGGCAGCGAGCTCAAGATGCAGCTGCGGCTGATGCGTGGCCGAGGTTACGAGCCGGCTGACGTGCGTGCTCAGCAGGATGATGAAACGCGTGCTATCGGTCGGCTTCAGCTTGATGCTTCCTATAGCCCCGTGCGTCGTGTCTCCTATGCCGTAGAGGCTGCGCGTGTTGAACAGCGCACCGACCTCGACAAGTTGGTCATCGATCTTGAGACCGATGGTACGCTGGATCCTGAAGAAGCAATTCGCCGTAGTGCGACCATTCTTCAGGAGCAGCTTGCTGCCTTCGTTGATCTCGAAGCCGACAAGGAGCAGGAAGTCGAAGAGGAAGAGGATCAGATTGATCCGATTCTGCTTCGACCTGTCGATGATCTCGAGCTGACCGTACGCAGCGCCAACTGCCTGAAAGCCGAAAACATCTACTATATCGGTGATCTGATTCAGCGCACCGAAGTAGAATTGCTGAAGACGCCCAACCTTGGCAAGAAGTCCCTGAATGAAATCAAGGACGTGCTCGAGGCTCGCGGTCTGTCGCTCGGCATGCGGCTGGAAAACTGGCCGCCGGCGAGTCTGAAGGACGACAAGGCTTCCGCCTGAACGGGTGACTCGAGTCCAGGATCTGTAAGGAATCACAACCATGCGTCATCGTAAAAGCGGTCGTCATCTGAGTCGTACCAGTTCGCATCGCCATGCCATGTTCCAGAACATGTGCGTGTCGCTGGTCGAGCATGAAATGATCAAGACCACTCTGCCCAAGGCCAAGGAGCTGCGGCGTTATATCGAACCTTTGATCACCCTGTCCAAGAATGACAGTGTGGCCAATCGTCGATTGGCTTTCAGCCGGACACGCAACAATGCGACCGTCGGTAAGCTCTTCAATGAGCTGGGACCTCGCTACAGCGAGCGCCCGGGTGGCTACGTTCGTGTCCTGAAGTGCGGTTTCCGCGCTGGCGACAACGCCCCCATGGCTTACGTCGAACTGGTCGATCGACCGGTACTGGAAGAAGCCAGCGGCGACGAGTAAGTCGTCAGGCAGCTTCCTGCCGTCGACTCTGACAGACGACAGGTAATGAAAGAGGCCGACCCTTTTGGGTCGGCCTCTTTTTTGCTGAACATTCAGTAACCGCGTTCGAACAGCGGAAGAAGGAAGCGCCCGGTATGCGAGTGCTCAAGCCTTGAGACCTGTTCAGGCGTTCCTTCGGCGATGATCTGACCGCCACCAGCACCGCCTTCGGGTCCCAGGTCAATCAGCCAGTCCGCAGTCTTGATGACATCCAGATTGTGTTCAATGACCACGATGGTATTGCCGTGATCACGCAATCGATGGAGGACCGATAGCAGCTGATTGATATCCTCGAAGTGAAGGCCGGTGGTCGGCTCGTCAAGGATATAGAGCGTGCGCCCGGTATCTCGTTTGGCCAGTTCCCTTGCCAGTTTGACGCGTTGTGCTTCACCGCCCGACAACGTGGTAGCACTCTGCCCAAGTCGAACATAAGACAGGCCCACATCCATCAGCGTCTGCAGTCGACGTGCAATGGCCGGCACGGGAGAGAAAAATTCGAGGGCTTCCTCGACAGTCATCTCCAGCACTTCGTGGATATTGTGCCCCTTGTAGTTCACTTCGAGGGTTTCACGGTTATAGCGCTTGCCACCACAGACATCGCAGGGCACGTAAATGTCCGGCAGAAAGTGCATTTCAACCTTGATCAGCCCTTCGCCCTGACAGGCCTCACAGCGCCCGCCCTTGACGTTGAATGAGAAACGTCCGGGCTTGTAACCTCGTGAGCGAGCTTCCTCGGTACCGGCAAACAACTCCCGGATCGGTGTGAAAATTCCGGTGTAGGTCGCCGGGTTGGAACGAGGTGTCCGGCCGATGGGGCTCTGATCGATGTCGATGATCTTGTCGAGGTGATCAAGCCCCTGAATCTCCTTGTAGGGCGCGGGCGTCAGGCTGGTAGCGTTGTTAAGCTCCCTGGCAGCGACCGGCATCAGGGTTGAATTGATCAGGGTCGATTTGCCGGACCCGGATACCCCGGTGACACAGACGAAAAGGCCCAGAGGCAGGGTCAGATCGACATTGGAAAGATTATGGCCACTGGCCCCGGTCAGGCGTATAACGCGATCTTCGTTAATGGGGGTGCGCGAAGCCGGAATATCGATGCGCCGGCTACCGGCCAGGTAGCGGCCGGTCAGGGATTCCTCGTTGCGCTCGATTTCGTCGGGCGTACCCTGCGCAACAATGTGGCCACCATGGACTCCGGCACCGGGCCCGATATCAAGCACATGGTCGGCCGAGCGAATGGCCTCCTCATCATGCTCGACCACGATCACCGTATTACCGAGATCGCGCAACCGGGTCAGTGTCTGCAACAGTCGGTCGTTATCACGTTGATGCAGGCCGATCGAGGGTTCATCGAGGATATACATGACCCCTACCAGGCCGGCGCCGATCTGGCTGGCCAGACGAATGCGCTGTGCCTCGCCACCCGACAGGGTATCGGCACTGCGTTCCAGGGTCAGATAGTCCAGGCCGACATTGACCAGAAATTCCAGGCGGCTACTGATCTCGTGAAGGATGCGATTGGCAATCTCACCCTTGCGGCCGGGGATGGCCAGCTGATTGAAGAACTCCCGGGCGTCGCCGATCGGCATGCGGACCACGTCCGGCAGCGAGGTGCCGGTGACGAAGACATGGCGTGACTCACGACGCAGGCGGCTGCCATGACAGGTGGGGCAGGCCTGTACCGAGAGCAATCGGGCCAGGTCATCGCGCACCGTATTTGAATCGGTCTCGCGGTAACGTCGCTCCATGTTGGGCAGTACCCCTTCAAAGGGGTGCTCGCGAGTCACCTTGCGTCCGCGGTCGTTGACGTAACTGAAGGCAACCGATTCGCGGCCACTGCCATGGAGCACTACATCCCTGGCACGTTGTGGTAGCTGTCGCCAGGGCGTTTCCAGTTCAAATTTGAAGTGGGCGGCTACGGCTTCGAGCTGGTTGAAGTAGTAGATACTGCGACGATCCCAGCCCTTGATAACGCCTTCGGCCAGAGAGAGCTCCTGCTGGCGAATCAGCTTGTCCGGATCGAAGTACTGCAGTACTCCAAGCCCATCGCAACTGGGGCAGGCCCCGGCCGGATTGTTGAACGAGAACATGCGTGGTTCGAGCTCGGAGATCGAATAGCCGCAGACCGGGCAGGAAAAACGGGAGGAAAACACCATGTCTTCCCTGTCACCATCCATGAAGTGCAGGATGGCGGCACCATCGGCAAGATTCAGGGCCGTCTCGAAGGATTCTGCCAGACGCTGCTGGAGATCATCCCGGATACGCAGGCGGTCGACGACCACGCTGATGTCGTGTTTGCGGTTCTTGTCCAGCGTCGGCAGCTCATCGAACTCAAAGGTAGTGCCATCGATGTGTACCCGCACGAAACCCTGTGCGCGCAGTTCGGTCAAGAGCTGCTGATGCTCACCCTTGCGGCCCTTGATCACTGGTGCCAGCAACATCACCCGAGTGCTGTCTTCCAGTGCCAGAGTCTGATCGACCATTTGTGAGACCGTCTGTGCCTCCAGATCGATATCGTGATCGGGGCAGCGCGGCGTGCCGGCGCGTGCAAACAGCAGGCGCAGATAATCATGGATTTCGGTAATGGTGCCGACGGTCGAACGCGGATTGTGCGAGGTCGATTTCTGCTCGATGGAGATGGCCGGTGATAGCCCTTCGATGTGATCCACATCGGGCTTTTCCATCATCGACAGGAACTGACGCGCGTAGGTGGACAGCGATTCGACATAACGTCGCTGCCCCTCTGCATAGAGCGTATCGAACGCCAGTGAGGACTTGCCGGAGCCCGACAGACCAGTGACCACGATCAACCTGTCACGAGGGAGTTCAACGTCGATGTTCTTCAGATTGTGGGTACGCGCCCCGCGCACCGAAATGCGATCCATACCTACCTCGCTACCAGGCTCAATGGAATACTATAGGCGGTGGCCCGAGCTCCCCGCAAAGACAACCGCCTTTCCCGGCAGGGTGCCGGGTCGGTAGAATAGTTCAGTGGCGCGACTCATGCCGGATGCGCTTGTCATATCGTCCCGGGCGCCCTGCTGTGACCTGATCGGCAGATGTCGACCAGGACAGTGAATATCCATACAGTATACAATACCTGACGCTGTCAAGGTGTGATGCCTGACAGTCAGGTCATTCAGGCGTCCTGCGCCGCACGACAGAGGAGAGAGACATGGCCCGAGGGGTGAACAAGGTCATTCTGATCGGCAACCTGGGACAGGATCCGGAAGTCCGCTATCTGCCTTCCGGAAATCCGGTGTGCAATCTGCGCCTGGCGACCACGGACAGCTGGACGGATCGCCAGAGTGGTCAGCGCCAGGAGCGCACCGAATGGCACAGCGTCGTGATGTTCAACAAGCTGGCTGAAATCGCGCAGCAGTATGTCAAAAAAGGCTCGCGCATCTATGTTGAAGGTCGCTTGCAGACACGCAAGTGGCAGGGGCAGGATGGCCAGGATCGCTATACCACCGAGATCGTGGCCAACGATATGCAGATGCTCGATACGCGAGGCGGCGAGGGCGGTAATTTCGCCGGGAGTCAGCAGAGCGGCAACAATTATGGTGGTGGCGGCCAGCAGGGTAATAATTACGGTGGTCAGCAGGGTGGTCACTATGGCAGCAGTCAATCGAATGGTGGCCAGCAGGGCAATCAGGGCAATTCCGGGCAGGGTCAGGGCGCACCCAATCCGGGAAGCTTCGATGATTTCGATGACGAGATCCCCTTCTAGTCGTCGCCTGCCGCTCCCCCCTGCTTCGGCTTTCTCGGTTCTGCTGATCAGTCGATGATGAGCGATTTGCAGTCCGGTCGATCTGGCATCCGGAGAGCGAAGCCATTTTCCATTATTGCTTGTCTCCGGTTGCCGGTATGGCGCTTTCCGACGGTGAGCCAATGCAGGTGGGGCAGGGCGCTGAAGGCCGGACAGAAAGGGGGGCGCTCAAGCGAGACAGTATGGCTGTTTATGGTCACGTTCGGGGCCCTCTGATGGATGCTCCACTCTCCGATTTTCTGTAAAGTGGGCGCCCGGTGCGATACAGGCGCCTTCCTGTCCTGCCGCTACGATGCTGCCCACCTCGACAGGCTCACTCCGATGCACTCAGATCGAATGACATGAAGCTATATCTACTCGATGCAGAGCACTGTCTGGGACATGCGCTAAGCCGGCTTTGCCAGTCACGTGGTGATGTTGAACTGATCACTTCAGAGGACACTTCGACGGATGCGGCAACGCTCGAACGCTTGCGTCCCGATGCGGTATTGCTTCCTCCGCTGGGGCGGCCTGCTGATATCGATCCCGGTCTGGTGTTCGAACATTCCGAGGCCGTGGAGCGCCTCCTTGAGCACTGTCTGAGTGTGGGTGTGCCGCTGGTCTGGTGTGTCAGTGATCAGATATTCGAGCAGGGCAGTGCGCAGCCGATTGAAGAGACCGCCATACCCGCGCCATATGATGAGGGGCTCAAGCGGATGGTATCAGTCGGCAATTTGATTCGGGCACGCTTGCCGGAGCACTTCATCCTGCGCATTGGACCGCTTTTCGGACTTTCCGGACGCGATGCCTGGCTTGAAGAAATGTTGGTGGCACTGGAGCAGGGCGAAACCCTGCGTGCCGCCGAAGACAGTCTGATCTGCCCCACTTCGGTAGAGGCACTGGCCATGGCGCTGATCGGTATGCTGCAACAGCAATACCACGGTGCCCACGCCTGGGGGGCCTATCATCTGGCCGGTGTCGAATCGGTTAGCCCCTTTACCTTTTTGTCCGTGGTGCGGCATCAGCTTGAAACTCGTTTGCGGGGATTGTCGGTGGATATTGAGCCAGGCCAGGTAGCTCCCCTGCATCATCACCATGATGAACCGCTAAAGCGTATTCTCAACTGTCGTCGGATGCTGGAGACCTTTGGCATCCACCAGAAGCCCTGGCGAGTGGAAATCGACAGAATGCTTGAGCGCTGGTGCGCCGAGCATCACGGGGGCGGAGAGACCCTGCCATGAAGTTGCTGCGTAGCCTGCTGTTCTACATGGGATACCTGTTGGCCATTGTGGTGGCAGCTTTCACACTGGTTCCTGTGGCAGCCTGCCTGCCTCTGAGACATCGTTTCAGGGTGCTTAATCAGTACAATCGTTTCATTATCTTCTGGTTCGGTCTCTGCTGTGGCGTTCGTTACCGCATCGAGGGGCTCGGCAATCTGCCTGATCGTCCCTGTGTGGTGCTCTCCAATCATCAGAGTGAATGGGAAACCCTCTATCTGCAGCTGCTCAAGCCGCCAATGTGTACGGTATTCAAGAAGGAGTTGCTTAATATTCCGATTTTTGGCTGGTCACTGAGACTGATCTGGCCGATCCCACTGGATCGCACCAATCCCTCGAGTGCGGTACGCAAGGTCCTGACCGAGGGCGCAGAGCGTTTGAAGGCGGGCATGTCGGTGCTGATTTTCCCTGAAGGTACCCGGGTGCCGCCAGGGCACCGACGGCCTTTCAAGAAAAGCGGTATTCATGTGGCCTGCCGGGTCGGGGCGCCGATCGTACCGGTGGCGCATAATGCCGGTGAGCGCTGGCCTGGGCGGCGGCTGGTGAAGTCGCCGGGGCAGCTGACAATGGTCGTAGGCCCGGTGATTGAAACCGAGGGGCGTCGGCCCAATGAGGTGCTGGCGGAAGTGGAAAGATTCGTGGAGACAGAGCTCGCCCGCATCTCGGAAGTGCCGCGTCCGGCGGGACCAGATGAGCCCGAGGCCAAAGTGGCTGGTTAAAGGTTGGAAGCGTGCGCCGGGCGGATGCCCGGCGCACAGAGTCTTCAGTCGGTCATGCGGCTGAAGACCAGACAGGCATTGGTCCCCCCGAAACCGAAGCTGTTGGAGAGCGCTCGATTCAGGGTGACGTTATCCCGACGCTGACGCACGATATCAAACCCTTCGGCGGCAGGGTCGATCTCTTCAAGATTGGCCGACGCGCAGATAAAGCCCTGTTGCATCATCAGTAGCGTATAAATGGCCTCCTGGGCGCCGGTCGCTCCCAGCGAGTGCCCGGTCAGAGACTTGGTCGACGAGAGCGGGGGGACGTTGTCGCCGAAGACGTCACGCAGACCGCGGAGTTCACTGATGTCTCCGACCGAGGTCGAGGTGCCGTGAGTATTGATATAGTCGATCGGTTCCTGCACGTTGGCCAGCGCCTGGCGCATGCAACGGGCCCCGCCTTCGCCGGAGGGCGCGACCATGTCGTAACCATCCGAGTTGGCGCCATAGCCAATCAGTTCGGCGTAAATTTTTGCGCCGCGGGCACGGGCATGCTCAAGTTCCTCCATGACCAGCATAGCGCCGCCGCCGGCAATCACGAAGCCGTCACGGTTGCTGTCATAGGGACGTGAGGCACGCTCTGGTGCATCATTGAAGCCGGTCGAGAGCGCACCCATGGCATCAAACAGGCTGGACAGGGTCCAGTGTTCTTCTTCGCCACCCCCGGCAAAGACGATGTCCTGCTTGCCGAGTTGAATCTGCTCCATGGCGGCGCCGATACAGTGTGCCGAGGTGGCGCAGGCCGAGGAGATCGAATAATTGACCCCCTTGATGGCAAATGGTGTCGCCAGACAGGCCGAGACCGTACTGCCCATGGTCCGGGTAACCCGATAGGGGCCCACCCGGCGCAGTCCCTTTTCGCGCAGCACATCGGCAGCCTCGACCTGGTTGGCCGAAGAGGCACCGCCGGAACCGGCGATCAGACCGGTGCGGGTATTGGAAATATCATGCGGTTCGAGACCCGCATCCTCGATGGCCTGTTGCATTGAAACATGAGCATAGGCCGCAGCATCGCCCATGAAGCGGCGCTGCTTTCGGTCCACCAGGGCATCGAGATCGATGTCGACCGTGCCGGCCACATGGCTGCGCATGCCACGTTCGACATATTCTTCACGAAAGCGGATCCCGGAGCGCCCCTCTTTCAGGGAGCTCAGGACCTGATGCTGGTCATTGCCCAGGCAGGAGACGATGCCCAGGCCGGTGACTACCACTCGTCGCATGGGAGCCTCCCGATCAGAAGTTCGCTGTGGAAGTGAAAAGGCCGACACGCAAGTCGTTGGCCTGATAAATCTCACGGTCATCCACGGACAGGGTGCCATCGGCAATGCCGAGGATAAGCCGGCGGGTAATCACACGTTTCATATGAATGTGATAGGTCACCTTGTGGGCGTCGGGCAGTATCTGACCGGAGAACTTGACCTCGCCACAGCCCAGCGCTCGCCCCTTGCCGGGATTGCCGAGCCAGCCCAGATGGAAGCCGACCAGCTGCCACATCGCATCCAGACCGAGACAGCCGGGCATGACCGGGTCCCCCGGGAAATGGCACTGGAAGAACCAGAGATCCGGATGAATATCCAGCTCAGCGATCAACTCGCCCTTGCCGTATCGACCACCTTCTTCATGAATATGTGTGATGCGGTCGAGCATCAGCATGTTCGGTGCCGGCAGCTGGGCATTGCCGGGTCCGAAGAGTTCGCCACGACTGCATTGCAGTAGCTGCTCATGGGTAAAGGAGTGTTGCTTCGTCACTGATTCTTTCCGGAAATCATTGGAATTGGGCCTGTGTCGGGCGCGCTCCAGTGTACTGGCAGGCATGATTGAATGCACGCCACGGGTACCAACAGGGGAGGCATTGTGTCACATCCGGCATACACATGACGATGGATTGTGGTCTCGGCTCAGGCCCCGTTCAGTCATCGCTGGACGAACTGAAGGCGTCGAGCGCGCGCTGACGAGCGGCACGGTGATCAACAATGGGGTCCGGATAGCCGATTTCCCGACGCTGTTGCGGCTTGGGGTCATGCCGGTCACGTGGTGAAAGATCGGCCAGTTCCGGGAGATAACGAGCGATAAACTCCCCCTCGGGATCAAAACGCCTGGCCTGGGTGGTGGGGTTGAATATTCGAAAATAGGGTGCGGCATCGGTGCCGGTAGAGGCCGCCCACTGCCAACCGCCATTGTTGGAGCCGAGTTCGCCATCGACCAGATGCTTCAGAAAGAACTGTTCGCCGCGATGCCAGTGGATCAGTAAATGCTTGGTAAGAAACATGGCAGTGACCATGCGTAACCGGTTATGCATCCACCCCCGGCTGGTCAGTTGTTTCATGGCAGCATCTACCAGCGGATAACCGGTTCTTCCTTCACACCAGGCGGAAAAATCTTCGTCATTGTCCCGCCAGGGCACTCGGCGGGTCTCAAGCTTGTAGGGTTCGCCTCGGCTCAGGCGTGGATAACCGACCAACAGATGCTGGTAAAACTCGCGCCATACGAGTTCGCTGATCCAGCTGGTGAGGTTTTTATCGCCATCCCCCAGGTGCCCATGATTGCGGGCAGCCGCGGCATTGATGCACTGACGCGGTGAGATCATGCCCAGCGCAATATAAGGAGAGAGCTCGCTGGTCGCGGCGGTCTCCGGGAAATCCCTGTACTCCTTGTAATGGTTGGCTCGGGCATCGAGGAAGCTGGCCAGACGATCAGCAGCCGCCTCTTCTCCGGCGGGCCAGAATTCGCGGATCGAGGAAGTCGTTTGATCGCGTTCGGGCAATGCTGGCAGCTGATCGGTAGTAACATCCGACAGTGGCGCCTGGCGGGTAGGCGCTTCTCGCTGAGCAAGTTGAGTGGCACTGATTTGCTTGAGCCATGCCTTGAGAAAGGGCGTAAAGACAGAATAATAGTCGCCGCTTCCAGTCTTCAGAGTGCCGGGGGTGAAAAGGACCTGATCGGTATAGCGGTGGACAGCGATGCCGACTTCCGAGAATTTCGCCTGCACGCTACGATCACGCTGTTGCTCGTTGAGTCCGTACTCGTCATTGAAGTGCAGTGCTTCGACCTGTAACTCACGCGCCAGTTTCAGCAGGCTGGTGGGCGTGCTGTCAAAGGTGTCGGCGTCCAGGATTTCAAGAGGGATGCGCAAGGCCTTGAGCTGCTCGGCCAGGGCACCGATGCCACGCTGCCAGAAGTCGAGCTTGTTGGCGCCGTGTCCATGATTGCGCCACTGCTTGAGTGTTCTCACGATGACGCCGATGACAGGCCCCTGCTCGGCAGCATGAGCAAGTGCCGTGTGATCAATGGTCCGAAGATCGGTGCGAAACCAGACAAGTTGCCGCGAAGCCAAGAGACACCCCACTACAGTGCTGACAGGATATCGGCGTGGCCGATACCGGGAAGCGAACGAGGCGTGGCCTGTTCGCTTCTCCTGCGATTGTTCAGCCCGCTATCGGGTGATTGATCAGAGCGCGCAACTGACTGACTGCCTGAGCAGGATCGTCGTCCAGTGCCAGCAGGTCATGTGTACTGCAATCCTGTTCGCTGTCACGTGCAAAGGGCCCGCAGATGCACAAGGGGGCGTCGAGCTGCGAGCGCAGGTCAAACAGAGCGCTACGCGTTTCGCCGGTACGATCAGTTGTTCCGCCTGCCAACAGCACAGCCTGGGCGTTAATGCGTCGAGCCGTCATGGGCAGTTGGCCGAGCGGCACAGGTGCATCAAAAAAGGTGATGTTGAAGCCACCGCTGCTGGCCGTGAAGGCCAACAGCAACAGCCATAGCAGGCTGGGATCATCAGGTAACCGGCTCATCAGCAGCTTCGGCTCATTATGCTCAAGATTGCCATGATAGAGTCTCAGCCCCAGCCGGGTACGCAGGAAGGACTCAAAAAAGTGGCGCTGGGCGCAACCATCGGGTGTATTCTGCCAGCGCGTCTCCAGCTGCTCGACCACAGGTCGCCATAGTCTGGAAATGGCCGTATGTACCGGGTAAAGCCCCATACTGCGAGTAAAGAGGGTGTCCAGCCGCGGCACATCGAAGGTCTCGACAGCCATTACCGCTTCCTGAGCCTGATGCTGCCAGTCAGCCTCAATCGAACCGGTAGTTTCCCTGGGAGCAGACGTAACGCTGCTGGTGGCGTTACGGTCAAGCAGATCACTGACCTGGCTGACCGGCACGCCGCGATTGAGCCATTGCAGTATGCGTTCAACCCGCTCGATATCCTCGCGAGCGTACAGGCGGTGTCCCTTGGGTGTGCGCCTTGGTTGAATCAACCCGTAGCGCCGCTCCCAGGCGCGCAGGGTAACGGAGTTGACGCCGGTCAGCCGCGAGACCTCGCGAATCGGATACAGGGGACCACCGGCGGCTTCGCTCAGGTGCTCTGTCATGGCGTGACCAGACCTCCTCCACTTCTGTACAGCCTCTGTAGAAAAGAAGAATCCTGTGCAGAAGGATAATTAGCGTAGTATTGGGCTTGAGTGCTTTATTACCGCTTCACAAGCCGTAAGTGAATACCAACTAGTGAGTGGTATTCCCCTTGATCGTGTGACAGTAATTATTGTACATGGGAGCCGTCTTGTACAAGTGTCGAGTCCGTATCGCGTGATTCCACGATATGAACAACGGCTTCGATGAAAGCTGGATGCTGCCCAACCGGATCCAGTAGATCCATTGAGACTGACGGATGAGCTTCGCGGAGCGCTTTCAGTTGGCCGGGGACATCTTCGCGTAGATGGCGCCCGGCAGCGAAAAATAGCGGCAGTATATCGATGTGTCGCATGTTTTCACTGGCCAGGTGGGCCACCACATCCTCGAGCAGAGGATCGCAGAGTTCCATATTGGCCAGCCTTACCGGCATGTTCATGCGAGCCCGAACATGTTCTTCCATGGCCTGAAAGGGGGCCTGCCAGCGCGGGTCAGTAGAACCGTGGGCAAGTAGTATCAGGGCTTTGTTCACGTATATTCTCCGGGGTCATGACGTGACCGCGTTACCGACAGGGTTGAATAATAGACATTGTCGAATGACTGTCAGCCCGTGTCATTGACGGCAGGAAAAACCTGTCCCGATCCTGTACGTCAGTATTCATTGCAATGGTAGGCTTCGCTCTGGAGAGTGATCATAGCGGTTACAGAACCGTGCGTCATGGGCGATACATCAATTCGCAAAGCCCCTGGTATGGTCTGATGCTTCATGTACAGATCTTGTATAGCGCCATATTACCCTGTGGCTTTATGCCCATCCCGGGATCAGTTCAATTCATTCGAAAGCACCCGATTGGTGCGGTAATCCGTCTGCCTGATCCGTATGTTTCTCTTTAATCCTGTTCGCTTTACGGTGGGCTCGAAGCCCGGGCGGGCAGGGCATTCCGGGCAGTTAATGGTAAGAGCGCCCGGTTTCTATGATCAGTCAGCAAGCGCGCTTCGAAGGCAGCCAGATCGAGCGCCTTTTGTGAAGCGTTCATCACCAGTCGACGCTTGCTGACTCTCTTGCTGATTCGGTAGTGGCAGGCCATCAGCAGAATCTGTTGCGCTCGCGGGGCTTCGACCGCCTCGCCGGCGATGTTACCGAAGATGTTTCGCGCCTGCTCATGACGCCCCGAAACTCCCTGCGATGGATCTCCAAGATCACGCATCAACTTGCCAACATGCAGGGCGGTGGCGATGAGTGGATTCCTGACCGAGGTGCACATCCGCCCGCAATCGATCACTCGCATGGGGATCGATGGGTCCTCGGGAACCATGATGTGCCCCGCATTGAGATCGAGATGACAGATACGATGGGTATACAGCTCTCTTAACAGCGCCTCGAGACGATTGATCAGTCCCTTTCGGTCGTCAACCTGTTCGGTTGATTGCCAGACTTCGCCAAGTGGTCGCCAGCCGCTCAGATATTCATGAATAAGGATTTGGCGGTCTGGCAGGCCGTGACGTACGCGTTCTCCCAGCGCCAGGGTTCTGACGCCATTCGGGGTGTGGCTGTCCAAAAAAAGATTGTGGCGGGTTTCTGCCGTACCGTGATCATAGCGCAGCAGTACATTGCTTCTCCCCAGCAGGGCGCCGATACGCGTTCTCAGCGAGGTCATTGCCACTTCCTTGGCAAAGCAGGGCAGTGGGTCGATGTTCAGACGAAAAGCCTGTCGACCCTTGTAGTTCCTGAGCATGACGAGTTGCGTCGGATGGCCACCTCGCTGATGGCTGTCCATCAGACGCGCTGCCGCTTCGGCTTCGCTGCCGTGAAGCCACCACTGCCAGCCGGAGTCGGAAAAGACGAAAGGACCCGAAAAGAGGGTTTTCAGGAAGCGGGGGCGGAATGAATGTCGGCCGGTCAGTGTTTCATGGTCAATCATCAGCATACTGCTCGCAGCAAGGAAGCCCTTTGCTGGGGGAGCTTCTCTATTGCATATATGTCGTTTGTTAGGCGGTTAACGATTTGGACATATTGTATCTCTTAATATTTTCTTAAGCCATGGTTCGCCCAACAGTATCGGCATCTTTTCGACAGTCTGAAACGCTGCCGGCGTTTTGGACGTTGTCATGAGGTCAGGAGAGCGAGCAGGTGTTCCACGCTGTTTTGACTCGACTGCATTCGCTGCAAGGCGCATGACTGCCTAGACTCGGGAGAAAGCGTAACGTCTCGCCAATAAGAGCGTTCATTTTGATATTTCTGTTGCGGAGGGCATGACATGCGCATTCTGCTCACTGGAGCGACCGGGTTCGTCGGCCAGGCCCTGTGTCGGCATCTTCATGAACAGTCTCACGAATTGCTGGTGGTCAGCCGTCACCCCAACGAGGCTGCCGGCACCATTGGGGTGCCGGTCACAGCGCATGGCAGTGCTCTTGAATTCGAAAACGACACCATCGATGCCATGATCAATCTGGCGGGCGAGCCGATTTTCGACAAGCGCTGGAGCGAAGAGCAGAAGCAGCGCCTGATCGACTCCCGTGTTGAAGCTACCCGTTCACTCAACGAACTCTGCCAGCGCCTGTCCACACCACCGAAAGTGCTGATATCGGCCTCTGCCATGGGGTACTACGGAGATCAGGGCGAGCGCGAAGTCACGGAGGAAACCGAGCCTCATGATGAATTCGCGCATCAGCTCTGTCGGATCTGGGAGAAAGAGGCGCTCCGGCTGGAAGAGCACGGGGTGCGGGTCGCCATTACCCGGATAGGCCTGGTCCTTGATCGTGATGGCGGTATGCTCAAACCAATGCTGCCGATGTTTCGCTTTGGCTTCGGCGGCAAGGTAGGCGAAGGGTCGCAGTATATGCCCTGGATCCATCGGGAAGATCTGGTGAGGGCGATCGATTTCCTGCTGACCCGTGAGGATCTCGCTGGCGCCTTCAACGCCGGGGCACCGCATCCGGTCACCAATGAGACCTTTACTCGCACACTGGCGGATCAGCTCAATCGACCGGCCCTGTTTACCGTGCCGGGCAGCGTGATCGAACTGGCACTGGGCGAAATGTCACGTCTGCTATTGACCGGGGCGCGCATGGTGCCAGCTCGATTGGAAGCGGCCGGTTTTACTTTCCGCTATCCCGAGCTGGACCAGGCACTGGCACAAATTGTCAAGCGTCAGCGTTGAACACCCTGGCGTCAGCGCCGGGGTTCCACCGTCACGATGACACGCACTGCATCGAGCTGTAATCGGGTTCCGTCAATGGCTTCAGCCAGGGTGTCCCGCTCCGTTATCAGTGCTTCGATCTCGGCCTCCCGGACATCGGGATTGCGTTGTGCCAAACTTCGTAGTCGCTCGATTTCAGCTTCGAGAGCGCGATGCATGTCACTGCCGGCGTGCTCGATAATCGGCGTCAGCCGCTCGCTGGCCACGCCCTCGGCCTGATCGAGCAATTGGCGCAGGAGTTCATGACGTTCCCGAATCAGGTCACGGGCAGCTGCCTTTCTGATATTGCGCAGGCTTTTGGCCAGACCGCCAAAGGAAACCTTGTCGGAGAGCTCCTGGCCGGACTCGTCAAGCAGTACCCGAACCGTAGTCGGTGGTAGAAAGCGTGCTGGATGGAGGTGGTGCGCCTCGCTGGTTCGAGTGCGGAAGATGGCTTCAATCATGATCCGGCCGGCTGGAATGGCGCTATGCTCGAGCAAGGCCAGAGCGGCGTTGCCGAGGGCGCCTTCGGTAGCACGGGAGAGCATTTCACGGATCAGCGGATGTTCCCAGGAGAGTCGCTGGACATCATCCCGGGCCAGCGCCTTTTCGCGCGAGCGGGTTGCGCTGAACCCTTCCTCGCCACGAATCAGCCCCGGCATGCCTTCCAGCATATGTGGGCCGGGGTAGAGGTAACGCAGCTCATCATCCAGTCCCCGCACCTCGATACCAAAAACCTCGAATGCCTGGTCGAGCCAGCGGTCCAGACGTTCATCCTCGTCGAGTTCGCGGACAGCGCTGATCATTCGCTCGGCGTGCTGCTCATCATTGGCGCCATACTCGAGCAATCGGTCGCGCCCCGCTTCCCGTTCTTCTCTGGTCTGCTCCAGTAACGCTCGGCTTTCCCCGATAAGCCTGTCCAGTGCTTCGCGATCGAGCAGAGCATCGAACAGGGTATCGCCATGCTGCTCGAAAACATGACTGCCCAGTCCATGGGAGCGGGTGAAAGCCTCCAGCGCATCACGATACCACAGCATCAGAGCTTCTCCGGGCGAACCGGCCAGTGTGGGGACGTGAATGTCAATCGGCTGGTGCTGTCCGATACGGTCCAGACGTCCGATACGCTGCTCGAGCTGATCGGGGTGCGGTGGCAGGTCGAACAGAATCAGATGGTGGCAGAACTGAAAATTGCGCCCTTCCGAACCGATTTCGGAGCAGATCAGTAGCGGGCTGCCATCTTCACGGTCGGCGTCGGCAAAGGCCGCAGCCGCCCGGTCACGCTCGATAATGCTCATGTCTTCGTGGAACACCGGCACATGAAGGCCGCTGAGCACCTGCAGGCCAGCAGCCAGCTCCAGTGCGGTGTCGGCGTGATGACACAAGACCAGAGCCTTTTCACCGGGGTGTTGCTTGAGCCAGCCGCGCAGCCAGTCAAGTCGTGGATCGAAGCGCCACCACGCTTCGCCACTCTCTTCCTGACGCAATGCTTCGAAGGTCAGTTCAGGATAGAGCAGAACATCGGGGTGATTGAGGCCGGTATCGAGCAACAGCTCATCAAGGTAATCCTCGTCACGTTCGAGGCGGCGCAGGGTGCGTCGATAGCCCTGGGGCAGCTCCAGCGTTTCGACATGCAGTCGTCGCTCGGGAAAGCCCCCAACATGACGACGGCTGTTGCGAAACATCACCCGCCCCACGCCGTAACGATCGAGCAGGATACGGCGCAATTGCTGCTGCAGCCCGGGACGTTCGCTGACGGTCGCGGTGTCGAACTGTTCAAGCAGCTCCCGTATTTCGCTGTCATCGCTGGCGGTTTCAACGGTAGCCCGTGCGCTTTCATCGGGCAGGTGTTCGATGGCTTCCACGGCATTGGCAATCGCGACATGCCCGCTCTGTTCTGCCTGGAAGGCATCGAAATCGTGATAGCGCTCGGGATCAAGCAGGCGCAACTGAGCAAAATGACTCATGGCGCCGGATTGTTCGGGCGTGGCCGTCAGCAACATCACGCCACTGATACCGGCGGCCAGTGCAGCGACGCATGCGTAACCATGATCGCTACCTTCCGGAGACCAGTGGAGATGCTGGGCCTCATCGACGATCAACAGATCCCAGCCGGCCTCTCTGGCCTGACGCTGGCGGTGCTCATCGGCAAACAGCCATTGCTGGCTGGCGAGCACGATCTGGCCGCTTTCGAAAGGGTTGCTGTCGGTGTCCAGCTCGCGACTCTGTGCTTCATCGAGCAGGGTTACTTCGAGCGAAAAGCGGCGCAGCAATTCTACCAGCCACTGATGGGTCAGGCTTTCGGGGACCAGCACCAGAGCGCGGCGAACACGGCCGGTCAACAGCAGTCGATGCAGGATCAGGCCGGCTTCGATGGTCTTCCCCAGCCCGACCTCGTCAGCCAGCAGCACGCGGGGCAGCCGTCGATGGCTGACCTCATCGGCAATATGCAACTGATGCCCGATGAGATCGATCCGTGGCCCTGAGAGACCGAAGGCTGGGTGACGCTCGATGCGTTGCAGGTGCTGTAGGCTGCGATAACGCAGATTGAAGGCATCGTTGCGCTCGAGCTGGCCGGTTAGCAACCGGTCGCGGGCCTGGTGAAACTGCATCCGGTCACTGATACGTGATTCCGGGAGCTGGCGGGATGCGCCCTCACGGGTATCGCCGTGATAGATCAACATGCCGTGTTGCTCTTCGACATGGGAGACAATGAGGGTTTCGCCCTCATCGGTCTCGATACGATCACCACTGCCGAATACGACTCGGGTGAGAGGCGCCTCTCGGACACTGTAGGTCCGGGTCTGCTCGCCACCGGCGAACAGAACAGTAACGCTGCGCTGATCACAGTTGAGCACGGTACCCAGCCCGAGATCGGCCTCGCCATCACTGATGAAGCGCTGGCCGGGAATGAAATCGCTCATGATGCCTCGAATGCATGTCGGAAGGAGATGCCCGGCACGGGCAGGTTTCGGGCGCGGTATCTTAACGAAAAGCGCCTGCCGGCTTAAGAGGCGCGTATGCTCATTCGGCTTTTCAGTATGAGGTTGCGTTGGTTGTTGTCATTGCATGTTGGCGCCACTCTCTCCACCGGGCCGGGCTCATGGCCCCTGCATGCGAGTCGATCAGCCGGCCATGGTGGTCGAACAGCATCAGCGCAGGCAGGCCCGGTGCCCGGGTCAGGGTCAACCAGTGCTGACGTGGATCAAGCAACATCGTCATGTCGGCACGGACGGGGCCGGGTGCCTGGCGCAATGCCTGCAATAACGACTCTCCTTCATTGATGGCAACAGTCTGTGCCGCAATGGTAGACGATTGCGCAGAGAGCTGTGACAGTGTGTCCAGACAATGATGGCAATCGCTGCGCCATAGCAGTATCAGCGTGGGTCGATTGCCGGCGTTGGCAGCCGGAACTACCTTGCGGCCGTCGAAAGCGGTCAGGGATAGCCGGGGCAGCTGCTCCAGAGGTGGAGATGATGTCAGGGGATGCCACGCATTCAATCCCAGCCATGCCAGCTGGGCCATCCATACCAGAGCCAGTGCTCGCCGTCGTGCGGGACCGCGCAGCCACCAGAATGTCCAGATGCATGCCAGTATCAGGCCGCCGATCGGACTGAAACCCGGCTGTGTGGGATCGAGAACCAGCGATCCCATGGCTCGCCAGCCCTCAGGTGCGGCGGCAACGGCGCCCAGCCGAGCCCCCAGACACCAGCTGAACATCAGTCCTGCCAGCCAGTACTCTCTCTGGCGCTGGACATCGGGGAGTGTGCGAAAGGTGATAACTGCCAGGCTTGAAGCTAAAGGCAGCAGATAAAGCCAGGCGTGAGGGATCAGCCAGGGGCCGAAAGCAATACCGTTCATGTCAGATTTTGGCCGCAGACTGAGAAAACAAGTTAATGCTGATGGAGCGGATGCTGTCCGAAAAGCACGCGATGCACAATCCCCGGGACCCATTGCGGATGCTCGCCATCACTTCGCAGATGGTGGGGTTCATCCTCATTATTATTCTGCAGACGCTGTTGCCTCCCTCTCAGGCACGGCCGCTGCAGGCCGCTGTGTTGATCGTCATGCTGACCATCGCGGTGAGCGTGGCCCTGATGCGGCGCTATCGCCGCAATCGCCGCTGGCGTGATCGGTTGCGCCACGCTTCTTCAGCAAGAGCCACCGAGGACTCCGATGACTGAATCCGAACCCGACAAGGGCGTTACCCCCGGCGAGCCGGTGACGCCGCTGCTCAATACGCGGCCGGCTGCCTCTCTGCTGGACGAGTGGGTCAGTCGTCACGATCATCCCGAGCAGGGTGGCGTACGCCTGCTGACCGAGGGGCGGGACGCACTGGAAAAGCGGCGTCGCCTGGCGCAATTGGCTACTCGCCGGATAGAAGTGATCTCCTATCTGGTCGAGGAGGGCAATACAACCCGTGCCCTGCTGGATGACCTGCTCTGTGCGGCCGAACGTAATGTTCAGGTATGTCTGCTGGTCGATGATCTCAGTGCCATTCAGTTGCAGACCATGCTTGCTGCCTTTGACACTCATCCCAATGTGGAAGTACGAGTCTTCAATCCGGTGCGTTTCTGGCGCCAGTCCATCTGGAGTCAGCGACTGGCAATGGTCTTGACCGGTTGGCGCTCCCACCGGCGCATGCACAACAAGTTGTGGCTGGTGGATCGACGGGTGGGTATTGCTGGTGGTCGAAATCTGGGCGATGACTATTTCAGCGCCGATAGCGAGTACAACTTTGCCGATCTCGATCTGCTGATGGCGGGTGGACCGGTGATCGATGAGATGACCGGCTGTTTTGAGGCCTATTGGTCGAGTCGCTCGGTTGAGCGACTCGATCGACTGGTAACAGCAACTCATGGATGGCAGTGGTGCCTTGAACAGTTCGACCAGCGCGATGACTTCAATGATGAACGACTGCGCAGCAGTGACCAGCTCGAGGGGCTCGGCCGTCTGGCAACTGAAGAGCTGATTCCGGCACGAGCGCGGCTGCTCTGGGATAATCCTGCCAAGGTCGAGTGTGCATGGTGGCGACGTCCGCCATTGGAATATTGTCTGACCCCGGCGCTGGCGGATGCCATTAATGAGGTACAAAAAGAGCTCTATCTGGTGTCAGCCTATTTCATTCCCAGCGAGCGGGAGCATATCGATCTCGAGGCCCTGCTGAAGCGCGGTGTCAGCCTGGTCGCGCTCACCAACTCGCTGGAAGGCAACGATACCCCCATTGTTCAGGGCGGCTATGCCTTCTGGCGCCCTCGACTGCTGCGTCTCGGGGCGCGCTTGCATGAGTTGCGCTTCGACACTCGCAGGCCTGGAAAGCATCAACGGCGCAAACGATTGGCCAGCCGGTTCGGGGCACTCTCGTCAAGTCTGCACGGCAAGGCCATGGCCATGGACCGGGATCGGGTCTTCATTGGTTCCTACAACATGGACCCCCGCTCCATGTGGTGGAACACCGAGATGGGACTGCTGGTAGAAAGTGAACGAATCAACGAGCAGTTGCGGAAAACCATTGAGCGTTCGCTGGCCCCCGAGCGCAGCTTTCAGGTGGTTCTGGCAGATCGACAACTGAGCTGGCACTGGCGGGATGAGGGTGCCGAACGCTCAAGCACTCGCGAACCGGGTTCCTGGTGGCATCGTGTACAAGCCTGGGTGGGTGCACTGCCCGGGGTCAGCCGCCTGTTGTAGCCCTTGCTGCGTGCAGGCAGACCCGGTGTGGCAGTGCTACATTGAATTTCGAGGCCGCTGGCCTGCAAGCATTCATTCAAGGAGCGAAGAAGATGAGGAAAACAAGCGCACTGTTGATTACATTGCTGCTGTCGGGTGTGGTCATGAGCGGCTGTAATACGATGGAAGGTGCTGGCGAAGATATCTCCCAGGGGGGTGAAGAGATTCAGGACGCTGCCGACTGATTCATCCACTATCACCCCCTTCACCATCTGCGAAGGGGGTGATGACTCTTCTACATGGCGTGCTTGATGCCTCGCTCGACCAGTATCCAGTTGGCCGGATAGGACGTGGCAAAACCGACCAGCATGGCAATCTGCATCATGAACCAGAACTGCGGCGTGAAGGCGTCGAGTGTTCCTCCCATCCAGCCGAAAGCGGCGATCAGCATCCAGACATACATCCCGATCTGAAAGGCTACCAGTGATCCGGTGTCTGCCTTGATGGCGTTACGCAGCGCTTCACCGGGGCTGCTATCGCTCATGGCGCGAATCGGCAGGTATTGAAAGAGCACGCCGAATGCATAGGCCGCGATGAAGGCCAGCACGAAGTGGCCGGCAATCTCGGAGCCGAACAGGGCAAATCCGGTGGCGGTAGCCAGTGGCGCTGCTACCACATCGCCCAGGGTACAGCCCCCGCCACAATGCGTTGCCGAGACAAAGACACCCTGCCATTTCGGTTTGTCACCGCCGTGATGATGACCATGATCGGCATGCTGTTCATTGGCAGGCGGCATTCGCCCCATTCGGCTATAGGCCCACCAGCCGAGGATGGGCATGTAAAGGCCGGTGATCGGCCAGGTGACGTTCATTACGGCCATGTGCTGAGGGCGCTTGCGAACGTCGGCGGCGATCACCAGACAGGTTGCTACACCCAGTAGCAGGAATACCCAAGACCAGAATAACAACATTGCGGACAACTCCATGTCGTCGTTTTCAATCAGTGCTCCTCTGATCATTAGCCCTTTCCCGGCCAGCTGACAAACCGTTGTGGGGCCAGCAGGTTGGCAGAAAGTGAGGGAAATCGGGCATGCAATAGTGCTTCAGCGAGTTTCCTCGGCTGCCTCCTCGGCCGTACAGGCCACCCCCTCATGATCAGTCCAGGTATCGGGTGGGCCGGCATGCTGGCAGGTCTTCAAAAGCCCCGCGCTGGCTCGACGCAGATAGGGTTTGGCGCCCTGTTCGTGGCCAGCCTCCGGAGTTTTGCGCAGATCGGTGATCAGCGCTTCAAGCGTGTCATAGTCATCCAGCCATTCCAGCGCTTCACCTGCGGCTTCCTCGATCGTCGACCCGGCTCCGACAATCGCGGATTCACTGGCGATGATATAACCCCGGGGCTCAATGGTCATGGCGAACTCCTTTCAGGCACAACGAAAATGATTCGGCGATGCTGATACTTCAGACCAATAGTGTAGTCACCTGAATCCGAATTGAAGGAAGGCTGATGTAATTCGGTGTTAAATCGTGAGGCGATCGTCCCGGCGTAAACGGCCCACCCCATGCAAAAAAGCGGTAGCGGGCAAGCAGTGGAATCCGGGGAAACAAAAAAACCGCCATTCGGACACATTATCCGAATGGCGGTTTTTCGGGGATCTCTGGTCGGAGTGATAGGATTTGAACCTACGACCCCTGCCTCCCGAAGGCAGTGCTCTACCAAGCTGAGCTACACTCCGATGCCGAGTCATGATGCGAATGACGTCGACTTGACGGTGCGTCATTTTACACGGCGCACTTTCGAATGCAAGGCTCAGGCGTGTCGATCGACAGCCTGATGGGCCAGTATTTCCAGACTGTCGCGATAGGGCGAGGGTGGCAGCACGGCCAGTTCGGACAAGGCCAGATCAACCATCTGTTCGGCGCGCTGGCGGGTATAGTCGAGCGCGCCACAACTGTGCACGATCTCCAGTACCTCCTGGAGCCGGCTCAGGCCGCCTTCGCTGATGGCCTCGCGAATCAGTCCGGCCTGCTCGGCGGTGCCGATCGCCATGGCATGAATCAGCGGCAGGGTGGGTTTGCCCTCGGCAAGATCGTCACCGACATTCTTGCCCATGGTGTCCGCATCGCCCTGATAGTCGAGCAAATCATCGATCAGTTGAAAGGCGAGACCCAGGTAGCGGCCGTAACGTTGCAGTGCCCCTTCCTGTTCCGGGGTGGCTTCGGCCACGACCGCGCCGGTGTGGGAGGCCGCCTCGAACAGCATGGCAGTCTTGCCCTGAATGGTTTCAAAGTAATCCGCTTCACTGATATCGGCGTTGCCGATATTGGTCAGCTGTAGTACTTCTCCCTCGGCAATGGTGGACGTGGCGTTGGACAGGATGGCCATGATGCGCATCGATCCGACATCCACCATCATCTGGAAGGAGCGCGAATAGAGAAAGTCACCGACCAGTACCGAGGGGGCATTGCCCCAGGTGTCATTGGCGGTGGCACGGCCGCGGCGCAGCTTCGACTCGTCAACCACATCATCGTGCAGCAGTGTCGAGGTGTGCATGAACTCGATCAGGGCGGCCAGCACAATGTGACGATCACCCGAATAGCCCAGTGCGCGAGCGGATAACAGGGTCAGCAGCGGGCGTACGCGCTTGCCGCCGCTTTCCACTATATAGGTGCCGATTGTCTGAACCAGCGGCACGCGGGAAGCGAGGCGGTCGCGTATGGTGCGATCAACCGCGGCAAAGTCTTCGGTCACCGGGGCATGTGTGGGGGGAGCGCTGGTGGACATGACTGGACTGGTCACGGGAACCTCGGGCTGGTCCCGCGAAGGTGTTGGCACCGACGCAGGATGAAGTGATGCAGGCATCGTTCCAGCGACACGGTCGTTAGGCGACGCCCCGGCTTCGGTCTGACTACGGAACGCGCACACGCGAACGGTCCTGAATTGCGGCTATGCTAGGCGGGCCCCTGAAGGGCGTCAAGCTATTGGCATACGGGGCTTGAGACGACGCTTGTGGCGATATATAATCCGCCGCCCCGAATCGTGTTTACCGGCTGCTGGTACGACAGCATTGCCGGAAAAGGGTTCGACTCATCGGGCTCCCTGTAAGATGGTGCCGCGCGTGCCACTTGCCACAGGTCGATGAAGCAGCCAGACGGATGAGTTTTCGGAGAGATTTCATGTACGCAGTAATCAAGAGCGGTGGCAAGCAATACCGCGTTAAGGAAGGTGAGCGCCTCAGGCTCGAGAAGCTTGATGTAGCCACCGGTGACAGCATTGATTTCGACCAGGTCCTGATGGTCGGCGGAGACGATGTGAAGATCGGCGCACCGCTGGTCGAAGGCGCGAAGGTCAGCGCTGAAGTGGTTTCGCATGGTCGTGGCGAAAAGGTACAGATCATCAAGTTCCGTCGCCGTAAGCACCACATGAAGCGTCAGGGCCACCGCCAGTGGTATACTGAAGTGAAGATTACCGGAATTTCTGCCTGACTCGGCAGCAGTTCCCTGATGACAGGAGGATAGCCTCATGGCACACAAAAAGGCGGCAGGTAGCTCGCGCAACGGTCGCGATTCCGAGTCGAAACGCCTTGGCGTCAAGCTGTTCGGCGGCCAGGCGGCCACGGCCGGCAGCATTCTGGTACGTCAGCGCGGCACCAAGTTTCACGCCGGCGCCAATGTGGGTGTGGGCCGCGATTACACGCTGTTCGCTCTGAAGGATGGCGTCGTCAAGTTCGAAACCAAGGGTCCCAAACAGCGCAAGCACGTCAGCATCGTCTCTGCCTGAGACGGCTGATCTGCGCTGTTCGGCATCCTGGAAGGCCCCGCCACGGCGGGGCCTTTTTCGTGGAGCCCGTTCTCCGGCCAATGCCGGTCCGGTGAGTGTGAACTGGCTCATGGTCATGGCGTTTGTGCGCCGGGAGCAGGATCATGCAATTCGTCGATGAAGCTGCAATTACCGTCGAAGCAGGCAAGGGCGGCAACGGCTGCTTGAGTTTTCGACGCGAGAAATACGTCCCCAGAGGCGGCCCTGATGGCGGCGATGGTGGTCATGGTGGCAGCGTTATCCTGCTCGGGGATGAAGCGCTCAATACGCTGATCGATTTCAAGTATCAGCGTTTCTACCGGGCGGAAAACGGTCGGCCCGGCCAGGGTAGTCAGATGAACGGTCGACGTGGCGAGGATCTGGTCATCAAGGTGCCGATTGGTACCACGGTCATTGATGTCGATACCCTGGAGGTGATTGGCGATGTCACAGAGCATGGCCAGCAGTTGAAGGTCGCCCAGGGCGGTCGTCGCGGGCTGGGCAATGTGCATTTCAAGTCGTCAACCAATCGCACTCCCCGTCAGACCGTGCCCGGTACCGAGGGAGAGCGACGACAGCTGCGTCTTGAGCTCAAACTGATGGCGGATGTTGGACTGCTGGGGATGCCCAATGCAGGCAAGTCCACCCTGATTCGATCAGTGTCCGCAGCCAGGCCGAAAGTGGCCGATTATCCTTTTACCACACTGGTGCCGAACCTGGGGGTGGTCAAGCTGGGTATGCATGAGCACTTCGTGATGGCTGATGTGCCCGGGCTGATCGAAGGGGCCGCCGAAGGTGCCGGACTGGGGTTACGGTTTCTCAAACACCTCACGCGTACCCGACTGCTGTTGCATGTACTCGACGTGGCGCCATTTGATGAGAGTGACCCGGCCGAGGCTGCAGAGCGTATCGTGTCCGAGCTCGAGCACTTTTCATCGACGCTGGCGCAGCGTCCGCGCTGGCTGGTGCTCAACAAGTGCGACCTGATCGATGACGAAACGCGTGATGCGCTGACCGCTGAGATCCGGACTCGTCTGAACTGGGAAGGGCCGGTGTATCACATCTCGGCCATCGGTCGGGAAGGTACCGACGCCCTGATGCAGGCGATTCATCGCTGGCTGACCGAGCAGCGTCAGCTGGAAGCGGAAGATGAGGCGGCCGCCGAACATGAGCGTGACATGCGTCAGCGCATGGAAGCCGAGGCCGTTGCGCGCACCGAGCAGCGAATGAAGCGTCGACCCCGGCGAAGTGACGTCGATGAAGATGATGACGATGACGATCACGATATGGAGATCGAGTACGCCCCCTGATTCAGGCTGGCGACAATGATACCGGGGCAGTTGGAGAGCAAGGCATGAGTGAACAGGCAGCGACGCGTGCCGTACTGGAGCGAGCTCGGCGCGTGGTGGTCAAGATCGGTAGTGCCCTGCTGACCAATGATGGCCGCGGGCTCGATGAAGCCGCCATCGCCGGTTGGGTAGATCAGCTGGCGACCTTGCATGATCGTGGTGTCGAGGTCGTGCTGGTCTCTTCCGGTGCGGTGGCCGAAGGCATGGCACGGCTTGGCTGGATGCGCCGTCCCGGAGCGCTGCATGAGCTGCAGGCTGCGGCGGCCGTTGGGCAGACCG
Organism: Kushneria phosphatilytica; assembly: GCF_008247605.1. Lineage (NCBI taxonomy): Bacteria > Pseudomonadati > Pseudomonadota > Gammaproteobacteria > Oceanospirillales > Halomonadaceae > Kushneria > Kushneria phosphatilytica. The sequence continues at coordinate 2,994,875 of NZ_CP043420.1, read as the reverse complement.
GTTTGGTGCAGTGCTATGAGCAGCATTTCGCTCGCTTTGGCATTCGTACCGCGCAGATTCTGCTGACTCATGATGATCTGTCCAATCGCAAACGCTATCTCAACGCCCGCTCGGCATTGCGTACCCTGCTCGGCATGCAGGTCATGGCGATTGTTAATGAGAACGATACCGTGGTCACTGATGAGATTCGCTTTGGTGACAACGATACCCTGGGGGCGCTGGTCGCCAATCTGCTGGAGGCAGACGCCCTGCTGATCCTGACCGATCAGGAGGGACTGTTCGATGCCGATCCCCGTCACAACCCGCAGGCCAGCCTGATCCACGAAGGTGAGGCTGATGATCCGCGCTGGGTCAGGGTAGCCGGAGACGGCGGCGCGCTGGGGCGTGGTGGTATGGCGACCAAGGTGCGTGCTGCGCGACTGGCGGCCAGATCCGGGGCCGTGACGGCTATAGCCAGTGGGCGGCAGCCTGATGTTCTGACTCGGTTGATGGCCGGTGAGCGACTCGGCACTCTGTTGCATCCCGAGCATGCGCCAATGACCGCGCGCAAGCGCTGGCTGGCCGGTCAGTTGCAGGTGCGTGGCACCCTGACGCTTGATGAAGGAGCGGTAGCCGGCCTGCGTGATCGCGGTTCAAGCCTGCTGCCGGTCGGGGTGGTAAAAGTGACCGGTTCATTCCGGCGCGGCGACATGGTCTCCTGCGTGGATGAGCAGGGCAGTGTGATTGCACGAGGGCTGGTGAATTACGATGCAGGTGAAGCGGCGCATATCCTCGGTATGGCCAGTCACGCCATCAGCAGCGTGCTGGGCTATATGGAAGCGCCGGAGCTGATCCATCGCGACAATCTGGTGGTGCTGTAATCATCGCCATCTGGTACGACGAGCGCGACGCTGTTAGAATGCCGCACGCTTCAGGATCCGACCGCTGGCCAGCGGTTATTCGCCACGGTCTGATCGGTCGCAGGCGCCCACCCAAGAGGCGCTCCAATCAATGCACGACGTCCACATCTCCAGGGAGACACGACGATGGCCAATACCAAGCAGGCCCGCAAACGCGCCCTCAAGAACGAACTGCGCCGCAAGCACAATGCCAGCCAGCGTTCGATGGTGCGTACTTACATCAAGCGCGTGGTCAAGGCGATCCGCAGCGGTGATCATGCCGCCGCCATGAGTGAATTCCGCGCGGCCCAGAAAGTGATTGATCGCATCGCCGACAAGCCGGCCTATGACAAGAAGCGCGCCGCGCGCGTCAAGAGCCGACTCAATGCCCGTATCAAGGCGCTGGCGGCCTGAAGCCGGGAGCGCTGTAGAAAAAACCGGCTTCGGCCGGTTTTTTTGTCGCCGATCACTGCAGCAGATCGGCAATGATTACCGGTTCGGCTGACGAACAGCCGACCCTGAGCGAGTTCGCAGCGAGCGTCTTGTCATGAATCAATCCCGATCGGGCAGTGGACTGCTGCGCTCCGGCGCTGTAGTCGGTGCCATGACGATGCTGTCGCGCGTCATGGGGCTGGTAAGGGACGTGGTGATCGCGACCCTGTTCGGCGCCGGTAGCGGGGCAGATGCTTTCTTCATTGCCTTTCGCATTCCCAATTTCATGCGCCGACTGTTCGCCGAGGGGGCCTTCAATCAGGCCTTCGTGCCTGTGCTGTCGGAGTACGCCACTCAGCGTGAGCATCGCGAGACCCGCGAGCTGCTCGATGCCACTGCCGGCACCCTGACACTGGTACTACTGGCGCTGACCGTGATAGCGGTCGTTTGTGCTCCCTGGCTGGTGTGGGTATTCGCGCCGGGCTTTCATGATGATGGTCACGGCAAGCTGGCGCTGACCGCCGACATGCTGCGCATCACTTTTCCCTACCTGTTGCTGATTTCGCTGACCGCCTTTTCCGGCAGTGTGCTCAATAGCTACAGTCGATTTGCTGTCCCGGCGTTTACGCCTGTACTGCTCAATCTGGTGATGATCGCCGCCGCGCTATGGCTCTCGCCGTTACTGGATGTGCCTGTGATGGCGTTGGCCTGGGGAGTATTGCTGGCCGGACTGGCCCAGTTGCTGTTCCAGTTGCCGTTTCTGGCCCGACTTGATCTGCTGCCCCGGCTACGACCGAGTTTTCGTCATCAGGGTGTACGCCGGATTCTCCGTTTGATGGGGCCGGCAATGTTCGGGGTTTCCGTTTCACAGATCAATCTGCTGGTAGATACCGTACTGGCGTCGCTGCTGGTCTCGGGAAGCGTTTCCTGGCTGTATTATTCCGATCGACTGGTCGAGTTGCCGCTGGGCGTTTTTGGTATCGCCATCGGTACAGTGATTCTGCCGGCATTGTCTCGCCAGCATGCCACCGATGATCCGGCGCATTTTGCGCGCATGATCGACTGGGGCGTGCGCGCGGTACTGCTGATCGGCCTGCCGGCGGCGCTGGCGCTGCTGGTGCTGGCCGAGCCGCTGCTGGTGACACTGTTTCAGTATGGTGCGATGACCGAGCATGACATCATGATGTCGGCCATGAGTCTGCGTGCCTATGCGGTCGGGCTGCTGGCTTTCATGCTGATCAAGGTGCTGGCGCCGGGCTATTACGCTCGCCAGGATACCGCGACACCGGTGAAGATTGGCATCATTGCCATGGTGGCCAATATGGGACTCAATGTGCTGCTGATGGGACCATTCATCCATGCGGGCCTGGCGCTGGCCACTTCGCTGTCGGCCTGGCTCAATGCCGGTCTGTTGGCCCGAGGGCTGCGCCGGCAGGGCGTGATGCACTTTCAGCCCGGCTGGGGGAAGCTGGCGGGGCAGCTGGGTGGTGGCTGTCTGCTGCTGACGGGCGGATTGTGGTGGCTGACGCCGGAGTGGCATCACTGGCTGGCCTGGGGGCTACCCCGACGGCTGGGCGTGATCATTGCACTGGTGAGTGGCGGGGTAGCGGTCTATTTCGCCTGGCTGGCAGTGACTGGTGTGCGCCTGAGGCACTTCCGATTGCACGGTTGACCGACAGTCGAGCTGTCATGTCCTGTTTACACGGCATTTACTACGGCGTGGGTGGTGGTGTCAGCGGCCCCACCAGTGTCCATCTGCATGACGTCGTTCTTCCGAAACCGTGCAGGTGGTGTCGAGCTGGCGTGCATCCGGCTATACTCGATCCCTTTCAGCGATGATCCTGGCGATGCTTCCATGGAACTGATCCGAGGCCTGCACAATCTGCGCCCACGTCATCGCAACAGTGTGGTGACCATTGGCAATTTCGATGGCGTGCATCGTGGGCATCAGGCGATTCTCGATCAACTCAAGACGCACGCGCGGGCCCATGACCTGCCGGCGGTGGTAGTGATCTTTGAGCCCCAGCCACGTGAATACTTTGCCGGGGACCAGGCGCCACCGCGGTTGACCCGGCTCTCCGACAAGGTGCGTTTGCTGGCCGCTCATGGTGCCGATCGGGTCCTTTGTCTGCCGTTCAACCGTCGGCTGCGTGAGCTTTCGGCGCGTGAATTCATTGATCGGGTATTGATCGAAGGTCTGGGTGTGCGTCATCTGGTGGTCGGTGACGATTTTCGCTTTGGCTGTGATCGGGCCGGTGATTTCGAGCTGTTGCGGCGAGTAGGCGAGGAGAGCGGCTACAGTCTGGAACATACCCGAACCTTTACGCTGGATAACGAGCGTGTTTCGAGTTCACGGGTGCGTACGCTGCTGGCGTCGGGTAACTTTCTTCAGGCCGCGCGCCTGCTGGGCCGCCCCTGGCAGCTGCATGGTCGCGTCATTCGCGACCGTCAGCTGGGTCGTACCATTGGCGTACCCACTGCCAATGTTCCCTTGCTGACCGGGCCGATGGCGTTGCGTGGCGTGTATGCGGTGTTGACCGAGCTGGAGGATGGCCGGCGCCTGCCCGGCGTGGCCAATATCGGCTGGCGCCCCACTGTGGGGGGAGAGCGGCCGGTACTGGAAGTGCATCTGTTTGATTTCAATGAGTGCCTTTATGGCCGGATAATGACGGTCATGCCGTGTGCCCGGCTGCGAGGCGAAATGACCTTTGATGGTATCGAGACGCTCAAGCGATGGATGGCGGATGACATCGCTCGTGCGCGTGATTTCTTCTCCCGCTCGATACCGACCCATGACGATTTTGGTGCCGCGGACCTGCCGCTGGCATCCGCCCCACTGGCTGCGACACTCTCGCCCAACGATTCTGAAGACGGCTGACTCACGACCATGAGCGATTACAAGCACACGCTGAACCTGCCCCATACCGATTTCCCCATGCGCGGCAACCTGCCCTCGCAGGAGCCACGGCGCATTCAGCACTGGCATGAGATCGGGTTGTATCAGCGCCTGCGTGAACTTGGCCGCAGTCGCGAGAAGTTCGTGCTGCATGATGGCCCGCCCTATGCCAACGGCAGCATTCATATCGGTCATGCCGTCAACAAGATCCTCAAGGATTTCATCGTCAAGTCGAAGACGCTGGCCGGCTTCGATGCGCCCTATGTGCCGGGTTGGGACTGCCATGGACTGCCGATCGAGCACAAGGTGGAAACGACTTACGGCAAGCAGCTCTCACCGGAGAAGACACGTGACTTGTGTCGCACCTATGCGGCCGAGCAGATTGATGTTCAGCGGACCGACTTCGTGCGCCTGGGCGTGGTCGGCGACTGGGAAAATCCCTATCGCACCATGGATTATGCCAACGAGGCCGGTGAGATCCGGGCGCTGGCGAAGATCGTCGAGCACGGTTTCGTGTTCAAGGGCCTCAAACCGGTCAACTGGTGTTTCGATTGCGGCTCGGCACTGGCCGAAGCCGAGGTGGAATATCAGAACAAGGAATCCGATGCCATCGATGTGGCGTTCGAGGTTGTCGATGCCGGCCGGCTGGCTGCCGCATTCGGCCTGGAGGCTCTGCCCGCACCGGCTGCAGTGGTGATCTGGACGACGACGCCCTGGACCATTCCGGCCAACCAGGCGCTCAACGTGCATCCCGATTTTACCTATGCACTGGTGCACAGTGGTGGGCGGGTGTTGCTGCTGGCTGAAGAGCTGGTGGAAAGCTGTCTCGAGCGTTATGGCCTGGAGGGTGATGTGCTGGCCACCACTTCCGGCAGCGCGCTGGAGCTGCTCGAGTTCCGTCACCCGCTGGCTGGAGTCGACGGTGGCTACGACCGTGTCTCGCCGGTGCAACTGGCGGATTACGTCGAGCTGGGGGCCGGCACCGGTATCGTGCATTCGGCACCGGCCTATGGCGAGGATGATTTCTTTACCTGTCGTCGCTACGGCATGGCATTCGAGGACATTCTCAATCCGGTCCAGGGCAACGGCGTCTATGCCGAGTCGCTGCCTCTGTTCGGGGGGCAGAACATCTGGAAGGCCAACGCTCATATCGTCGAGATCCTGGAGCAGGCGGGTACACTGCTGGCGCATCGGCGTATGGAGCACAGCTACATGCACTGCTGGCGGCACAAGACGCCGCTGGTCTATCGCGCCACCGCGCAGTGGTTCATCCGCATGGATCAGGCTGGCCGCCAGGGAGAGTCATTGCGAGACAGGGCGCTGGCCGGTGTCGAAGCGACCCGCTTTCATCCTGCCTGGGGGCAGGCTCGGCTCCGTGGGATGATCGAAGGTCGTCCGGACTGGTGCATCTCGCGTCAGCGCAACTGGGGTGTACCGATCCCGTTCTTTCTCCACCGCGAAACCGGCGAACTGCATCCGCGTACCGTGGAACTGATGGAAGCCGTGGCACAAAAGGTTGAGCAGTCTGGGATCGAGGCCTGGTTCGGGCTGGAGGCACATGATCTGCTGGGTGAAGAAGCCAACCAGTATGAAAAGGTGACCGATACCCTGGATGTCTGGTTCGATTCGGGTACGACCCACTTTCATGTGATGCGTGGTTCCCACCCGATGGGTCATGCGGAAGGGCCGATCGCCGATCTTTACCTGGAAGGTTCGGATCAGCACCGGGGCTGGTTTCACTCTTCACTGCTGACCGGCAGCGCGATCGATGGCCATCCGCCTTACAGGGCGCTGCTGACGCACGGGTTCACTGTTGACGCCGACGGACGCAAGATGTCGAAGTCGCTGGGTAACGTGATTGCACCCCAGCAGGTCATGGATCGTCTCGGTGCCGATATTCTGCGTCTGTGGGTGGCCTCAACGGACTACTCCGGTGAAATGGCCGTCTCCGATGAGATCCTCAAGCGTACGGCTGATGCCTATCGTCGCATCCGCAATACCTCGCGCTTTCTGCTGGGTAATCTCACCGGCTTCGAGCCGAAGCGTGACCTGGTGGCCTTTGATGACATGCTGGCACTGGATCGCTGGCTGGTTGATCGTGCCTCGTTGCTGCAGGAGCGTATCGAGCAGGCGTACAACGAATATCGCTTCCTGGATATCTACCAGCAGGTTCATACCTTCTGTTCGCGCGATCTGGGCAGCTTCTATCTCGATATCATCAAGGATCGACAGTACACCACCCAGGCCGATTCGCTGGCGCGACGGAGCTGCCAGAGTGCGCTCTATCACGTGATCGAAGCGATGAGCCGTTGGATTGCGCCAATCACCTCGTTTACTGCCGAGGAGATCCATGAGCACATCCCGGGTGAACGTGAAGAAAGCATCTTCTTTACCACCTTCTATGAGGGGCTTGCTCAATTGCCGGATGATGCGCCAATGGGGCGTGAGTTCTGGGAGCGGGTGCTCGAGGTGCGCCAGGCCGTCAACAAGCGCCTGGAAGCGGCGCGTAATGAAGGTCTTATCCGCGGCTCGCTCGATAGCGAGATCACCCTGTACGTTGAAGATCGCCTTTATGGCCAGCTTGCCATGCTGGGGGAAGAGCTGCGCTTCGTGCTGATTACTTCCGAGGCGACACTGAAGTCGCTGAACGAAGCGGGCGAGGAGGCAGCCGAGACCGAACTGGAAGGCGTGAAGGTCAGTGTGATTGCCAGCCCCTGGGAAAAGTGTGCACGCAGCTGGGAGCGGCGTCCGGATGTTGGTACACATCCCGAGCATCCTGCCCTGACCGAGCGGTCGATTCTCAACCTGCCGGGTGGCCCCGGTGAGGTACGCCGCTATGTCTGAAGCGTCCGGTGTCCGGCTTGGCGCATCGGCACTGCGCTGGTGGCTGCTGTCGGCGCTTGTCATTGCGCTTGATCTGGGCAGCAAGGCCTGGCTGAGTGCGAGTCTGCCCTACGGCCGACCGGTGGAGGTGATCCCGGGGTTTTTCAATCTGCTGCTGCTGCATAATACCGGGGCTGCCTTCAGCTTTCTCGCCGAGCACGCCGGCTGGCAACGCTGGTTGTTTGCCGTGATTGCGGTCGTGGCGGTAGCGGCGCTGTCGGTCTGGCTGACCCGCACCACTCTGCATGAGCGGTTTACCCGGGCCGCCATCGCATTGATCATCGGTGGCGCCATCGGCAACCTGTTTGATCGGGTTGTACACGGTTATGTGATCGACTTTTTATCCTTTCACTGGCAGCAGCTGTACTACTATCCGGCGTTCAATATCGCCGATACGGCGATCACGCTCGGTGCCATCGGGCTGATTGTAACGTCACTCTTTTCGGGGCGACGCAGCAAAGCGGGAGAGGCGCATGAATGAACGCAACGATAGCGGGCATCGCATCGGAGACAACATGACGATCTCGCTCCATTTTACCCTGTCGCTGGAAGATGGCTCGGTAGTGGACAGTACTCGGGACAAGCGTCCTGCCGAGTTCGTTTATGGCGACGGTAATCTCCCGCCCGGTTTCGAGCGACCAATCACCGGCCTGGCGGCCGGGGAGAGCGGTCGCTACGAAATCCCTCCCGAGCAGGCTTTCGGGCAGTACAATCCGCAGAATGTGCAGGTACTGTCGCCGGATGACTTCGGTGGGGATGTGCCGGAACCGGGCACGGTCATGTCTTTTACCGACCCCAACGGTGGTGAGCTGCCGGGCGTGATCAAGTCGATCGAAGGGCGCCGGGTCGAGGTGGATTTCAACCATCCGCTGGCGGGGCGCACCCTGTTTTTCGAGGTTGAAGTGCTGGATGTCAGGCCGGCAACCACGCACTAGCCTCTGGCATGCGCTCGGCCAATACCTGATAATGGCACTCGGGTATCGCTCCGGGTGCCCCAGACATGCCACACTGTGAGCCATACGTGTCGTGGCTTGCGACCTATTGTCATGAATCAATCGAGGTGGCCCATGCAGATCAAGCTGGCCAATCCCCGCGGCTTCTGCGCCGGCGTTGACCGCGCCATCGATATCGTCAACCGCGCGCTCGATGTTTTCGGAGCGCCGGTCTATGTCCGTCATGAGGTAGTGCATAACCGCTTTGTGGTGGATAGTCTGCGTGATCGTGGTGCGATCTTTGTTGATGAACTCGACGAAGTACCCGATGACGCGCTGGTGATCTTTTCCGCCCATGGGGTGTCGAGAGCCGTTCAGGAAGAGGCTGATCGCCGCGGACTGCGAGTATTCGATGCCACCTGTCCGCTGGTGACCAAAGTCCATATGGAAGTGCTGCGTTACGCCCGACACGGACGTGAGTGCATTCTGATCGGTCATGCGGGGCACCCCGAGGTTGAGGGCACCATGGGGCGCTATGACAGCAGCTATGGCGGTGCCATTCATCTGGTCGAAAACGAAGAGGATGCCCGCAACCTGCAGGTAAAGGATCCAGAACATGTCTCCTTTGTAACCCAGACCACCCTGTCGATGGATGATACCGCAAAGGTCATTGATGCCTTGCGGGAAACCTTCCCGGCCATTCAGGGGCCGCGCAAGGATGATATCTGCTACGCCACGCAGAATCGTCAGGACGCGGTGCGCGAGCTGGCCGAGCAGTGCGATGTTCTGCTGGTGGTGGGCAGTGCCAACAGTTCCAACTCCAACCGGCTGCGTGAGCTGGCCGAGCGCATGGGCACCCCGGCCTGGTTGATCGATGATGCCGAGTCGCTGCAAGCGCAATGGTTCGAAAATGTGGAAACGGTTGGAGTGACTGCTGGCGCCAGTGCGCCCGAGGTGCTGGTGAGCGGGGTTATCGAGCGCCTCAAGGAGATGGGCGCGACGGCGCCGGAAGAACTGGCCGGTCGAGAGGAAAATATTACCTTTTCTATGCCGCGTGAGCTGCGTGATCAGGTGATCGCCAGCGTCTGAGACACTCCGGGAGGCCGTGATGATGATCTGGCTGGGGTACTGCGCACTTTTTCTACTGGCTTTTTTTGCCATGGAATTCATGGCGTGGTTTACCCATCGCTTCATCATGCACGGCTTTCTATGGTGCTGGCACAAGTCTCACCACAGTGAACGTCATGGTCTGTTCGAGATGAATGATCTGTTCGCCGTGTTGTTTGCCATTCCCTCGATCATCCTGATTCTTGTGGGCACGCGCGGCCATCCGGCGGCAATGGCCGTTGGGCTGGGTATTGCTGCCTACGGCGCCGTCTATTTTCTGTTCCACGATGGGCTGGTTCACCGTCGTTTCGCGGTCCCCTTCAATCGACAGCGTCCCTTCTGGCGGCGGCGTATCCAGGCGCACCGTCTCCATCACGCCGTACAGACCAAACATGATGGCGTCTCCTTCGGCTTTCTGGTGGTCAAATCGGTAGCGCAGCTCAAAAACGAGCTCAAACAGAAGCGTTCCGGTGAACACGATCATCGTTAGCGTGAACACCTTGCCTTTTTCTGCCAACTAAAGCCCTGCCCAACCAGCGCCGTTATAGCGGGTATTCCCTGTTTCACGGATGTTGGGCATGCCATATACCGGAGCGCGCGCCACTCAGCAGGGCTTTTCGCTACTCGAAGTGCTGGTCACGCTGGTGCTGTTGACGGTGGGCATGCTGGGTGTCGTCGGATTGGTACTGCATGCTCGTCAGGCCAATGAGCAGGCGCTGGCCAACACTCGTGCCACCCTGCTGGTCGAAGATCTGCTTGAGCGCATGCGTGCCAATACCACCGCTGCCGCGCTTGAAGTTTATGGTGCTTCGACGTCGGTTGTACCGACGCAGATAAACAAGCCCGAGCGGGATTGCCGTGCCACCGAGTGCAGCCCGGCAGAGATGGCGCGTTTCGATCTTTATGACTGGGCACAGCAGATTTCGATGCGCAGTGAGCCTGGCCCGCCTCGTGATGGCCTACTCGATGCCCAGGGGTGTATAGACATCAGCCCGGTCAATCCAGCACCGGGGTCGATAGCCAGCGCCACGGTCATTCTTGCCTGGCGGGGCAGTGGAGCGAGCCGAGCCACGGGGCCGAATGGACAGCCGATCAGCTGTGGCAGTGACGACATTCCGGCAGCGCGACAGTTCGTGATGTTATCCACTCGCTATCTGGTGGATTCATGAGGACCCGTCAGCTTGGCGCCGGGCTGCTGGAGCTGATGGTGGCACTGGCGGTTGGCATGCTGGTCATTACCGGCGCGGTCAACCTCTACCTTCATACCATTCATGCCTCCGAACAGCAGCAGGCACTGTCCGATATCCAGGCGCGTGGTCGGCTGGTGACTCGGTTGCTGAGCGAGGAACTGCGGCGCACCGGTTACTGGGGGCGTGAACTGACGCCTTATCTGGATAATGCGGCGGATTTGCCGGCCATTTCTCACGATGAATTGTTGCAACCTGTCTGGGCAGGCAGCCTGGCGCAGGCTGAACAGAAACATCTGATTCCCGGTAGCGCCACTCTGACCCGGGTGGATACGGACGCTACGCTGCCCGCTCGGGTGCTGGTAGTACGTTATGTGCGTTCCGACGACGCTCAGGGGAGCTGTTTTCGCATGAGCGGACATGAGCTGCAATTAATGCCTGGCACGTCATGCAGTGACCGCTATTATGCGGCGCTCTACTATCTGCGTGATGTCTCCGATGCTGCGGAAGGCCATGTTCCGGCGTTGATGATGCGCCAGCTGGATGAGAATGGCGCATGGACCAACTCTTCAGAAGTGGTGCGTGGCGTGGAAGCGCTCTCGCTGGAGTGGGGGCTTGATAGCGATCGTGATGGTACTGCCAATCGCTACGTGACCGATGATCTTGTCTCTGACTGGAACGCCGTGGTCAGCGTCCGTCTTTTCATTGTATTGCGCAGTCCTGCGCTTCACTCGCACGTTAATGCGCTTCCACTGCGGCTATCAGGGAAAGCGATAACGCTGGATGACCAGCGTTTGCGCCGAGTGTTCGTGACCACGGTCACGATGCGCAACGCTCGGGCGCGATTACGGGAGGGCTCATGAGGCGACAGCGTGGTTTTACGCTGCTGATCGGCATGCTGCTGTTGCTGGGCATGACCCTGACCGGCCTTGCATTGATGGATCGAGGGTTGCTGGATATTCGCGGCGCATTCAGCGATCGGCAGGATGCTCGCACTTTTCAGCAGGCGGAAAGCGATCTGACCCGCGTTGTCGCTGCGGCCGCGGTACCGGTCGATACGGCAGCGCCGGAAGAGACATTGCAGGTGCGTCATGCCCTGGTTTCCCTGGAAAGGCAGCAGCAGTGCGTCACGATAATGATCGATGATACTTCGGTAGTGGCGGGAGAAACTCGTCCTCAATGTGGCGAGGACAATCGTGTGGTACTCCAGCGAATCGAGAATCCTTGCCTGGATGAGCGACTGATACGCCGCCGCGCCACTGGCAATGGTCTGGTCAGCTGCCGCTATTATGATCTGCGCATCAGGCACGAAAGTGATTCCCGGACGTCCGGTATCAACGCGGATCATGAGCTTCATCGCGGTCTGCGGGAAACCATGGTGTCGGCCGTCTCCAACCGCATGCTGATTCTGTCGGGAGATCGTGACGGATGAGCGCGGCCGGCTATCGTTTCTCGCTGATGTTGTGCTGCCTGTTGCTGATGGGTTTGTGCGCCCGATCGGTCCTGGCCGACGATATCGATGTCATCAAGGCCCGGTTACAAAAGGATGATGTCGGCAGTCAGCCTCAGGTGCTCATCATTTTCGATAACTCGGGCAGCATGGCGGATACGCCATCGGGAGAGAATCCGAACAACTGCTACTACCGCAGCGGTTGCCGCTCGAAGATGACGATTGCCAGGGACGTGGTCAAACGCCTGATCGATGAAAATGCCGATATCAATTTCGGTCTGGCCGTCTTCAATAACAATGGCAATACCTCCCTCAGGAGTGAGTGCTACAGCTACAGCTGGTGGGGCACGCTGACCTATTCGACACGGGTAAATTCACCCGAATGCTGGCGCGAAAATGGGGGTGATGATGGCGGCAGGGTGGTTTTTGCCCTGCCGAGCGCCAAGAAGCAGAGCTCGGGATCACGGCTTGAGCTGAAGAATCGGATCGACAGCCTGACTCCCGAAACCAGTACGCCTTTGTGTGAAACCCTGTTCGAGGTCTACCGATACTTCTCCGGTAGTCGAATCGAATACGGCTACCTCGGCGGCAATGGTGCTCCGCGACGTGACTATGCTGCTGAAGAAGGCAACCGCTATCGTTCTCCGCTCAGAGCCTGCCAGAGCGTTTACATCATCTACATGACCGATGGTCAGCCACAGTGGGATCTGAGTGCCAACGAAGCGATCCGGCAACTGACCGGAGAGCCGTGCGACGAACGTCGTTATCCCTGGGCGGCCCCTTACGCCGGCTATGAAGCCTATCCGGCAACGAACTGTCTGCCAGTATTGACGCACTATATGCAGACACATGATCTGGCGCCTGATTTGCCCGGTGCTCAGCACGCGTATACCTACACCATCGGGTTTGCCACCGATCAGACACTATTGCGGGATGCTGCCTCTCCGCTGCTGGATGCCGAAGGCGGGGATACCGGTCAGAAAGGATATTTCACCGTTGAGGATACACCGGGACTGACTTCTGCCTTCGACGCGATTGTCGGCAATATCCGTCAGCAGCAAACGCTTAACCGGGTGCGGGTTTTTGCCTCTGATTTCAATCAGTTGCGCAATCTCGATAATGCGTATGTACCTGTCTTTCAGCCCCGGCTGAATGCCCCCTGGACCGGCAACCTGAAAAAATACGCGTATCATGACGATACTTTATCTGACAGCGAGAGCTGGACGGGGAGTCGCGCTCCGCCGGATGAAGTCGAGAGAGGGGGGGCTGGGGCTCTGCTGGCGGAGCAGAATGATCGACGGCTGTATTCGGATATTGGCTCGTCAGGGGGAGGGCTTCGTGAACTGACGAGCAACACCGCGGTGATAGGCAGCGGTCTTGCCGGCAACAGCGCGCGACAACTGCTTGAACAGCATCGCCTGACGCTCTCCTCTGTAGCGCAGTGGTTGCGTACGGGGCGTGTCGACGGGCAAACGGCATTGAATCGCGTCTGGCCCCTGGCGGATATCATTCATTCCAGACCGCTGGCCTTCAACCGAGGTTGCCCACCGGATCAGGGCATTTGCCGCAATAGTGGTGGTATTACCCTGTTTGTAGGCAGTAATGATGGTCTGTTGCATGCCTTTGATGCCGAGACGGGCCGAGAGACATGGTCCTTCTGGCCGCAAGAGGTGATCGATGCGCCGGTTTTCCGCCTGTTCAATGACAATGCCGTCTATCAGGCGCGTTATCCGGGTGGGACCGATGGGAAGCATGACGTGCTGGTGGAAGAGGGCAGTCAGGGGACCAATTATGGTATCGATGGTAGCCCGGCATTACTGGCTGTTGATGGTAACGATAATGGCTATATCGGCGATGATCCTGATCAGGCCATTCTGGCTTTCGGGTTCCGGCGAGGAGGATATGGCTATTACGGTCTGGATGTAAAAGATCCCGCCCGTCCTCGAGAGGCATGGCGCATTTCGACTGCGGACAGCGGATTCGAATGGCTCGGGCAGAGTTGGTCGACACCGCGCCCGGCATTGATTGCATCAGAAGGCAACAGGAAGCGGCGAGTCTTCCTTTTCGGTGGTGGCTACGATCGCCGCAAGGATGATATCAGCGGACGCTCCGATGGCGATACACAGGCCGTCGATGCTATTGAACGGGATACACGGGGTGCTGGCTTCTATGTAATCGATGCGAGCACGGGTGCCCTGGTGGGCGCCTTTGAACAGCATCTGAATCACCCGGAACTACAGGACAGCATAGCCGGTGACATGACTACGGTGGATGCTGATGGGGATGGTGTGACCGAGGGTGCCTTTTTTGCCGATACCGGCGGCAATGTCTGGTTTGCTGATCTGCGCGCCTCGAACCCCGATCAGTGGCGCCTGGTGAACGTTGCGCAACTGGGCCGCCACGATACTCCCCGAGCCGATCGGCGTTTCTTCACTGCACCTGAACTGATTCGTACCCGGCTTGGCGATGTCGATTTCGACTTTCTGGTGGTAGCCAGTGGCGATCGGGCACACCTGCGACGCAATGATACCAATGACGCCATTTTTGTGCTCAATGTGACGCCGGTGATGGCTGGGGGTGGTCGCGAGGTCATGCAGTGGCCGCTGGGTAGCAATGATCTGATTCGGGCCACATCGACGTCCGATGACCAGCAGCTGGTATTGCCTGAAAGCGTGTTGCGATCACATGACACGCTACAGGCAGCGGCGACCGGGCTAACGGCTTCTTTCGGAGGCTGGCAGATACCGATGGGGACGCGACGCAAGGCACTCTCCGAAAGTCGTACCGTACTGGGCGTGACCTTCATGACCGCTTATGATGCCGACGATGAAGGTACCTGCACGCCACTGGGCGGAAAGAGCGTACTCTACGGGCTGGTCTTTCCCGAGCTTGAACAACGTGATAGTGCCGGTGCTGGTCAGGTGTATGTGCAGCGTAGTAACGGCCGGGTCGTCAGTGCTTCAATCGGTAGCACCCTGGTCGATGAACTGTCACTGCATGTCGACAGTAATCGAATAGAACTGTCGGGGGCTGGACGGGCTACTCTGGCGAAGGTGCTGTCGGAGCTGAACGGCATTACCCTGACTCAATCGCCGCTGACGCCGACCTGGTGGTATCAGCAAGACCCATGAAGGGTCGAGTGCCTGCCACTCAGGGCTTTCAACCCCTCATTACCGCTTCAGGACCGGATACCACGCCCGCATGATCGAGCTTTATGAGCGACTGTTTCTGAATGCCAGTGATCGGGCAACCCATTGGGTACGGCTGGGGCTTTTTTGTGGTCTGTTCTGGACGCTTGGCGTGCTCTGCCTGTCGCTGGCGCAGCTACCCGGTGGCCAGGCTTCGCTCTGGTTACCCAATGCATTGGCGATAGCGGCGCTGGTGCGACTGGATTACCCCCGTTGGTGGTCGCCGCTGCTGGCGCTGACAGTGGTCAATTTCCTGGTGCTGTTGCCTTTCATGTCACCGGCCCTGGCATTCATTTATACCCCCATCCATCTGGTTGAAATTACCTTCGGGGCAATGCTGCTGAGGCAGCGTTTCAACGGCGCCGTCTCGCTCCAGGCATTGAAACCAACGCTGCACATCCTTCTGCTGGGTGTTCTTGTTACTCCGATTTTCGGGGCGAGCGCTTCAGCATTCATCGAGTGGAGTCGAGGTGCCAGTGCGCTGAGCGGCTGGCTGCAATATTACATTGCCGATGCCGTGGGCCTGCTGGTCATGCTGCCGCCGGCGCTGAACAGTTCGATACGGGGTTGGCACGCCTTTCTTGCGCGGGGCTGGCGTAATCCCTTCTATCCGATGATGCTGTTGACGCTGGTGGTGGATGCGCTGGTGGTACCGTCACTGCCGATGGCCATTATCTATTGCGGGTTGCCGTTGCTGATCGGGGCGCTGGTGCTGGATTTCTTTCGCAGTACCCTGCTCAACGCTATCAGCATGATTTTTTTGATCGCCATCCTGTTTCTGAATGACGTTCCCCCGACCCTCGGTTCGGCACTGCTGAATTTCGAGAGCCAGTTCTATCTCACGGCCGCGCTGATCGTGCTGCCGGCGTTATTGCTGGGTGTCATGATGCAGAGCAATCGCTGGGAGCGTCAGCGCCTGCGTGACAGCGAACAGCGCTGGAAAATGGCACTTGATGGCAGCGGGCAGGGTGTCTGGGAGATCGAGCTACCCGAGCGAAGTCTACAGCTTTCCATGGAAGCGCGGCGCATGCTGAGGCTGCCTCGCGAACAGCCCCTTTTCTCTCGCAGCGAGTGGCTGGATATTGTTCATCCGGACGATATCGAGTCGGTACGATCACAACTGCGCGCACATATCGAGGGACGAACCGAGCTCTATCTGATCGAATATCGCATGTATCACCCCGAGCTCGGTTATCGCTGGTTTCAGGTCCGCGGGCGTGTCATGGCGCATGATGAGCTTGATCGACCCCAGCGTCTGATTGGCACCATCATTGATGTGACCGCGGCAAAATCTGCCGAGATCGAGCGCGTGCGGCTCTCGCATGCTCTGCAGGCAGAGACCGAGCGATTACAGGTGACCCTTTCATCGATCGGTGATGGTGTCATTGCCACCGATGATCAGGCTCGTATCAACTTCATGAATCCCACTGCTGAAGGGATGACCGGCTGGTCCCTGGAGCAGGCCTGTCAACAGCCCATCGAAAGCATCTTCAACGTTGTTCGTGACGGTGTTGAAAGCGAGGCGCCGCTGACCAACCCGGTACGAGAGTGCCTGCAGCGCTCAAGTATCTTCAGCCGTGAAGATGATCTGGTACTGATCGGCCGTGATGGTGAGCGCTTCGATGTCAACGCTACCGCGGCACCGGTCCGGGCAGCAGGCGGTGCGTTACTGGGGGCCGTGCTGGTTTTCCAGAATGTCTCACGAGCACGCGAGTTGCAGCGCAGCCTCAGTTTCACGGCTTCTCACGATGCACTGACCGGTATTTTCAATCGCGCCCGCTTTGAGCAGGTGATTGACGAGGCACTGAAGCGCGCACGTCGTCAGGGAGCCCGCGATGTGCTGTGCATGATCGATCTCGACCGTTTCAAGGTGGTCAATGATTCGGCAGGGCACATGGCAGGCGATCATCTGCTGACCGAGGTCAGCGCACTGCTCGGCCGTCATGTGCGTCATCAGGATGTACTGGCTCGGGTGGGTGGCGACGAGTTCGGGTTGCTGTTGACGGACTGCACGCTTGAGCAGGCAAGGCAGGTCGCAGACAAGCTGATCGGACTGATCTGTGCTCTTCGCTTTGTCTGGGAAGGTAATATCTATGATATCGGCGCCAGCATCGGCATGGTCGCCATTGATGCCGAAACCGCCTCTTTCAGCGCCCTGCTCAGCAAGGCCGATATTGCCTGTTATGCTGCCAAGCGCGCTGGACGCAATCGTTCCTCGGCCTTTGAGCCCGGGCAGCATGAGGTTGAGCGCGAGCATCGCGAGATCTTCATGGCCGCGGGGCTTCGTGAGGCGATCGAGGCTGATCGTTTTGAACTTTACTCGCAGCGCATCATGAGCCTCTGCATGCAGGGCAGTGAGTGCGAGCATTATGAGATACTGCTGCGCATGCGTAGCAAGGATGACTCGCTGATACCACCGGGCGCCTTCATTCCGGTGGCCGAGCGCTATGGCATGATGGCGGCCATCGATCGCTGGGTGCTGGAACGTCTGCTGTTCCATCGGGGTAAAGAGGTCGCTGCGCGACCGACCTTGCAACTGAGCATCAACCTTTCGGCCAATTCGCTCAGTGATTCGACATTCATGCCATGGTTGCTTGAGCTGATGAGCAGGTCGCCGGTGCCACCCGGGCAGCTGATATTCGAGATTACCGAAACTGCGCTGATGAACCATGTGGCGATGGCCAGTGAGGCGATCACGATGCTGCGTGATCGTGGCTGCCGAGTGGCGCTGGATGATTTCGGTAGCGGCCTGAGTTCGTTCAGTTATCTGCAGAGCTTTACGGTCGATCTGGTCAAGATCGATGGTGCCTTTGTACGCAATGTCCCGGATAACGCGCTGGATCAGGTCATCGTCGATTCCATCAATCAGATCGCCCACCGACTCGGTGCCGCCACGGTGGCCGAATTCGTCGAAAATTCCGCGACCCTTGATCGGGTCCGTAACATGGGAATCGACTATGCTCAGGGCTTCCATATTGCGATGCCCGAGCCGCTGGAGTCCCTGTTGACCATGGTGCCGGCCGCCCGGTAATCACGGCGTAGGGGCGCAGCGCGGATCGTTCGGTACGCGCACGAGTCGCGGGCGGCCCAATCGACTGATGATGATTCGCCAGGCCGCAATGTCTGTATCCTGTATCGGACAGAGTGAAAAAGTGCCATTGAGAAAGTTGTGGCGCCAGCGATGATGAAAAATCAGGGGTGTACTGACGCCGCGCCAGACAACATGCTCATCTCCCTGTAGACGCAGATGTTGCAGCCGGGAGCCATCCGCAAGGCGCAGAATGACCTGCTGCCACCCTTTGTCATCACACTGTTTGCCATCCCGACTGCCACACAGCATTAACGTTTGCGGTGTCTCCAGACTGAGACTGCGCGCCTGGCGGACCAGGGCCGCCAGTGCCCGGGCATCCAGACGCAGCGCTCGCGCCTGCACCTGCCTGTTCAGTTGAGGGAGGCCCACGCTCAGCATGATACTCAGAATGGTCAGAGTCACCACGGCGCCGAGCAGCGTCATTCCTGTCTGACGACGGACGATACAGGACTCGATCACTTATAATTCCCCGTAGCCGGTGACCCGAAAGATCTCCCGTGCGTATGGAAGAGACTGGTTAATGAGATATTTCTGATATAACGGCGTGTGTGAATATCTACTTGAGCGCAGAGCACTTCAGCCGTGTAGCAGGGGGAGGTATCAGTGAGTGACATTGCCATCGTGGGCGGTGGTATCAACGGCCTGTTGAGCGCCCTGACGCTGGCGGAGCGGGGCGCCAGCGTAACCGTGATTGAGCAGGGAGAGTGCGTGCGAGAAGCCTCCTGGGCGGGGGGCGGTATCCTGTCTCCCCTTTACCCATGGCGCTATGACGATGCCGTGACTGCACTGGCTTCGGTAGCGGAGCCGGCCTGGCCGGGCCTGGCCGAGCAATTGCAGCATGAGAGCGGTATCGACCCCCAGTTTTCGGCGCATGGTATCGCGCACCTGCAGGTAAAAGAGCTTGAACAGATCCGTCGTTGGCGGGCGCGTAGTGGTCGAAAGCTTGAACTCTACACTGAAGAAAAACTGCCACACTGGCCGTCCGGCATGATTGACACGGCCCTTCCGGCAACCTGGATGCCAACGCATGGCAGTATTCGAACACCACGCCTGGGGCAGGCGTTGCGTACCCGGGTGCTACAGCATTCACGCATTACCCTGCATGAACATCGACCGGTAGTCGGTCTGGTACGTCAGGGAATGCGGGTGACTGGTATCAGGACCGAAGCGGATACGCTCATGGCAGATCATACGGTGCTGGCCTGCGGCCCCTGGACACGTTCGCTGCTGTCGCCACTGGGTATTGAAGTACCCATCCAGCCGGTCCGTGGTCAGATGCTGCTGCTGGAGGGTGCGCCGAATGTCGTGGACCGGGTGGTGCTGATGGGTGGACACTATCTGATTCCGCGTCAGGATGGCCGGGTGCTGGCCGGCAGTACCTTTGAATCATGTGGCTTTGACAAGTCCACAACCCGGGCAGCCAGGACGCAATTGCAGGCGTGTGCTCTGGAGATGGCACCAGGCCTGGCCCAGGCTCGGGTGATCGCCCACTGGGCAGGTCTGAGACCCGGCTCACCACACAGTATTCCCTTTATCGGAGAGACGACGCTTGCCGGACTCTGGCTCAATGCCGGGCATGGAGGCAACGGTGTGGTGCTCTCGCCGGCTTCGGCGCGACTGCTGGGTGAGTTGATGAACAATGAGTCACCCTGTGTCGATCCGGCACCTTATCGTTGTGACAATGCGAGCCTGGCTGGACGGGATCAGGAAGTGTTGTCATGACAGAGGGCAAATGGCGGCCGCGCATCGCATCAAGGGTTGCGTTAGTGTAGGCCCCCCGGGATGACGGATCGGGCGGTTTTTGACCGCTTTCGTCATCTGATCGTTTATATCCGTCAATCGAGAGACCGTGTGCCATGCAAGACATGACCCTGGTGATGGCCCAGATCGATCCGCTGGTCGGCGATGTGCCCGGCAATACCGAGCGGGTAATCGAGGCTGTACGCGAAGCGCGTATCGAACACGGTGCCGATATCGTGGTCCTGCCCGAACTCTGCCTGACCGGCTACCCGCCTGAAGATCTGTTGCTGCGTCCGGCGATGGAGCGACGAATCGCGAAGGCGCGAGAGCAACTGGCAGCGCGTGTGGCAAGCGATGTACTGGTGCTGGTGGGTTATCCCGGCGAGCGCGACGGGCGCCGTCACAACATGGCCGGCGCCCTCTACAATGGCGAGTGGCTGGGCGAATATGCCAAGCAGGCCCTGCCCAATTACCTGGTCTTTGATGAACGTCGCTACTTCGAGGCAGGTGATGCGCCTTGTGTCATTGAACACCAGGGGCTGAAGCTCGGCGTGCTGATCTGTGAGGATCTCTGGGTTGAAGAACCGATCCAGCGTGCCCGGGCGGCGGGTGCCGAGCTTATCGTGTCGCTCAACAGCTCGCCCTATCACATCGACAAGCCTGCCGAACGGCTGGCGCTATTCAGTGCCCGCGCTCGCGAGGCGCAATTGCCGGTGATCTATACCAACCAGATTGGCGGTCAGGACGAACTGGTTTTCGATGGCGGTTCGTTTGCACTTGATGCTGATGGTGTCTGTCGGGTGCAGGCGCCCACCTGGCAGGTAGGACTGATGCCGGTGGGTATCCGACGTGACGACAAGGGCAGTATCCGACTGCTCGAGGGTGAGCGTGAGATGCTGCCCGAAGAGGACGAGGCGCTCTATTGTGCGCTGGTGACCGGCGTGCGCGACTACGTCAACAAGAGTGGGTTCTCCGGCGTCGTGCTGGGGCTCTCGGGAGGGATCGACTCTGCCCTGTCGCTGGCGATCGCCGTCGATGCGCTCGGTCCCGATCGGGTTCAGGCGGTCATGATGCCGTATCACTATACAGCCGAAATCTCGCGTCAGGATGCTGCACAACAGGCCGAACAACTGGGCGTGCATTATGAGGTAATGGAAATCGCGCCGATGGTGGAGGCCTTTACCGGCACGCTGGCAGAGAGCTTTGCCGGCGCCGCGGCCGACACGACCGAAGAAAACCTTCAGTCCCGCTGTCGAGGCGTGTTGCTGATGGCGCTCTCCAACAAGAAAGGACTGATGGTGCTGACCACTGGCAACAAGAGCGAAATGGCCGTCGGTTACGCTACGCTTTACGGCGATATGGTAGGGGGCTACAGCGCCCTCAAGGATGTCTACAAGACCCGCGTTTATCGACTGGCCCGCTGGCGCAACGAGCAGGCGCGTGCCGAAGGCGAGGCCGAAGTGATTCCTCAGCGGGTTATCGAGCGTCCGCCCTCGGCAGAGCTGGCTCCCGACCAGGTCGACAGTGATTCACTGCCGGGCTATGACACCCTGGATGCCATCCTGTGGCACTACATCGAGGGAGATGAGAGTCTGGAAGCGATCGTCGAGCGCGGCTTTGACCGGGACGATGTTACCCGAACCATTCGGCTGGTCGATCGCAGTGAGTACAAGCGCCGTCAGGCCCCTCCCGGGGTACGGGTCACGCCGCGTGGTTTCGGACGGGATCGTCGTTATCCCATCGTCAACGGCTGGCAGCCCGGAGACTGAGCCAGGGCGAGGCCGGGGCATCGCCCCGGCCTTGCCCATCAGCGCCCGGCAGGCTGCGACGTATCGGGCCGCGGGGCGTTGGCCGGTGCGATGGGCGCATTGCCCATGTCAGGGTCAGTGCTATCGGGCAGATCCGCGGTTGGCGGCTGGCCGACCGGCAGACTGGCGCCAGAGGCGCCATCCTGCTGCTGATTCGCTGCCGACCCCATTGGCGTGTTCGATGTCAGCTCACTGACGCCACTGCCGGGCGTGCGGTCCAGCGTCAATGGTTCGGCATCGACATAGCGCGGCTCGAAGGTGTCGCCATCAAGACGAGCATTATCGGGATCGTTTTTGATCAGCAGTGCCAGGGTCTGACGGGCGCGGTCGCGCATGTCCAGTCCGAGGTAACCTTCTACCATGACAGCCAGGGCATCCCGCGTGGCCGGAGTGCGAGGATAGTGTTCCAGCACCCACTTGCCTCGGTCGACAGCAGCCACATAAGCCTGCTTGCGCAGATAGAAATCTGCGACCTGCAGTTCATGGCGTGCCAGCACGTTGCGCAGATAGATGATGCGCTGACGAGCATCGGGTGCGTAAGGGCTCTCCGGGAAGCGGCGCACCACTTCACCGAAATCGGTATAGGCATCCCGAGTGGCGCCCAGATCACGCCGGGAGATATCGATCAGATCAAGGCTCTCCAGACTGAAACGACCCGCCTGCCAGGCAGCCAGGCCACGCATGTAGTAGGCGTAGTCGACCTGGGGGTGGTCCGGGTGCAGGCGAATGAAGCGGCTGGCAGCGGCTCGCGCCTGCTCCCAGTTATTGACTTCGTAGTAGCCGTAGATCAGCTCCAGCTGAGCCTGCTCGGCGTAATCACCGAACGGGTAACGGCTTTCGAGCTGTTCCAGCTTGGTGACGGCTGCCGAGTAGCTACCGTTGTTGAGTGCCTGCTGAATCTGCTGATAGAGCTCCTGCTCGGGGATGTCCGGAGCGTCCTGCTTGGTCTCGTTGCCGGCACAGCCTGCGAGCAGGGCAGCGGCCAGTGCCAGGGCACTCAGGGAAATGGCGCGCATGTCGTCCTCATGTCGGGCAATCAATGGCGGCCGTGGTAGAATCCGTCGACAGCCAGCTGCTTGATGATCCGGGTCATACTATACGGCCCGGCGCTGCGAGAATCGAATGCCGGGTCTCGCGCCCGGCATCGGACCGATCCAGGCAAGGCACTATAAAGCATTGTCCAGCCGCCGCGAAACGCCCGTCTTGAATGACGTCGTTCGGAGTTCCCATGTCCGTACCCCAGAGTGAAACCATTGAAGCCCAGCGCAGCGTGCCGGAAACCATGACCGGGATGCGTCTCGATCAGGTGGCGGCCGAGCTGTTCGGGGAGTTTTCGCGCGAGCGCCTCAAAAGCTGGATCAACGAGGGCGCCCTGACCGTCGATGGCGAGCCGCAACGCCCGCGTGCGAAGGTCGTCGGCGGTATGCAGTTACAACTGACCGCAACCCTCGAGGCGCGGGAGGAGTGGCTGCCTCAGGCCATCGAACTGGATATCGTTTTCGAAGACGAGGCTGTACTGGTGCTCAACAAGCCGGCTGGCCTGGTGGTCCATCCGGCGGCCGGTAATCCCGATGGCACTCTGCTCAATGCACTGCTGCACCATGATGCCCAGCTGGGAACACTCCCCCGTGCCGGAATCGTGCACCGACTCGACAAGGACACCAGTGGTCTGATGGTGGTGGCAAAAACGCTGCAGGCGCATACCGCCCTGGTGGAACAGCTGCAGGCACGCAGTATCAGTCGCGAATATGATGCCGTGGTCACCGGCGCAATGATCTCCGGGGGCACCGTGGATGCGCCGATTGGTCGCCACCCCGTCGATCGCAAGCGTCAGGCGGTCGTTGTCAGTGGGGGCAAGCCCGCCGTGACCCATTATCGTGTGCAGGAGCGTTTTCATGCACACACGCATGTCCGTTGCCAGCTTGAAACCGGGCGTACACACCAGATTCGTGTTCACATGCAACACCGGCGCTTTCCGCTGATCGGTGATCCGCTCTATGGCGGACGCCTCAAGCTGCCGATGGGCGGGAGCGAAGCGCTCAAGACGCTGTTGCGCGAGTTTCCACGCCAGGCATTGCATGCGCGCCGTCTGGCTTTCGAGCATCCTGTCGATGGAGCGTCGATGGAATTTCATGCCGAGCTCCCCGATGACATGGTGACTCTGCTCGATACGCTGCGTGCTGATCGGCAGGCCCGACATGATGAGGGGGTGTCATGAACGAGCAGCCCGGCCTGATTCTGCCCGACTGGAATGCGCCGGATACGGTAGGGGCATTCATCACTACCCGCGAGCAGGGGCCAAGCGAAGGGCCCTTTGCTCATTTCAATACGGCTGCACATGTGGGTGACGACGAAACGATGGTGGCGCTTTGTCGCCAGCGTCTGAGCCGCCGAATTGGCGACGAGAGGCCGTTGCTGTGGCTTGATCAGCAGCATGGCGTCCGGGTCCTGCAGGCGTATCAGTCACCTCCGCCGCCGGCCGATGCTTCGGTGGCCTTCGATACCCGTTATGCCTGTGTGGTACAGAGTGCAGACTGCCTGCCGGTACTGTTCTGTGATCGCCGGGGGACCCGGGTGGGGGTTGCTCATGCTGGTTGGCGTGGGCTGGCCGGAGGAGTACTGGAAGCCACTGTCGCTGCGCTCGAATGCCCGTCCGAAGAACTCATGGCGTGGCTGGGACCAGCCATTTCCAATGCACAGTTCGAGGTGGGTCGCGAGGTACTGGACGCTTTCGTATCGGTTCAACCCGAGGCCGAGACCGCATTCGAGTTCAGCCCCTACCGGCTGAATCATTACATGGCCGATCTATATCGTCTGGCTCGCCTGAGACTGGAAGCGCTGGGAGTGCAATCCATCGGGGGCGGGCACTTCTGTACTGCTTCGGATCAACGATTCTATTCGTATCGTCGTGATCATGGTGTGACTGGCCGCATGGCCTCCGTCATCTGGTTGCGCGGCTAACCTCTGCCGGGCCCGGGCTGCCCGCCGGCGCGCAGTCGAGTGATGTCCGGCGACGCTTCGCCGCATCCCGGCAGTCATTTGCTTCAGCTATTATTGATTTAACATAAAAATTGGCTGACACGCTTGAAACCGTAATGCCGGTCCCCATCTTGTCAGCAATACCAAGCTGTTTGCGCCATTTACGCCCGACCCGCCTGTATGGCCGATCGAGGCGTCCGGCGCCGGATGAGAGGAATGCCTGATGCGAATCGATCGACTGACCAGCAAGTTGCAGAATGCGCTGTCGGAAGCCCAGTCACTGGCGGTAGGCCGCAGTCACAATGAACTTCAGCCCGGCCATCTGTTGCTGGCGTTGTTCGACAGCCGTGATAGCGGCATGCGAGCCCTGATCCAGAAGGCCGGTGGTGATCCGGCTCGGGTTCGCGAGGGGCTGATCAGCCATCTTGATAACCTGCCAACCGTCAAGAATTTTGATGGCAATGTGGCCATGAGCCAGGACCTGGGGAGACTGTTCAACTTCGCCGATCGCGAAGCCCAGAACCGCGGCGATCAGTATGTGGCCACCGAGCTGGTGCTGTTGGCTGCACTGGAAATGAATCATGCCGTTACCCGGGTGCTCACTGGCGCCGGCCTGAGTCGGACCAGCGTTCGCCAGGCCATCGATGAATTGCGTGGCGGTGATACGGTCAATGATGCCGAAGCCGAGGAACAGCGCGAGGCACTCGACAAGTACACGACCGATCTCACTGCCCGGGCCGAAGAGGGCAAGCTCGACCCTGTCATCGGTCGCGACGAGGAGATTCGTCGCACCATTCAGGTGCTGCAGCGGCGCACCAAGAACAACCCGGTACTGATCGGCGAGCCCGGGGTCGGCAAGACCGCTATTGTCGAGGGGCTGGCTCAGCGCATCGTCAACGGTGAGGTGCCGGAGGGGCTCAAGGACAAGCGGGTGCTGGCACTCGATCTGGGCGCGCTGCTGGCCGGCGCCAAGTATCGCGGTGACTTCGAGGAGCGTCTCAAGGGCGTGCTCAATGAGCTGGCGAAGGAAGAGGGTCGGGTAATTCTCTTCATCGACGAGCTGCACACCATGGTGGGCGCCGGCAAGACCGAAGGCTCGATGGATGCCGGCAACATGCTCAAGCCGGCGCTGGCACGGGGTGAACTCCATTGTGTCGGAGCTACCACCCTGGATGAGTATCGCCATGACATCGAAAAGGATGCGGCACTGGAACGGCGCTTCCAGAAGGTGCTGGTCGATGAGCCGACCGAGGAAGATACCGTCGCTATCCTGCGGGGGCTCAAGGAGCGTTACGAAGTCCATCACGGTGTGGATATCACCGATGGGGCGATCATTGCAGCGGCCAAACTGTCACAGCGCTATATCACCGATCGTCAGTTGCCTGACAAGGCGATCGACCTGATCGATGAAGCTGCCTCACGGATTCGCATGGAGCTCGATTCCAAACCCGAGGAAATGGACCGGCTCGATCGCCGTCTGATTCAGCTCAAGATGGAACGTGAAGCACTCAGGAAGGAGACTGACGACGCCACCCGCAAGCGTCTTGAACATCTGGAAGCGCAGATCGATGAGCTTGAGCGTGAGTACGCCGATCTCGATGAGGTATGGAAAGCCGAGAAGGCCAGCATTCAGGGCGCGGCGCAGTTCAAGGCCGAGCTGGAGCAGGCGCGTACCGATCTGGAGGCTGCGCGTCGTCAGGGTGATCTGGGTCGCATGTCCGAACTGCAGTACGGCGTGATCCCGTCACTGGAGAAGAAGATTGCTGATTCCAGTGATGCCGAGGCCGATACCGCCAGTCATCAGCTGCTGCGCTCCAATGTGACCGAAGAGGAAGTCGCCGAAGTGGTGTCGCGCTGGACCGGGATTCCGGTAGCGAAAATGCTGGAAGGCGAGCGCGAGAAGTTGCTGCGCATGGAAGAGGCGTTGCATGAGCGCGTGATCGGCCAGGATGAGGCAGTCAGCGCAGTAGCCAATGCGGTGCGTCGCTCGCGGGCAGGGATCAGTGATCCCAATCGGCCCAATGGCTCATTTCTGTTCCTCGGCCCGACCGGGGTAGGCAAGACCGAGCTGTGCAAGACACTGGCCAACTTCCTGTTTGATACCGAGGAGGCGATGGTTCGCCTCGACATGTCCGAATTCATGGAAAAGCACTCCGTCTCCAGGTTGATCGGGGCGCCCCCGGGCTATGTCGGTTACGATCAGGGCGGTTATCTGACCGAGGCCGTACGCCGCAAGCCGTATTCGGTACTGTTGCTCGATGAGGTTGAAAAGGCCCATCCGGATGTCTTCAATATTTTGCTGCAGGTGCTGGAAGACGGCCGTCTGACCGATGGTCAGGGACGCACCGTGGATTTTCGCAATACGGTCGTGGTGATGACTTCGAATCTTGGTTCCGGCGTGATCCAGAGCTATGCCGGCGAGACCGATGAAGACGGCTATGAGCGGATGAAGGCAGCCGTGATGGATGAAGTGGCCAATCATTTCCGGCCCGAGCTGATCAACCGTATCGACGAAGTCGTGGTGTTCCATGCGCTGGGGCAGGAGCAGATTCAGCAGATTGCCGATATTCAGCTTTCGCGGCTGCGTAACCGACTGGCCGAGCGTGACATGGCGCTGGAAGTGAGCAGCGATGCAATGGCTCAGCTGGCGGTAGTCGGCTTCGATCCGGTCTATGGGGCGCGGCCGCTCAAGCGGGCAATTCAGAATCGCATCGAGAACCCGCTGGCGCAGGAGTTGCTGGCCGGTCATTACAGCGCTGGCGATACCATTCGGGTCAGTGCCGAAGAGGATCATCTGAAATTTGAACGGGTGAACCGGTCGGAAGACGTCACAGCAGCGAAGTAAATCTTCGCGTACCAACGAAAGCGGGCCCGCGCCAATGGCGCGGGCCCGCTTTCATGTTGTGAGAACAGGGCCGCAATCAGGCGCCCGGGGTTTCCCCCAGGGCGATCTCGGCGGCTTTCGATTGCAATTGTGCGGCACACTCGGGCGGATACTGCGCCAACAGCGCGCGTAGCACGCCATTGGTCCAGCCGAAGCCATCCTGAGCAGGATATTCGCCATCACCGGGTGGCCCCAGATCCACCACATTGTACTTTTCGATCAGCTTGTGCTCCCGCGTGAAGTGCGTGAGGTTGGTCGTGATCCAGCGATGGGCGATGTCATGTGCCAGCTCATGATGGCCATAATGCTTGAGCCCCTGAACGGCCATCCACTGCAGAGGAGCCCAGCCGTTGGGAGCATCCCATTGCTGGCCGCTCTCCACCGAAGAACAGACCAGCCCGCCTCTTTTGAGCAGAGTGCCGCGAATGATGTCGGCGACGCCGTCTGCCTGCCCCTGAGTGGCAATATTGAAATACAGCGGATAGACCATGGCGGCACTGATGCAGTCGGTCAGCCGGAGGTCATGCCAGAGATAGTCACCGAAGCGGCGGGCCGCGCTGTCCCAGAAGCGTTGACGAATTTCCACGGCGCGTTGCTGGGCGCGTTCGCGATAGAAGTGAGCACGGTCGTGATGCTCCTGAAGGGCGTGTGCGTGCGCGAGGATACGCTCGAAATGGTACATCAGGCAGTTGAGATCGACCGGGGCAATCTCGACGGTACGAATGGTGGACAGCGTGCTGCCATCGGCCAGCCAGCGTGAGCTGAAATCCCAGCCACTCTCACCACCGGCACGAATGTTGCGCCAGACCTCGATATGCTCCCGGTCGGATGCCTGTGCCGTCGCAATGTCTTCGCGAAAGGCCTCCTCGCGTGGTGTGTTCAGATCATCCCAGTAGCGATTGAGGAGTGCACCATCATGGGTGCGCAGCACACGTCGATAAGCCTCGTGCGGACGCAACTGATCGCTGCCATCCATCCAGTAGGCGTATTCGGTTTCCAGCTGAGGCAGATATTTGGCATATACCTCCTGACCCTCCAGCCCGGCCATCAACTCCACCATGCAGGCAAAGAAGGGAGGCTGAGAGCGAGACAGGTAATAGGTGCGATTGCCATTGGGCATGTGGCCGTAGGCGCCGATCATGTACGCGATATTGTTGAGCATGTCGCGAATCAGGTCGAGCCGCTGACTGGTGGCCAGCCCCAGCATGGTGAAGTAGCTGTCCCAGTAGTAGATTTCGTTGAAACGCCCCCCTGGAACGACATAGGCATAGGGCAGGGGAAGCCGTGACGACCAGGGGCTTCGACGCGGTTGGGGCTGACGTGTCAAAACATTCCACAGTGCGTCGATATGAGCGGTCACATCCTGATGATGGACTGGAGGCTCGACGCTGGCCTCAGCCTCGACGTGGTGGAAATGGGTTTCGATGAACTCCAACAGCTTGCCGTCGCTGCAGTCGAGGTTCGTGCGCAGCTCACGATAGCGTTCGAGGATGGTTTCCGGCTCCTCCAACGGCAGCAGGTCGACAAAAGTTTTGCTGTCTTCGTAAACCAGGCACTGCTGCACGTCGAAAAACAGCGATTGCCAGAGCAGCTCGGGCAGAGGCGGGAGAGAAGCAACTTCCCGGCTGTCCGGCATGGTCGGTGTCGGCGTCAGCTTCGATGGCATGAAATCATCCGGTTGCGTGAATCGAGCATCGTCAGGGATTTGCGAGGATTTGCCGACCGTAATGCAGGTTCGGGCAGCCTCGCTGACCGCTTCCGGACTGGTGCCTGAACGGTCGGAGAGCATGCACTTGGATTAACAGTCATGAGCAATAGTTCCTGATCATAGATCAGCAGACATGCACTGCCAAAGAGGGACCGTACGGTTTCCGGAGAAATCGTCATGGATGAGACTCGGTGCACTGCCATGGTGCAGAGGCTGCAAGGGCTGACAGCAGCCGCTTCGTCGTGAAGCGTACTGCTTGACACTCGGCGATGGCTCATGGACTCTTGGATATTCCTGATTGCAGGGCGTGAACCAGGCGGGCAACCCCCCATCGGTCACGTGAGGGTAGGTTCAATACCTCTACCCGCCTGCCAAAGGACCTACCGGGCCAGGGGTGCAACCCACCCCGCCTGAACCAACGCCCCGACGCATCGAACTGATGCGAGTTTGAGTGCAGGTCTTCGTCAAGCCCCAGTCATGGGCTTGATCGATATCAGGTGTCACAGGCCGGGTGGCCTGTGGCAGGTGGCGACAGCCGCCCTCGAACGCTGGTGCGCACCGCACCGTTAACGCACTCGAGACCTTGAAGGGGAACCTCCAGTGGAACTGCTTTCCGGCGCTGACATGATTGCCCGCTTCCTGAAGGATGAGGGCGTCGAGTATATCTATGGTTATCCTGGTGGTGCAGCGCTGCATATCTATGATGCGCTGTTCCGTCAGGAGGACGTGAAACACATCCTGGTTCGTCATGAACAGGCTGCCACCCATATGGCGGATGGTTACGCCCGTGCTTCCGGCAAGCCCGGCGTCGTGCTGGTGACTTCCGGTCCTGGTGCGACCAATGCCGTGACCGGGATCGCCACTGCCTATATGGATTCCATTCCGATGGTGGTGCTCTGCGGTCAGGTGGCCAGCCATCTGATCGGCGAAGACGCTTTTCAGGAGACTGACATCGTGGGGGTCACGCGGCCGATCGTGAAGCACAGCTTCTCCATCCGGCACCCCTCCGAAATCCCTACGGTGATGCGCAAGGCCTTTTATCTGGCCGCGACCGGGCGACCAGGCCCGGTGGTCATCGATATCCCCAAGGATATGACTGCCCCCACCGAGCGCTATGAGTACGTCTATCCGAAGAAGGCGAAGATTCGCTCCTACAATCCGGTAACGCGAGGCCATACCGGCCAGATCCGCAAGGCGGTCGATATGCTGCTCAAGTCGCAGCGGCCGGTGCTGTTTGCCGGGGGTGGGGTGATTACCGGCCGGGCTTCGGAGGCGCTGACTGATCTGGCCCGTCGACTCAATATTCCGGTGATTACCTCGCTGATGGGCATTGGTGCCTACCCGCAGAACGATCGCCAGTCACTGGGTTGGCCGGGCATGCACGGTTCCTATGAATCGAACATGGCGATGCACGAGAGTGACCTGGTGGTGGGTATCGGGGTGCGCTTTGATGATCGTGTCACCAACAACGTTTCGAAGTTCTGTCCCGGTGCACGCATCGTGCATATCGATGTCGATCCCAGCTCGATCTCCAAGACCGTGCGCGCTGATATTCCGATTGTGGGAGCCGCTGACAGTGTCCTCAACGAGATGCTGGGGATGCTTTCCGAGCGCGAGCAGGAAAATCGGGAGGCACTTGATGCGTGGTGGGAACGGATCGATGGCTGGCGTGCCGAGCGTCAGGGCAAGCTTTATGAGCCATCGTCACCGGGCGAACCGCTCAAGCCACAGCAGGTGATCGAGGCTGTGCATCGCGTGACCAACGGTGATGCCTATGTGGTCACCGATGTCGGCCAGCATCAGATGTTTGCCGCCCAGTACTACAAGTTCAACCAGCCCAATCACTGGATCTCTTCCAGCGGGCTGGGAACGATGGGATATGGCTTCCCTGCCGCGATGGGCATCAAGCTGAGCTACCCCGAAGAACATGTCGTGCTGTTCACCGGCGAGGGCAGTTTTCAGATGATGATGCAGGAGCTGTCGACCTGTAAGCAGTTCGGCATCGCGGTCAAGATCGTCAATCTCAACAACGCCTCGCTGGGGATGGTGCGCCAGTGGCAGGATCTCAACTACAAGTCCCGTCATGCGCACTCCTATGTGGAATCGATGCCGGACTTCGAGAAACTGCTGGATGCCTATGGCTTCCGGGCCATCACGGTCAACACTGCCGAAGAGCTTGATGCGGCACTGGATGCGGCCTTCAGCTCGAAGGATGAGCTGGTGTTCCTCGATGTGCATGTCGACCCGTATGAACACGTCTATCCGATGCAGGTGCCTCAGGGCGCCATGCGGGACATGCTGCTGTCGAAGACGGAGAGGACCTGATGCGCCATATCATCTCGATTCTGATGGAGAATGAGCCCGGTGCACTGTCGCGGGTGGTCGGCCTGTTCTCGCAGCGCAATTTCAATATCGAAACCCTTAATGTGGCGCCCACCGATGATGAAACGCTTTCCAGGCTGACAGTGACGACCAATGGTGATGATCGCATCATCGAGCAGATCACCAAGCATCTGAACAAGCTGATCGATGTGGTCAAGCTGGTCGATCTGACCGAAGGCGCGCATATCGAACGCGAACTGATGCTGGTCAAGGTCAAGGCGCTGGGTGCCGCGCGTGATGAGGTCAAGCGGACCGTCGATATCTTCCGCGCTCAGATTGTCGACGTAACCCCCAGTGTCTACACGGTTCAGATTACCGGCGATACCCAGAAACTTGATGCCTTTCTACAGGCAATGGGCCCGGTCGGCGTACTCGAGGTGGCGCGTACCGGTGTGGCCGGTATCGCCCGGGGTGAGAAGCTGCTCAGTATTCAGTCCTGAGCCGCTTGCAGGCGACTCCAACAGATTCATGAATCATTGAACGACGGCTGCGGTCGTCCAAGACAGGAAGAAATGACATGCAGGTTTTCTACGACAAGGATTGTGACCTTTCCCTGATCCAGAGCAGACAGGTCACCATTCTCGGTTATGGTTCACAGGGTCACGCCCATGCCCACAACCTCAAGGAGTCCGGGGTAGATGTGACCGTGGCTCTGCGCAAGGGCTCCGGGTCCTGGCAGAAAGCCGAGCAGTCCGGCCTGAAGGTCGCTGAAGTGACCGAGGCTATCTCCAATGCAGATGTAGTCATGATGCTGGCACCGGATGAGGTGCAAAAGCAGGTCTACTACCGGGATGTCGAGCCTAATCTCAAACAGGGTGCCACCCTGGCCTTCGCGCATGGTTTCAACATTCACTTTCAGCAGATTGAACCGCGCGAGGACCTTGATGTCATCATGGTCGCGCCCAAGGCGCCCGGGCACACGGTGCGTCAGACTTACACCCAGGGTGGCGGTACGCCATGTCTGATCGCCATCTATCAGGACCAGAGCGGTCAGGCCCGTGATCTGGCGCTCTCCTACACCAGTGGTATTGGCGGTGGTCGGGCCGGGATTATTCACACCTCCTTCCGCGAAGAGACCGAAACCGATCTGTTCGGTGAGCAGGCGGTACTCTGTGGCGGCATGTCGGCACTGGTACAGGCAGGCTTCGAAACGCTGGTAGAAGCCGGTTATGCGCCCGAGATGGCCTACTTCGAATGCCTGCACGAACTCAAGCTGATCGTCGATCTGATGTATGAAGGCGGTCTGGCAGATATGCGCTACTCGATCTCCAATACGGCCGAGTATGGCGATTATGTGACCGGTCCGAAGATCGTCACCGATGAAACCCGACAGGCGATGCGACAGGTGCTCAAGGATATCCAGGATGGTTCCTTTGCCAGGGACTTTATCCTCGAGAACCAGGCGGGCTTCCCCACGCTCAAGGCGAAGCGTCGTCTTGGTGGCGAGCATCAGATCGAGCAGGTCGGCGGCAAGCTGCGCGGCATGATGCCCTGGATTGCGGCCAACAAGATGGTCGACAAGTCGAAGAACTGAGTATTGCAGCCGATCACCTGATCGAAGCGTTACTTGAAGGGAAGGGCGTCACCTCGGTGGCGCCCTTTGTCATGCTGGGCCCGGCTGCCTGGGCAGGGGAATGACGCGCTCGCCGTGTCGAAGCAGGCCGCTCCGGATGATACGGGCCGTCATGCCGCCATGGCCGCGCACGGCGTTATATCCGCCATGTCCCAGTGTTTCTTCCATGCGGCTACAGGGGGCGCAGGGGCCGGTAATCTCCAGAATGACACCCTCTTCGAACTGCAGCTGTCGACCCTTCATGGCCAGCAGATTGAGACCCGAGATCACAAGATTGCGTCTGAGCCAGTGTGGGGGCACGTGCCCATGACCGCTCAGGGCGGCAATGACCGGTAGATGTTCAGCCTGAAGCAGAGTGACCTGACGTTTGCCACCAGGGCTGGCGTGATGATCTCCTTCCAGCCCATGGCCGGCGATGGCCTGCACTGTATCGGACTCAATCACTGCTGCGCGACGTTTTGGGCGTATTCCCAGCCACGCCAGGTGACCGCAACAGGCGTAGTGATCAAGCAGTTGGAATAAATCGCTCATGGCGGATTCGGGGCTCAGGCTGTCATCATCTATGCTGTAATGTATTCGCCTTAAAGGACGATTGTCATGACATCAACACCTCCGCCCTCGGACAAGCGGCCACCTCGTCATCGAGATCCGTTTTCCGAATTCAAGGACGAAACCGAAGTAATCGAGGACGTAGTGCATGATGGCAAACGGGTGCGTCGGCGGGGGATCTACCTGTTGCCCAACCTGTTTACCACGGCGGCACTGTTCTCGGGGTTCTTCTCGGTCGTTGCCGCTCTCAATGGCAACTTCGGTTCGGCTGCCATCGCCATCTTTGTCTCCATGGTACTGGATGGATTCGACGGTCGTGTGGCGCGCATGACCAATACCCAGAGCGAGTTCGGTGAAGAGTATGATAGCCTGGCCGACATGCTCTCCTTTGGCGTGGCGCCTGCGGTGGTCGCCTTCAGCTGGATTCTGCAGGATGTCGGTAATCTGGGCTGGATTGCGGCTTTCATCTATGTAGCAGGTGCCGCATTACGACTGGCGCGCTTCAACGTGCAGATTGGCAGTACCGACAAGCGCTGGTTCATTGGCCTGCCAAGTCCTTCGGCGGCAGCAGTAGTGGCAGGTTGCGTCTGGACTTTCCACAGCTTTGCGGCCACGGCACTCGGCTTCAAGGTGCTGATGGCGATCATCGTAGCCGCGGTCGGTATCCTGATGGTCAGTAATATCCGCTATTACAGCTTCAAGGAAGTCGACTTCAAAAGCCCTGTCCCCTTTGTGGCATTACTGGCCATTGTGCTCGGGTTCGTGGTGATCTCTCTGGAACCCGCGGTCATGTTGTTGCTGCTGTTTGGCGGCTATGCGCTCTCGGGGCCGCTGATGTCGCTATGGCGACGTTACAAGGGTATTCCTGCGCCGGCACCCATGGCGGATGACAATCAGGAAGCATCGGAGGATACCGGCAATGAGGAGCCGCAAACGACGTCTGCGGATTCGGCCCATGGATATGATTCTCCCTCTGAAGATGAGCGACACTGAAACCCTCACATGACCGGGTGATTGCAGCTTCCTGAATTTTTTCTGACGTCGGGGGTTGTCAGGTCGGTCGGCGAGGCGTAGAGTACGCATCCGCTGGCAACGGACAGGGCAACAGCCACCCGGGCCGGCAGCTGCAGACAGCTGATTCGATTGAAGTTTTTGCGAATCGATCGGTTGTTCCCCGAAGCCTCGCTTCGGCAGCATCCACCGAAATCGGCATTGACATTTCGGTGGCGGTGAGTAGAATGCTCACTCTCTCGCAAACGGCGCAGGCCACGGCGGGAACGCTCTTTAACAAGTCGATCAGGTAATTTGTGTGGGCGTCTGGTTCACGACGGTGCGGCACAGCATCATCGGAAACAGACGACTCGTCAAATCGCGAGTTTTCGTTTTCGAGCCAGGATTGATCCGCCACGATGGTTTCGGTCATCGGTCAGGATCGCATGACTTTCAACTGAAGAGTTTGATCATGGCTCAGATTGAACGCTGGCGGCAGGCTTAACACATGCAAGTCGAGCGGCAGCGGGCCCTTCGGGGTGCCGGCGAGCGGCGGACGGGTGAGTAATGCATGGGAATCTGCCCGGTAGTGGGGGATAACCCGGGGAAACCCGGGCTAATACCGCATACGTCCTACGGGAGAAAGCAGGGGATCTTCGGACCTTGCGCTATCGGATGAGCCCATGTCGGATTAGCTTGCTGGTGAGGTAACGGCTCACCAGGGCTGCGATCCGTAGCTGG
The DNA here is from genome assembly GCF_008247605.1 of Kushneria phosphatilytica. Classification (NCBI taxonomy): domain Bacteria; kingdom Pseudomonadati; phylum Pseudomonadota; class Gammaproteobacteria; order Oceanospirillales; family Halomonadaceae; genus Kushneria; species Kushneria phosphatilytica. The sequence continues at coordinate 2,959,477 of NZ_CP043420.1, read as the reverse complement.
TTTGAGAGAATGATCAGCCACACCGGGACTGAGACACGGCCCGGACTCCTACGGGAGGCAGCAGTGGGGAATATTGGACAATGGGCGAAAGCCTGATCCAGCCATGCCGCGTGTGTGAAGAAGGCCCTCGGGTTGTAAAGCACTTTCAGCGGGGAAGAAGGCGTGGCGGTTAATACCCGCCACGAAGGACATCACCCGCAGAAGAAGCACCGGCTAACTCCGTGCCAGCAGCCGCGGTAATACGGAGGGTGCAAGCGTTAATCGGAATTACTGGGCGTAAAGGGCGCGTAGGCGGCCTGTCACGCCGGGTGTGAAAGCCCCGGGCTCAACCCGGGAACGGCATCCGGAACGGGCAGGCTCGAGTGCAGGAGAGGAAGGTAGAATTCCCGGTGTAGCGGTGAAATGCGTAGAGATCGGGAGGAATACCAGTGGCGAAGGCGGCCTTCTGGACTGACACTGACGCTGAGGCGCGAAAGCATGGGTAGCAAACAGGATTAGATACCCTGGTAGTCCATGCCGTAAACGATGTCGACCAGCCGTTGGCCTCCTCGAGAGGCTGGTGGCGCAGTTAACGCGCTAAGTCGACCGCCTGGGGAGTACGGCCGCAAGGCTAAAACTCAAATGAATTGACGGGGGCCCGCACAAGCGGTGGAGCATGTGGTTTAATTCGATGCAACGCGAAGAACCTTACCTGCCCTTGACATCCTGCGAACCCGGAAGAGATTCCGGGGTGCCCTCGGGAACGCAGAGACAGGTGCTGCATGGCTGTCGTCAGCTCGTGTTGTGAAATGTTGGGTTAAGTCCCGTAACGAGCGCAACCCCTATCCCCATTTGCCAGCGGTCCGGCCGGGAACTCTGGGGAGACTGCCGGTGACAAACCGGAGGAAGGTGGGGACGACGTCAAGTCATCATGGCCCTTACGGGCAGGGCTACACACGTGCTACAATGGCGAGTACAAAGGGTTGCGAAGCGGCGACGTGAAGCCAATCCCGTAAAGCTCGCCTCAGTCCGGATTGGAGTCTGCAACTCGACTCCATGAAGTCGGAATCGCTAGTAATCGCGCATCAGAATGGCGCGGTGAATACGTTCCCGGGCCTTGTACACACCGCCCGTCACACCATGGGAGTGGACTGCACCAGAAGTGGTTAGCCCAACCTTCGGGAGGGCGACCACCACGGTGTGGTTCACGACTGGGGTGAAGTCGTAACAAGGTAGCCGTAGGGGAACCTGCGGCTGGATCACCTCCTTAAACGCAAACCGCCCGCGTGAGCCAGCGCGCCCACAACAAATTACCTGATCGGATAGAGCGAAGACTGTTCGGGTCTGTAGCTCAGTTGGTTAGAGCGCACCCCTGATAAGGGTGAGGTCGGCAGTTCAAGTCTGCCCAGACCCACCAATTTCATCCAGTGCTTCGTTATTTCGCGACTTGCATGGCAGGCCATGCCGCGTCACGAAATGCCTTGCCCTGAATGAAATCACCCGACTACCCTCGGGTTCGTCAGAGGGGCCATAGCTCAGCTGGGAGAGCGCCTGCCTTGCACGCAGGAGGTCGGCGGTTCGATCCCGCCTGGCTCCACCACTGACCCGAATATGCAGGAAAGCACAGTCGCAAGTCGATTCGATGACAGCATCGAGCCGATTTCCGACTGTCGCTTTGCGACAGTACGCTCTTTAACAATGTGGATCATGCTGACTGTTCCGGTCGGCGGCAACACCGAAGCACACGCTTCGTGTCGTGACCGCCGATCCGGACAAAACGTGATACGTCTCAAGCGTATCCGGCGAATCGTATGTCATCCTGATCAGACCCCTTGGGGTTATATGGTCAAGCGATGAAGCGCACACGGTGGATGCCTAGGCAGCCAGAGGCGATGAAGGACGTGACAGCCTGCGATAAGGCTCGGCGAGGTGGCAAATAACCTGCGACCCGGGCATTTCCGAATGGGGAAACCCACTCATCATCAGATGAGTATCCATGAGCCAATACATAACTCATGGAAGCGAACCGGGAGAACTGAAACATCTAAGTATCCCGAGGAACAGAAATCAACCGAGATTCCCCAAGTAGTGGCGAGCGAACGGGGAGCAGCCCTTAAGCGGCATGACGGATAGACAAAGTGTCTGGAAAGGCACGCCATAGCGGGTGACAGTCCCGTAGTCGAAATCCCATTGTCGTGAAATCGAGTAGGTCGGGGCACGTGAAACCCTGACTGAAGACGGGGGGACCATCCTCCAAGGCTAAATACTCCTGGCTGACCGATAGTGAACCAGTACCGTGAGGGAAAGGCGAAAAGAACCCCGGTGAGGGGAGTGAAACAGATCCTGAAACCGTGTGCGTACAAGCAGTGGGAGCCTTCTTCGGAGGGTGACCGCGTACCTTTTGTATAATGGGTCAGCGACTTGTATTCAGTGGCGAGCTTAACCGCATAGGGGAGGCGCAGGGAAACCGAGTCTTAACAGGGCGCGCAGTCGCTGGATACAGACCCGAAACCGGGCGATCTATCCATGGCCAGGGTGAAGGTCAGGTAACACTGACTGGAGGCCCGAACCGGGGTCCGTTGAAAAGGACTCGGATGAGCTGTGGATCGGAGTGAAAGGCTAATCAAGCCCGGAGATAGCTGGTTCTCCTCGAAAGCTATTTGGGTAGCGCCTCACGTATTACCACCGGGGGTAGAGCACTGTTTCGGCTAGGGGCCCATCCCGGGTTACCAAACCGAGGCAAACTCCGAATACCGGTGAGTACAGCGTGGGAGACAGACAGCGGGTGCTAACGTCCGTTGTCAAGAGGGAAACAACCCGGACCGCCAGCTAAGGTCCCCAAATCCCGGTTGAGTGGGAAACGATGTGGGAAGGCTCAGACAGCCAGGAGGTTGGCTTAGAAGCAGCCATCCTTTAAAGAAAGCGTAATAGCTCACTGGTCGAGTCGGCCTGCGCGGAAGATGTAACGGGGCTAAACCGGGTACCGAAGCTGCGGGCGTGTCTTCGGACACGCGGTAGAGGAGCGTTGTGTAGGCCTGTGAAGGTGTGTCGAGAGGCATGCTGGAGGTATCACAAGTGCGAATGCTGACATGAGTAACGATAAGGGGAGTGAAAACCTCCCCCGCCGGAAGACCAAGGGTTCCTGTTCGACGTCAATCGGAGCAGGGTGAGTCGGCCCCTAAGGCGAGGCCGAAAGGCGTAGTCGATGGGAAACGGGTCAATATTCCCGTACCGGATGTGATTGCGATGGGGGGACGAAGAAGGCCAGGTGAGCCGGGCGTTGGTTGCCCCGGTGAAAGCAGGTAGGCCGAGCGATCAGGCAAATCCGATCGCTCATCGGCCGAGATGCGAGACGAACACCCCACGGGGTGGAAGTCACTGATGCCACGCTTCCGGGAAAAGCCTCTAAGCTTCAGATCACATGCGACCGTACCCCAAACCGACACAGGTGGTCAGGTAGAGAATACCAAGGCGCTTGAGAGAACCCGGGTGAAGGAACTAGGCAAAATGGCACCGTAACTTCGGGAGAAGGTGCGCCGGTGGCCGTGACAGCCCTCGCGGCTCGAGCGGACACCGGCCGAAGAGACCAGGTGGCTGCAACTGTTTACTAAAAACACAGCACTCTGCCAACGCGCAAGCGGACGTATAGGGTGTGACGCCTGCCCGGTGCCGGAAGGTTAAGTGATGGTGTCAGCCCCTTCGGGGGTGAAGCTCCTGATCGAAGCCCCGGTAAACGGCGGCCGTAACTATAACGGTCCTAAGGTAGCGAAATTCCTTGTCGGGTAAGTTCCGACCTGCACGAATGGCGTAATGATGGCCACGCTGTCTCCACCCGGGACTCAGTGAAATTGAAATCGCAGTGAAGATGCTGTGTACCCGCGGCCAGACGGAAAGACCCCGTGAACCTTTACTACAGCTTCACACTGGACGCTGATGTTGCTTGTGTAGGATAGCTGGGAGGCTGTGAAACCGTGGCGCCAGCCGCGGTGGAGCCAACCTTGAAATACCAGCCTTGCATCATCGGCGTTCTAACTCCGCACCGTGAGCCGGTGCGAGGACAGTGTGTGGTGGGTAGTTTGACTGGGGCGGTCTCCTCCCAAATCGTAACGGAGGAGCACGAAGGTACCCTCAGCGCGGTTGGAAATCGCGCAGTGAGTGCAAGAGCACAAGGGTGCTTGACTGCGAGACAGACACGTCGAGCAGGTGCGAAAGCAGGTTCTAGTGATCCGGTGGTTCTGTATGGAAGGGCCATCGCTCAACGGATAAAAGGTACTCCGGGGATAACAGGCTGATACCGCCCAAGAGTTCACATCGACGGCGGTGTTTGGCACCTCGATGTCGGCTCATCACATCCTGGGGCTGAAGTCGGTCCCAAGGGTATGGCTGTTCGCCATTTAAAGTGGTACGCGAGCTGGGTTTAGAACGTCGTGAGACAGTTCGGTCCCTATCTGCCGTGGGCGTCGGAAGTTTGAGAAGTGCTGCTCCTAGTACGAGAGGACCGGAGTGGACGGACCTCTGGTGTACCGGTTGTCACGCCCGTGGCATCGCCGGGTAGCCAGGTCCGGACGGGATAACCGCTGAAGGCATCTAAGCGGGAAGCCCCCTTCAAGATGAGACTTCCCCGGGGCCTTGCGCCCCCTGAAGGGCCCTCGAAGACGACGAGGTCGATAGGCGCGGTGTGTAAGTGCGGCAACGCATTGAGCTGACGCGTACTAATTGCCCGTGAGGCTTGACCATATAACGCCCAAGCGGTCTGTGATGACACGTGCCGGATACGCGAGACGCAGCACGCAGCATGATCCACGAATCCGTCGAAGCGCCTGCGGGCGATTCGACCACCGAATTGCCTGACGACCACAGCGAGCGGGTCCCACCCGATCCCATGCCGAACTCGGCAGTGAAACCGCTCAGCGCCGAGGGTAGTGTGGGGCTTCCCCATGCGAGACTAGGTCATCGTCAGGCACCCCTTCCGAGAGAGCCCCGGCCATATGGTCGGGGCTTTTTCATGTCCGCACGACAGCCGGCAGCGGTATGATGTGTCGCAAAAGGTCATGGTGGTATGAGACTGTCTCAAACATCGGTATTCCAACTTTTCTGGCACTGAAGATAATTGTTTTACACGGTAGTATGTTTGACAGCACCATGGCTTTCCGCGATACATGGAAGCCCCGTTTCGTGTCATTTCCATGACATGAATTGGGAAACGTAGAAAACGCACCATTGAGTGCGAGTATGGACAAGGGAGTGCACATGAAAAAGCTGATGGGCATTGCGTTTGCAAGTCTGCTGGTACTGGGCATTGCTGGCTGTGACAGTGATGATGGTTCAGCCGAGCAGGCAGGCGAGCAGGTGGATCAGGCTGCGGAGCAGGCGAGCGATACAGCCGATAACGCGACTGACGAAGCAGGCGATGCCATGGACAACGCTGCTGATAGCGCTGGCGATGCGGCTGATGAAGCAGGCGATGCCATGGATAATGCGGCTGACAGTGCAAGCGATGCTGCCAGTAATGCTGCCGAGGAAACCGGTGAAGCTGTTGAAAATGCCGGTGATAGCGTCAGCAACGCGGCTGAAGATGCCTCGGACGAAAACCAGTAATCCGCTGCAGGCTTCTTTGACCCTTGCAGAAAAGCCGGCTCCTGAAGCCGGCTTTTGCTTTTACTGGCTGATGGATGATCAGCTGTTCTGCTCAATGCCCTGAATATACCAGGGTGCGCCACTTTTCACCTGACGCGTCAGGTGCCAGGTTTCATTGAACTCGGTTTGCTCGCCATTCTCGTTCAGTATGCCGTGGAAGATAACCGTCGCTTCGGCCTGCTGACCGAACTCACGCACATCCCCCAGTTCGGCAAAGAGCCGAACGATCTCGGTCCTGTTATTGGCTGGCTGCTCTGCTCGCTCCTGGCGCAACAGGTTGTAGAGTTCGGGCGTCACGTATTCCTGGATCTTTTCCAGATCGTTATTGTCCCAGGCCCGCTGCAGGCTCATGAAATGCTCCTTGGCCCCGCCCAGGAACTGCTCCCGATCGAACCAATCGGGTGTGGTCGTACCGGACAGCGGCGCCGAACCATGATCCTGTCCTGTGCTGCTACTGACATCGTTTTGCATATCACGATGCTGATGATTCTGGTGCTGCGTTGTACCGGTACCGAAGCTACCACCATGACTCTGTGTCTGAGGCGAGGTTGTGCGTCGCCGCAGAAAGCGAAAGGCGATGAAGGCAGCCAGCGCAATCAGCAGGATATCCATGAATCGGATACCGTCGAAAGCACCCCCGAACAGCAGCGAAGCGATTAGCCCGCCAGCCAGCACGCCGGCCAGTGGGCCGAGGAAACGTGGCATATGGCTGCGGCCAGGATTGGTGGCCTGACGGGGTGGCGTTGTGGCCCGACTGGTTGAGTTGGACGAATGGGTGGAGCGCGAATAGGAGCCGAAGCTCTTGGCGCCACCGAAGCGTTTGGCTTCGGCATGTTCGACTGCGAGCCCGAAGCTCATCAGACCGATCATCAGGGTAATCAACAGGTTGCGCATATCAGTGTTCTCCGAGAGATCGCAACGTCAGGAATGAATCGTCTCAGGCTGCATCGCGGGTAAAGACCCACTGATCGCCTTCGGAAAGATCCGGGTTGAAGCGATACCCGCCGGTATCGAACTGCTTGAGGGCTTCGGGATCATCGGCCTGATGGCGTACCATCCAGGCACTCATCCAGCCACGTGCCTTCTTGGCGTGGAAGCTGATGACCTTGTAGCGGCCATTCTTGTAATCCTTGAAGACCGGCGTAATGATCCGGTGCGGAAAACGCCGCTCATCAATGGCTTTGAAATACTCATTGGAAGCAAGATTGACCAGTACCGGTGAACCGCTGGTCTCAACGGCATTGGCCAGTGCCGGGGTCAGGGTGTCACGCCAGAAAGCGTACAGATCCCTGCCGGCCTCGTTGGCCAGCTTTGTCCCCATCTCCAGGCGATAGGGCTGAATCAGATCCAGCGGACGCAGCAGGCCATAGAGCCCGGAGAGGATACGCAGATGTTCCTGAGACCAGGCCAGTTGGCTTTCGTTCCACTGATCGGCCTCCAGTCCGAGATACACATCCCCCTGGAAGGCCTGTACGGCCTGTTTGGCGTTCTCGAGGGTGAACTCGGGATGCCACTCGGCAAAGCGGGCAGCATTGAGGCCGGCCAGCTTGTCGCTGATCTGCATCAGTTCGGCCAGTTGCTGCGGGTTGTAACGACGCAGCTGCCGGATCAGCTGCTGGCTGGCATCCAGATAATCCGGCAGGGTGTGGGTCCGGGTTGTGGGGGGCGTTTCGAAATCCAGCGTCTTGGCCGGAGAGAGTACGCTCAGCATGGATTGCTTCCTTGGTCGATCACCTGATAATACGCGACGGCGTCGCCACTGAGCGACGCCGTTAAGCAGACTGTCAGGTTATCACGACAGCCGTTTCAGTAGCGCTGAATCAGGTAGAGACCGGCCAGCAGCAGTGCGATACCCGCCAGGCGACCGAAGGAGAGGGAGTGCTGGGGAAAGGTACTCCAACCGATCTGATCGAGTATCACCGAGGCGATCATCTGACCGATCAGCAGCGTAGCCATCAGGGTGGCAGCACCCAGCTTCGGCGCCAGCATGACCGAGCTGGTCACGAAAAAGGCACCCAGCAGGCCACCACACCAGCTCCACCATGGCGCGCGCCCCAGCATCTCCATGGCCGGCCAGGCGTGGCGGCTTGCGGTAAAGGTCAGCAGCAGGGTCAGTGTGCCCACAGCGAAAGAGACCATGGAGGCCCAGACCGCACTGTCGGCCTCCTTCGCGAGAGTGGCATTGAGCCCGGCCTGTACCGGCATCAGCATTCCCGCAGCGGCGGCCAGCCCCAGCCATAGCAGCAGCATGATCGCTCCTCTTCAGGGCGAGGGATTGGGCAGACGGCGGTGGACATCCTCGATGGCTTCGATCACGGCATCATCGAGAATGAGTTCTTCGCTGGCCAGATTGCTGTCGAGCTGCTCCAGGGTGGTGGCGCCAATGATATTGCTGGTCAGAAAGGGACGCGAATTGACATAGGCCAATGCCATTTGGGCCGGGTCGAGCCCGAAGCGTCGGGCGATATCGACATAGGCCCAGGTGGCTTCTTCGGCCAGCGGTGAGGTGTAACGCTGGAAGCGTTCGAAAAGTGACAGCCGTGCTCCCTCGGGCTGGGCACCGCCGAGATACTTGCCGGAGAGTACGCCGAATGCCAGCGGAGAATAGGCCAGCAGCCCCACGCGCTCGCGATGGCTGATCTCGGCCAGACCTACCTCGAAGCTGCGATTGAGCAGGTTGTAGGGATTCTGAATACTGACGACCCGAGGCAAACCAAGTCGCTCGGCCAGTTGCAGACAGGTCATTACACCCCAGGGAGTCTCATTGGAGAGGCCAATGGTGCGCACCTTGCCGGCATCGACTGCTTCCTTCAGGGCGCTCAGGGTTTCCTCCAGCGGGGTGGCATGAGGATCTTCCTCGTGCTGATAGCCGAGTTTGCCGAAGTAGTTGGCGGGGCGGTCGGGCCAGTGCAGCTGGTAAAGGTCGAGATAATCAGTATTGAGACGCTGCAGGCTGTCATCGAGTGCCTGATGAATCTGCTCGCGAGAGAGTCGCGGACCGCCACGCAGGTACTCCATGCCGCGTCCGGCACCGGCCACCTTGCTGGCCAGCACGATGTCATCGCGCTGGCCGCGCTTTTTCAGCCAGCTGCCAATATAGGCCTCGGTGCGCCCCTGAGTTTCCGCGCGCGGCGGTACAGGATACATCTCGGCTGTATCAATGAAGTCGATGCCGGCGGCCAGGGCGCGATCGAGCTGTTCGTGCGCCTGCTGTTCGGTATTCTGCTCACCGAAGGTCATGGTGCCAAGGCAGAGTCGGCTGACACTGATGCCGCTATCGCCGAGAGAACGTCGTTGCATGGGAGGCTCCGTTACCAGAAAAGGGACAGGAATCGCCATGTTAGACAGGGGGGACTGGCGCCGCAAATCGAGGGGGTTGAACGACCCTGCAACGAGGCGTATATTGCCGCGTGCCCAGCAAGGATCGGCCTCCGGCTGCTCCCTGTGGCGGGGCGCGCCGGCGTTCAGTGACGAACCGCCGAGGCATGGATTTCATTGTGCTGACAATTGATCGACGCGCCGGGAAGGCGTTGTCAGGCACTGTCGTTTCGAAAGAAAGGATTGGGTGGTTGTCATGCTGCGGACCGCTTCCATGTTAACACGGTTCGAATATCGCTTGGCGGAGCGTTTGCTCGAGGCGCCCTGGCTCACGCGCTCATCGCGAAAGCAGCGTCTGACCATGCATCTGTTCCGCCGCTGTGCCAGAGCCGGTCATGTTGATGCCCTGTCCCGTTATGGGACAATGCTCTTTCATCGTGGGGCTTCGCCTCAGGACAAGGCTGCCGGTGCTCGTTTTGTGATCAGGGCAGCCGAGGCCGGTGATCCTCATGCCCAGTTTCAGGCCGGCTGTATTTATGAGCGCGGTTGCGCTCAGTTCGTCCGGCGTGAGGATCGGGCCGTGACCTGGTATGCGCGAGCTGCTGAAGCCGGTCACGAAGAAGCAGTCCGTCGCCTTGCTCAGGCCTATCGTCACGGTGAACTGGGACTGCCCAGGGATACGGATCGTGCTGGTGACTGGGAGCAGCGTCTGCATGCACACGCCTTCCAGCTGGAAGGAATGGTCGCCGTGACGCACTGACCAGTCTGCCTGTCACACATTGAAAGGGGGAGAAACGCTGACCGTTTCTCCCCCTTTCATTGCATTATATTGTGGCCTGTGGCGTTGCTTCGTTCAGGCGCCCGATACCTTCAACAGCAGCTTGCCAGTGCTGTCGTTGCTCTCCAGATAGCGCATGGCAGTATCGGCTTCCTGTATCGGCCAGGTACGATCTACCAGCGGCTTTATGCGGCCGCTATCGATTAACGGCCAGACATGGGTGTGCAGGGCATCCATCACACTGCCCTTGCTGGCCGGGGAGCGCGAACGCAGGGTCGAGCCGATCAGACGCTGACGACCGATCAGCAGCCGGCCCAGATCAATCCCGGTGTCACGTCCTCCCATGAAGGCGATCAGTACGATGCGACCCTCGGTATTGAGCACCTGCTGATTCCAGCCCAGATAGTCACCTCCCACCGGGTCGAGAATGACATCGACGCCTCCCCACTGGCGCACGGCCTCGACGAAGCTGCCATCGTGGCGATTCCAGCCATCATCGGCGCCCAGTGAGCGACAGGTGTTCAGCTTTTCCTGACTCCCGACGGTGACATAACAGGGGTGGCCGAAGGCATGACAGAGCTGGATGGCAGCGGTTCCCACACCACTGGCACCGGCATGTAACAGGACACGCTCACCCTCGCTCAGGCGGGCCTCCATGAACAGGTTGAGCCAGGCAGTCGCGAAGACCTCGGGCAGCGCTGCGGCCTGTTGCAGGTTGAGCGACTCGGGAATGCGTAGTACCTGTGCCTCGCTGACCACGACCTGCTCGGCGTAACCGCCGCCGGCAAGCAGGGCGCAGACCCGATCACCGACCCGAAAGCGCTCTACCTGTGGACCGAGCTCGCGGACGATACCGCTGACTTCCAGGCCGAGAATTTCGGAAGCCCCCGGCGGCGGCGGATAACCACCATCACGCTGCATGACATCGGCACGATTCATGCCGGCCCAGGCCACCTCGATCCGAATCTCGCCGGCCTTCGGCGCTGCAGGATCGGGTTGTTCCTGCCAGGCCAGTTGCTGATCCGTGACGGCAATCGCATACATGGTCTTGAACTCCTCTTGAACTGAAAGGGAAAGCCGGTCGCCACGGCAAGCGTGTTCAGCGTAGGTCAGCTCTATCGAGACGTCATGCCTGTTTCAGTCGTGATCAGCCGATCCAGCAGGGTGACCGGATCATGCTCGACAATCAGGCGCTGACGGGTCTGGTGGTTGAGAAAACCGGCGTCCACCGTGGTATCCAGAAACTGCAGCAATGGGGTGAAAAAATCATGGGCCTGCAGCAGACCCAGACGCTTGTCATGCAGACCCAGATATTGCCAGGTCCAGGTCTCGAAAAACTCTTCCAGCGTACCGATACCTCCGGGCAGAACCACGAAAGCATCGGCACGCTCGGCCATCTGTGCCTTGCGGGTATGCATGTCAGGCACCTCGATCAGCTCGCTGAGTCCGCGATGTGCGACCTCGCGTTCGACCAGCTGGCCGGGGATGATGCCGGTGACCCGGCCACCGGCTGCCAGCACGGCATCAGCGCACCGTCCCATCAGGCCGGTACTGCCACCGCCATAGATCAATCGCCAGCCGCGTCGGCCGATCTCTCGACCTACGGCTTCGGCCAGTTCGCGCCAGCAGCCATGATGGCCGTCCCGCGACCCCATATAGATACAGATGGCAGTCATGCCGGTACTCCGAATCGGAAGGTGTCTCGTCAGGCCACGCTGGCGGCGACCTGCGGATAGTGTTGGTCGATCCATTCGCCGATGGCATTGTGATCGCTGATGTGATGCGCATACTGGGTATGCAGGCAACGTACCTGCTGCCAGTCGGCAATGCCGCCGACACCTCGCTCGGTCAGGGCGCGGGTGAAGCCTGCTGCGTCAATGTCGGCACGGGTGGCATCATCAATATACTGCCAGCGGCGGGCAATATAGGCTTCGTGACTGCGCCGATAGGCATCGCGCAATGCGGTATCTTCACGCAGCCGGGCTTCCAGAGCCTTGATCACGCCCTCGGCTTCGAGGCGCGAAATCTCGATGCGTAGCGTGTCACTGGAGAGCCAGTAAAGTGTGGGGAAGGGCTTGCCATCGACCAGCGAGGCTACGCGTACGGCGAGAGGCGTGCCCTGGCCATCCACGGCAGTAATGGCCTGCAGACCTCGTGGCGTGCGACCGAGCTGCTGATGAATTATCTCGAGCTGGAGGGCACTGGGCGTGTCATCGGTACGCTGGATCATGACGGCAGTAATTCCGTGAGAAGCGGATAAATGGCGCGATGGTGCAATTATACCAGGTTGCTGCATTCACGGCAGAGGGAGAGGGGAAATGGCTGAACAACACAACCAGGGCCATGCCGAGGGCTGCGCACTGTGTGGGCGCTCAGCTTCCCTGACCCGGCATCATCTGATTCCACGTTCACAGCATGGTCGACGTCGCTTTCGGCGGCGCTTTTCGCGGGAGACCATGCGAGAGTCGATTCTCTGGATCTGTCGCCCCTGCCACAGCCATGTGCATCGAGTGCTGGGCGAACGTGAGCTGGCCGAGCACTATCATAGCCGTGAAGCATTGTTGACCCATCCGGACATTCATCGCTTTGCAGACTGGCTGTCAGACAAACCGGCCGGTTTCAAGCCTCGTTCTTCCCAGCCTCGCTCTCGCTGACTCGTTTGATGAATCTACAACAGTCTCAGGTCATTGCGATCCTGCCAGGCCTGCTCGATGGTCGGGGTCAGCGGTATGCGCAAATGCTCGGGCAGTGCCGCTGCCGCTTCGTCCGGAGATTCATGGTGACGCAAACGTATCCAGACATAGCCCCAGGCAGCGCACTCGGCTGAGGTCCGGGGTCGCGGGCGTGCCGGCATCTGGGTCAGCAAAAAGATCGCGGCGCGCGCTGCCCACAGGGGCGGAGGAGTCTCCCGACGCCACTGTTCGAGCGTGGACATGCCCGGGTCACTCTCCGGTGTGCCCAGTTTCGCGACCCGAGCGGTATCCGCCAGGATGATCCCCAGCCTGGCGACCGAAGCATCCCCCAGTGTCAGCCAGTGGTCGATGACTTCCGATAAGCCGCGCATGGCCGTGGCATAGAAACCGCTGTCCGACATGCAAGGTCCTCATTGGTTCACAAGCCCTGATAGGATGTGGTGAATGTCCGTCCCGGAGCAAGCCCGACCATGAGTTTCGATTTCACGACACCGCTGGATCGCCGTCGCTTTGCCACGACCAAATGGCAACGCTATGACAAGGATGTGTTGCCCCTGTGGGTAGCCGACATGGATTTCGCCGTGGCGCCCGCCATTCGCACGGCGCTGGCCGAGCGGCTCGAGCATCCGGTTTTTGGCTACACTCAGCCGAGTGATGAGCTGCGTGATGCATTGTGTCAGTGGAGCGCTTCACATTATGACTGGTCGATCGAACCGCACTGGCAGCACTGGTTGCCCGGAGTGGTGCCGGCTCTGCATGTAGCGGCGCTGACCCTGACCGAGCCGGGCGATGGCGTGTTGACGGTGACGCCAATCTATCCCCCCTTTCTGAAAGTGGGCGAGAATACCGGGCGTCAGACCCGCACGGCTCCGATGCAACCGCCGACCGAGACCTCCCCGCGCTGGACGCTCGATTTCGCAGCGATGGAAGCTGCCGTGACGCCCGAAACGCGGCTGTTGCTCTGGTGTCACCCCCATAATCCCACCGGACGCAATTTTACCCCAGCCGAACTTGAGCAACTGGCCGATTTCGTGGAACGCCATGATCTGCTGGTCTGTTCCGACGAGCTGCATTGCGATCTGATCCTTGATGCCGATACACCGCACCGGCCGCTGGGTCGTGTGGTGCCGAGGCTGGCCCCGCGTCTGATCACGCTGTGGGCGCCCTCAAAGACCTTTAACGTGGCCGGGCTGACCAGTGCCTGTGCCATCATCAGCGATGAGCGTCTGCGCAAGCGTTTCAGACGTGGCTGTCTGGGGCTGATGCCGTCGGATAATGTGATGGGTGAAACGGCCGCAGAAGCCGCCTTTCGTCATGGTGAGTCATGGCGTCAGGCGTTGCTGGCGCAGTTGCGTGATAACCGAGCGCTACTGGAGTCGTTTGTTGCACGCTGGCCGGGGGTGAAAATGGCATCGCCCGAGGCAACCTATCTGGCCTGGCTCGATCTGCGTCAGGCCGAACTGGGTAATTCGCCTCAGCAAGCGCTGCTGGAACACGCTCGTGTGGCGCTCTCGGATGGCGCCGACTTCGGCTGGCCGGGCTTTGTCCGGCTCAACTTCGGTACCGAACGCACTCGCCTCGAAGAGGCACTTGAGCGCATGGATGCACTGCTGGCCGCACGCTGATCAAAAGAAAGGCCCCGATCACGAGATCGGGGCCCCTGGCGTGGCGGTAGCCGAAGAGATCAGTAGAGCAGGGTGAACATGCGCCGCCGATAAGTCACGGTCAGCGGGTGATCATTGCCCAGAGCGTCGAAGACGCGCAGCAGGGTCTTGCGCGGTGCATCATCGTTGTAGCTGCGATCACGCTTCATCAATTCGATCAGCTGCTCCAGACCGGATTCGTAGTCGCCATCGGCAATGGTCCGCATGGCGCGTTTGAAGCGGGCCTCGCTGTCATCACGATCCCCCAGCGCTTCGACTTCCTCGGCGCTCGGTGCTTCCTGTACGAAGTCGAGCCTGGCTCGTACGCCGCGGGCGCGATGGCCATCACGATGTTCCGGCGGCAGATTGTCGAGGATTTCCAGCGCCTGCTCGCGATCATTTTCCGCAGCCAGCACATTGGCCAGATCAATGCGATACTCATGATCGTTGGGCTGTTCCTCGATCAGCTGCTGATAGAGTGCCTTCGCTTTGGCCGTGTCACCAGCTTCCAGGGCGGCTTTCGCCTGCTCCTCTGTACTTTCTCCGGTGGATTCGGGGGCTTCGAGATAGCGTCCCAGCCATTCGCGGATCTGCCGCTCCGGCAGGGCGCCCTGGAAGTGATCGTAAAGCTGACCCTGCATGATCAGCTTGACATCAGGCACCGAGCGGATGCCCAGCTGTGCAGCGATCTGAGTATTCTCTTCGGCATTGAAACGGGCCAGTACAAAGGCGCCAGCATACTCGCGCGCCAGTTTTTCAAGTACCGGCGAGAGATTGCGGCTCTCTTCGGAACTCGGACCCCAGCTGGCCAGCAGTACCGGTGTCGACAGTGAGCCTTCCAGCACCACCTGCTGGAAGTTCGACATGTCGACATCCACGATGATCTGGCTGTCATCGACACTGGGCGCGGCACCACTCTGGCGCTGGGAAGAGTTGTCGGGCGGCGTCATCGGTGAGCCGGTCCGGGGGTCGACGATCTGCATGGCTTGCAAACCCTTGTCAGCGGATTCATGTAGGTGGAGGCGATGGAACCCGAGTCCGTCGGCTTCATCACCGCAGTCATGTCTTCGGTAATAATGGTGAAGCGGTAGAAATTCAAGGCCGGGCCAGTGATCAGGCGACAGAGGCAAGGCCGTTAGCCGACTAGTGAATTTTCAGTGCAGCTTCTCTACGCTGAGTGAACGGGAGCCATGAGCCACTCCGGTTCATGCCTTAAGCAGGAGAGAGAGCATGCAGCTTCGTGAGCTGACCGATCGGGTAGCACTGATTACCGGCGCTTCCAGTGGCATTGGTGAGGCCGCTGCACGGGCGCTGGTCGCCGAAAACGTCCGAGTCGTTCTGGTCGCCCGCTCCAGGGAGAAGATTGAAACCCTGGCAAGCGAGCTGGGGGAGCGGGCCCTGGCGGTACCTACCGATGTAGGAGATCCCGCTCAGGTCGAACAGCTGTTCGCTACCATCCGCCAGCACTTCGATGGTCTTGATCTGGTCTTCAACAATGCCGGCGTTGGTTACAACGGTGCATTCGAGCAGAGCGATCCGGAAGAGTGGCGCAAGACCATAGATGCCAATCTCTATGGCGTGCTGTATTGCACCCAGCAGGCCATCCCGCTGCTGCGTGGTCGTGAAGGGGCAATGATCAGTACCGTTTCCAGCGTGGGCGGTCGGTACGGCGTGCCGGGCTGGTCGGTCTACTGTGCGACCAAGTTTGCAGTGGTGGGCTTTCATGACACCCTGCGCAAGGAGCTTGGCAGTGAAGGCATTCGCGTGTCGTTGATTGAACCTGGTGCGGTCTATACCAACTGGGGCTACAACGTTTCGGAAGCAGCCATGAAGGAGCGCCGCGACAAGGTCGATGCACTGCATGCCGATGATATTGCCAATGCGCTGGTGTATGCGTTCGCTCAACCAGGGCATGTCAATCCGCAGGAACTCCTGATCATGCCGACCAAACAGGTCTCGCCCTGAACACTGGAAACGGATCGGAAGAGCACACCCGAGCGCGATGGTGGGCAAGGGGGCTGGCAGCAGTGCTGGCCCTGCTCGTACTGTTGCTGCTTGGTCCGGCTTCGCTACTGATGACCGGACAGGTGGCCTTCGAAGGAAACTGGGCGACAGCCAGTCATTCAAGGGAAGAGCAGCTGGCGCCGGATCCGGCCACCACGCCTGAAGCTGTGGTACAGGTCTATGGCGCTCGGGCCTTCGAGTGGCGCGGTGCCTTTGCAATGCATACCTGGGTGGCCGTGAAGCCACGACATGCCGCTCAATGGGTCAGCTATGAAGTCCAGGGGTGGCGGCGTCCCACAGTGCGTGAACGCGATGGTTTTCCTGATCGTCAGTGGTATGGGCAGCCCCCGCAGTTATTGGGAGAAGTGCGTGGAGAGCGAGCGCAGCAGGCCATCGAGGAATTGCGCTCTGCTGTGCGGAATTACCCCTGGTCACAAACCTATCGTATCTGGCCGGGTCCCAACAGCAACAGCTTCACGGCCTGGGTGTTACGCCAGGTACCGGAGCTGAATATCGAGTTGCCCGCGCTGGCACTGGGCAAGGATTATCTGGTGGACAGCGAGGATCGCGCGGCTCGTTTTCTGGCACCGACACCCAGTGGTAGTGGCTACCAGCTATCGCTGTTTGGGGTGGCAGGTGTCATGCTGGCGCGGGAAGAGGGGCTGGAATTCAATCTGCTGGGACTGGTCTTCGGGATCGATCCCCATGATGGCGCACTCAAGTTGCCCGGTTGGGGAAGCGTCGTGGTGATGCCGTCCTGGGCAGAGCAATAGGATCGTCACTTTGTTTGAGTGACTCGAGTAGCTACCTGGCATGAAAAAAGCCGATACCCAAAGGTATCGGCTTTCATCGAATCTTGGTAGCGGGGGCCGGATTTGAACCGACGACCTTCGGGTTATGAGCCCGACGAGCTACCAGGCTGCTCCACCCCGCATCGACGTGCGATGTATATTACGCTTTTTTGACGCGACGTCAACCACTTTCGTCGTATGTCATGTGTCGGAAGATTCAGGCCAGCAAAGTTGTTCCATCAGCCTATCGAGCTGAGGTGCGATGTGCTGCCAGCTTGCGCTGGTAATCGGACCGTTGGCCAGGAGCTGACACTGCAACTGATCCAGTTCGTCATGCAGGGTCAGATCCGAACCCATACCATCATTGAGACGCGCGACCTGAACATCCAGGCGGCGTGAGGCATCGGCATTCTCGATCGGAGCACCGGCCAGTACGGTCAGATAAACCCTGAGGTGGGCCAGCCATTCTTCAGCATGCTCGGCTGTCACCGTGTGGCGTGCGGTATTGCGATCCGCATGGGCCTGACGCGCCTGAGGTGAGAGTCGCAGTGTCTGCGGCGGCTCGACCGGCGTTGGCGACTGCCCGGCAAGCTGCTGATCATCGGCCGCGACGTGGGCTTGCAATAGCGGTGTCCATTGTTGCCAGCGCGCATGCAGACTTTGCAGTTCAAGTGTTTCCAACCGAGCTTCGCGATCGCGCACAATGCCATTCCAGCGCTTCTGCATGCCGTTGGCGCGATTGCCGGACGGTAGCGGAGTGAGTTCCTGTGCTTCCTCAAGCGCCTCATCCAGAACCCGACGCTCCTCGGCGCGCTCAGGCTGCCAGGCGTCGATACGTTCGATCAGCGCCTGCATGGCATCCAGGCGAGTGTCCTGCTGACGACGTCGTTGCTGACGCTGCTCGTCACGGATGGCAAAAATGCTGTCGCAGATACGGCGAAATTCCTTCCACAGTGCCTGCTCATCACCGCGAGGCGCTCTGCCGAGTTCACGCCACTGGCGCTGGAGCGCCTTGGTCTGTTCGGCGCGCTCAACGGCCCCCATATCGCTTTGTTCGAGCGTTCGCGCCTGTTCAACCAGTTCGCGCTTGGCATCACCGACAGCACGTGCCTGCTGATCGATCACACCTTGCAGGGTTCGCATGGCCTTCGAGAAGCGACGCTTGAGTTCTTCGCCTTCCTCGCGGGGCACCGGCGCGTACTGCCGCCACTCCTCACGAGCACGATCACGGATGGCACGCAGCTCATCGGGATCGCTGATGGCATCGGGCTGTGCCAACAGGGTTTCAATCTGCTCGCACAGGGTGTGTCGGTGCGCCAGGTTATCCTGGCGTAACCGATCCCGCGCAGCATGAAAATCACTGAGCTGTTCACGAACGCGGTCGGAAGCCGAACGAAAACGCTGGGCCAGCTCTCGGGTAGCGGCTGCGCTCCCCAGAGCTTTCCACTCATTGACCAGACGACGGTGACGCTGGTCGCGGGTACGTTCATCGAGCTCGTTGGCTGCCAGGGTTTCCATCGCTTCGCAGAGTTGTTCGCGTTTGGGGGCAGCGGCAAAATTGCGCCAGTCGCGCAGCTCCAGAACCCGGGCACCCAACTGACGCAAACGAGCGCCATGGGAGGAGCGTTCGGCCGGGTCAAGCCGTTGCTGGCGCTGCTGCAGACTGTCATGCAACCTGGTTGCCCGGTTCAGATCTCCCTGTTCCAGGCAGTGTTCAAGTTGTTCCAGATCATCGACGAAACGCTCGTCACCAGGATAATGGCCATCGGTTGCGCTGTGATCCGATGAGGTGTCGTCAGCGGTGGCCGACGCTGACTCCGAGGGTTGGGACAGCCGTCGCTGTGCATCCTGCAGACTGGCCGGTTGCGGAAGCCCGTCGGGCCAGGCGATGTGCCCGCAGAGCGTGGTCAGAGCGAGATGATCCTGTTCGGAAAGAGCCTGCTCAAGTGCATCGGCATGTTCGCAATAACGCTGCCAGGCCTGCAGAATGGCGCTGTAGCGGCTTTGTCGATGCTCGAAACGCTGTTGTAGATCGGCTTCGGGCGAGTGGCGGTCGGTCAGTTCGCGCCAGCGCTCATCATGTAGCTGACGCTGAGCGCGCAACCAGTCGATATCCTGAGCGGTGAGTGTGCTCTGCTGAGCGAAGCGTTCCAGTGTCTCTCCGAGCGCCTCGACAATCGCCTGTGCGTCGGCCTCGGCCTGTTCGCGTGCCTGCTGATTGCGATGACGTGCCTGCTCCGTCTCGATACGTTCACTGGCCTGCTGTTCGAATTCATGAAAGCGCTGACGCTGATCTTCCTCGGCGTCTTCTGCCAGCGACGCCCATTCACGCTGTAAATGCCGCAGGCGGGCAGCATACATGGGCTCCCAGCGAGCTCTGGCAAGCTGGCCGAGTTGTTCGATCAGAGTTTCGCGGCGTTGAAAGCGCTCGTCACGCTCGCGCAGGCGGTTGCGCCGTTCGGACAGGCGCTCGCGCGCCTGGCGGGCGATATGGCGATCACGGCGGGATTCCCTGGTCAGACGCTCCAGCCCGGTATCGCTTTCGACGCGCGCTGCTGCTGCGCGTCGTACCGCGGCAATGCCATTGTGACAGGCCTGCTCGACCAGCCGATCCTCGTCTTGCAGCCGCGCCAGTGCTGCCAGCCGCAATTGCTGATTGTCTCCCTTGTAGGCCAGCTCGGACAGCAGGTCGGGATCATGCAGGCGCTCGATCAGCGGCAGGCGTTCCTCGAGTGGCGGCGCCGCCGCTTGCTGACCGCTGATCAGGCTGACAAGTCGACGACGTTGCTCCGGGTCATCCAGCGAATCATTGCTTTCAAGCCAGGCACGGGGATCGCCGAGACGGTCGAGTGCCGCACGGCGGACGTTGTCGTCGGCATCGTCAAGCAGCTGGCGGAGCGTATCATGATCCTGCTCGGGGTCGAGCCGATCAATCGCCGTGCGGCGCACCCGTGGGTCGGGGTGGCGCCAGCGCGGCGCAAACAGGCGTTGCAGAAATCCGGACATGAAGGAGGTGTTCTTCCGAAATGCAGGCGATGGAGCCCATCATGGGTCGCAGCAGGCGACGATGATGGTGTGGCGCTCCGAAACCCTGTCATCTAATCATGTCAGGCGCCGTCATGAAAGGGCGGCGTCGCTGCTTGCAGACACCTGACAGCGAGCGATACAGGCCGTATGATCAATGGCATCTGAAGCCACCCTCGCTTTAGCATTCATGACAATCTTTACCGATGGGAGCCGGGCATGAGTCTCAAGGTGGACAGGGCTGAGGTCGCCTTCACGTTCAAGGGTGGCATGCTGCCGATGACAGTGATGGAGCTGGCGACGGCCGATCCCGAGCGTGTAGCGACTCAGCTGGCCGGCAAGCTCAATCAGTCACCGGCCTTTTTTCAGCATACGCCGGTGGTATTGAGCGTGGAGAAGCTCGATGCTCCTCATCTGGCTCTGGAGCGGCTTTGTGCGGTCTGTCGCGAGCATAAGCTGTTGCCGGTAGCCGTGCGTGGCGGCAGCGATGGCATCAAGCAATCGGCCTGGGCACTGGGACTGGGCTGGTTTCCACCCCAGGAGCTTCGTGCCGCTGCGTCGGCAGCGGCCGTGCAGGACGAGCCATCCGAGCCGGTTGGAGAGCGTGAGGCGTTTGATGCGCCGGCACTGGATGGTGGGCGCATCTTTCGGGGGACGGTGCGTTCAGGGCAGCAGCTCAGTGCACCCCATGGCGATCTGGTCATTGTCGGTGCGGTCAACGCCGGCGCGGAGATCCTCGCGGCAGGCAGCGTGCATGTGTATGGCCCGCTGCGTGGTCGAGCCCTGGCCGGCATTCACGGTAGTCGCGATGTCGGTATCTTCTGTCACGAGCTGCATGCCGAACTGCTGTCGATTGCCGGCAACTACAAACGACTCGAGGATATCGATGTCGAACTGCTGGGCGCCAATGTGGAGGTGCGTCTGCTCGAGGATCAACTCAATATTCGGGCGCTGCTCTAACTGCTGCCATCCGGCGCTCATCGCTCCCGTGGCTCATGTTCAACCCGTGACAACAGGAAATGCATTTTGGCCAAGATCATCGTAGTGACCTCCGGCAAGGGCGGAGTCGGCAAGACCACCAGTGCAGCAGCCATCGCCACGGGACTGGCGCTTCGTGGCAACAAGACCGTCGTCATCGATTTCGACGTGGGTCTGCGTAATCTTGATCTGATCATGGGCTGCGAGCGTCGCGTGGTCTACGACCTGGTGAATGTAATCCAGGGCGAAGCCGGCCTCAATCAGGCTCTGATCCGTGACAAGCGTACCGAGAATCTTCACATTCTTCCGGCCTCGCAGACCCGGGACAAGGATGCGCTCACCATGGAGGGCGTCGAGCGGGTACTGGAATCGCTGTCGGAAGAGTATGACTATATCGTCTGTGACTCTCCTGCCGGGATCGAGCGGGGGGCGCAACTGGCCATGTATTACGCCGATGAGGCCATTGTCGTGACCAACCCGGAAGTGTCTTCGGTTCGCGATTCCGACCGAATCCTTGGTCTGCTGGCCTCCAAGACCCGCCGTGCCGAGCAGAATATGGAGCCGGTACGTGAGCGGCTGCTGATTACCCGTTACGATCCCAACCGGGTAGACACCGGCGATATGCTCAATCTGGAGGATATCCAGGAAATTCTGGCCATCAAGCTGGTGGGATTGATTCCCGAATCGGAAGCGGTACTGCGAGCCTCCAACCAGGGGGTGCCGGTCACCCATGACCAGCAGAGCGATGCCGGTCAGGCCTATGCTGATACCGTGGCCCGACTCATGGGAGAAGAGGTGCCGTTGCGTTTCCATCAGGCACACAAACGCGGTTTCCTGAGCCGAGTGTTCGGGGGAGGTCGTCGGTGAAGCTACTCGATTTTCTCAAGGGTGAGCGCAAGAAGTCCGCTTCGGTTGCCAAGGAGCGCCTGCAGATCATCGTGGCGCATCAGCGCAGCCAGCGTGATCAGCCGGATTACATGCCAATGCTGGAGCGTGAGTTGCTGGAGGTGATCCGTCGTTATGTCGAGGTGGATCAGGATGCCATTAATATCAGCCTCGACAGCGAGGACAACTGCTCGATACTCGAACTCAACGTGACCCTGCCCAACCGCTCCTGAGTCCGGCCATGCCGGACCCGGGGCGGCCGGGGTCTGCCTGTCGACCGTCTGACGGATAACTGCCGTTGTCATCCACGTTCCTCTTTCACGATTACGAGACCTTCGGCGCCGATCCGCGGCGCGATCGTCCGTCCCAGTTCGCGGCGATTCGCACCGACGAGGCGTTCAACGAAATCGGTGAGCCGGAAGTTTCTACTGTCGACCGGCGGATGATTATCTGCCGCATCCTGTGGCCTGTCTGCTGACCGGCATTACCCCTCAGCAGGCCGCCCGCCGGGGGCTGCCCGAAGCCGAGTTTGCCGGTCGCATCCAGGCGCTGATGCAGCAGCCGGGCACCTGTGCGCTGGGCTACAACACCCTGCGCTTCGACGATGAAGTCACCCGGCATCTGTTCTATCGCAACCTGATCGACCCCTATGCCCGCGAGTGGCAGAACGGCAACTCGCGCTGGGATCTGATCGATGCCGTACGCACCTTTTATGCCCTGCGTCCAGAGGGGATCGAGTGGCCGAAACGGCCCGACAAGGCCCCCAGCTTTCGACTTGAGGATCTCACTGCAGCCAATGGCATCGAGCACGGCGATGCACATGATGCGCTGGCCGATGTGCGCGCGACCATCGCCATGGCGAAACTGCTGCGGCGCTGCAACGAGAAGTTGTTCGATCATTTGCTATCCCTGCGTGACAAGCACCGGGTAGCGGGACTGCTGGATGTCGAGGCGCGCAAGCCGATGCTGCATATCTCGCGCCGCTACCCCGCGTCCCGGGGCTGCAGTGCATTGATCGTGCCTCTGGCGCGCCATCCGAAGAATCCCAACGGGGTGATCGTCTACGATCTGTCGGTTGATCCGACGCCGCTGTTCGAGCTTGATGTCGAGGCTATTCGGGCGCGGGTGTTCGCCAGCAGCGATGAGCTGGCCGAAGGCGAGACCCGCATTCCGCTCAAGGTGATTCATCTCAATCGCAGTCCGGTGGTGCTGCCGATCAGTACGGTGGATAGCCGGGTGGCCGAACGTCTCTCGCTGGATCGATCGACCGCGGAGTCGCACTGGCAGTGGCTGGCCGGTCATGACGAAGTGGCGGCCCGGGCCGCGGCGGTATTCGATAGTGAGCCCGCGGCGCCGGCCGATGATCCCGATCTGATGCTTTATTCGGGTGGCTTCTTCTCCACCAGTGACAAGCGCGAAATGGCGCGGGTCCGCGATACCGATCCCGATACACTGGCAGAGCTGCAGCCGGCCTTCCAGGATGGACGACTCGAAGAGATGCTGTTCCGCTACCGGGCGCGCAGCTATCCCGAGACGCTGAGCAGTGAAGAGCGTGAACGCTGGGATCAGTTTCGCTGGGAAAGGATGAACTCTCCCGGCACGTCTTCGCTGACGCTCTCCGGCTTTGCTCGTGAGATCGAGCGTCTCAATCAGAGCGACCTGGCAGAGGGGGATCGTCAGCGCCTCGAAGAGCTGGTGATGTTCGTTGAGGCGATGATGCCTGCCCAGGCGTTTGAATGATCGGGCCACTCTCACGGCCCGAATGATTCGCCTATTGGGCTTCGTTCCTGAGATGCATGGGGCCGGTGGGCCAGGCGCATTCACGTCCCTGATTGGCCGGATTGTTGACCCGCCGGGATACGGGAAACAGCCCCAGCTGTTCATTGGGCGCCGGCGCCAGCATCTGACGTGCCTGCGCCTGCGGGGTTTGGGGATCAAGCCAGTCCCGCGCTTCGTGCGTCCCGATCAGAGCCGGGAAGCGATCCGTCACCGGAGTTAGAAAGGCGTTGGCTGCTACTGTGATCAGCGCCAGGGAATCGAAGGCGGTAGTGGCATCACTGAAGTAGCGGCACCAGATAGCGGCCAGCATGAAGGGCGTCCGGCGGGGCGTGGTAACCAGGAAGGGTTGTTTCATGCGTGGCTGCTCTTTCCACACGTATACCCCCGAGACAGGCACCAGACAGCGCCGGGCAGCAAAGGCCTCGCGGAACATGCGTCGCTCATCGAGCGATTCCGCCCGGGCATTGTGAGGAGCGTGATCGAGCACTTCGAGCCAGCCCGGTGTCATGCCCCAGAACATCGGCACGGCCTGCAGGGTGCCATGTTCCAGGCGCACTGCTGTCAGATGGCGACGAGGCGCAAGGTTGGGAGATGTGATCCAGTTGCCATGAGTCTTCAATTGCGGCAGCAGGGCGGTGGGATCGAACTGATCGATATGAAGTCGGCCGGCCATGGAAATCACTACAGTAGGATGTCGGCGACATGAACGTGAGGTTTCACGACAGATCGCATCCGTTTCTATGGTCTACACCATATCAAATGCACTTGCGTTTGGGGCCTGGGTCGATATGCTGTACGAAAACAGTGTTCGATCACAATAGAAGCGGGGAACGATAATGGCGCGTCCGAGACAACATGCCCCCGAAGAACTGCACGCCAGCGTGATGGCCGCCTGTGACGGCTGGCTGCAGAGTCGCCCGGTGCATTCGCTGTCGCTGCGTTCAATTGCACGGGAAGTGGGCTGTGCTCCCAGTACCCTGCTCAAGCTTTACAGCAGCTTCAACAATCTTTTGCAGTACGTCAACCTGGAAACCCTGGACGGGCTGCGTGCCAGCATTGATGAAATTACCGATGGTACCGGCACACCCGATCAGCGTCTTGAAGCACTGGCGCGCAGCTATTGGCGCTTCGCAAGACGTTATCCCTATCGTTGGCAGTTGCTGTTCGATTATCCCCTGGCCCAGGAGGGTGAGCTTGATACCCGCCAGGGACAGATGATCGAAGCCCTGTTCATCCGTGTTGAGTCAACGCTCAAGGAAATCAGCCCGAATCTTGGTGATGCCGAGGCCAGTCGGCTGGCGCGAACCCTGTGGGGCAGCGTGCATGGCCTGGTCCAGCTGGGACTCAATGAGCGCCTGGGCTATTGGCAGGGCGAACCGCTGGTGGTCGAGGAGCTGCTCGATCAGCTGCTGGTCACCACACTGGCCGGATTGCGGGCGAGGTCGTCATCGAAGTGAATGAGCGGTTGATGCGAGGGCGACACTTTGCGCCGTTCTTCTGGGTTCAGGCGCTGGGTGCCTTCAACGATAACGTCTTCAAGAACGTTCTGCTGCTGTTGGTCACCTTCGTGGCGGTGCCGCGTTACGGCTGGAATCCGGGGTTGGTCAATAATATTGCCGCCGGACTGTTTATCCTGCCGTTTCTGCTGTTTTCGGCCTGGGGCGGGGTACTGGCCGATCGGCTTGATAAACAGCGGTTGATCCGTAACCTGAAATGGCTGGAGCTGGCTACCATGGCAGCTGCCGGGCTGGCCATCTGGTGGCAGGCTTATACCCTGCTGTTGGCGTTACTGTTCATGATGGGCTTGCAGTCGGCGCTGTTCGGGCCGGTCAAGTACGCCATCCTGCCTCAGCATCTGTCACGCGGTTCGCTGGTACACGCCAATGCGTGGGTAGAGCTGGGGACCTTTCTGGCGATTCTGCTGGGCACTCTGATGGCAGGGCCCCTGGCGATTCTGGCCGGTGGCCCGTGGCGCAGTGTTATTGCACTGGTATTGATCGCCATTGCGCTGGTGGGCCTGGTGATCAGTTATGCCATTCCGGCTGCACCCCCGGTCGCAGGGGGGCGAATCGGCTGGCGACCGGTCAGCGAAACCGTAGCGGTTGTACGCAGTGCCTGGCAGGAGAAGCGTATCTTCCCGGCACTGCTGGGCATCAGTGCCTTCTGGTTTCTTGGTGCCTGCTATCTCACGCAGTTGCCGCAGTGGACGCGCAGTGTGGTGGGGGGTGGCCCCGGTGCCGTCAGTCTGCTGTTGGCGGCCTTTGCCATCGGGGTGGGACTGGGATCACTGATCTGTGCTCGGCTATCGGCTGGTCGTCTGGAAATCGGTCTGATTCCGCTGGGCGCGGCGATTATCGGTCTGGCCGGGCTCGACTTCGCTCACCATGAAGCGATCAGCGTTCATCCGATGGCACTTGGAGAGCTGCTGATCCAGCCCCGCTTGTGGTGGATGCTGGCGGATCTGGCTCTGATCGGCATCGGCGGCGGGCTTTATATCATTCCTCTCTATACCTTTATCCAGCTGCGCAGCCCGGAAGGGCAGCGGGCACGCATGATTGCTGCCAATAATGTGCTCAATGCCCTGTTCATGGTGGCCTCAGCGCTGTTCGGGATTCTGGTGCTGGGGGTACTGTCGGCCTCGCTATCGCTGTTCTTTGCACTACTGGCGAGCATGGCACTGATCATTGCCATTGGGGCGGGGCTGGCTCGGCCAAGACCTCTGATGAGAATTACCATCTTTGTGCTGGTACACCTCTGGTATCGGCTGCGATTGCGTGGGCGGGAGTTTATTCCCGACGAAGGAGCCGCAGTCGTGGTCTGTAATCACGTCAGTTTCATGGATGCATTGATTCTGGGCGGTGCGAGCCCGCGACCATTGCGTTTTCTGATGGACAAACCCATCTATGAGTCGCCCTGGCTGAACTGGTTCTTCCGCATGGCGGGAGCGATTCCGGTAGAGTCCGAGCGCCGTGATCCGGGCGGCATGCGTCGGGCACTCGATACGGTCAGTGAGGCGTTGAGCAATGGTGAAGTCGTGATGGTCTTTCCCGAGGGGCGACTGACTCCGAACGGTGATGTTCAACAGTTTCGCCGTGGGATCGAGCTGATTCTGTCACGCAATCCGGTGCCGGTAGTGCCGGCGGCGCTGTCAGGTCTATGGGGCTCGTGGTCGTCACGTCGTTTTGGCGCGCCCTTTACCAGTGTGCCACGACGCTTTCGGGCCCGGGTATCGCTGACCTTCGCCGAGCCGATCCCGCCGGAAGAAGCATCGCGTGCGAATCTGGAAGCCACCGTGCGCGCCCTGCTGGCGGCATCGAGCTGATCCGCGCAGGATCGGGTTGCCTCAACTGCGAGGTGGAGGCGCCTGGCTGCCCGAGGAGGGCATGGGAAGAACGACGATGGCCGCGAGCCCGCCGAGGCGGCTGGTGTCGAGCTGGAAGTATCCACCATGGTGGGTGACGATCTGCTCGACGATACCCAGCCCCAGCCCGTGACCGCTGACCTGCTCATCCAGCCGGGTGCCGCGTCCCAGTACGCGCTCTCGTTGTTCCGGGGGGATGCCAGGGCCATCATCATCGACCTGCATATGCAGCTCCTGGGGCTCGAGTGTCAGGCGCAATCGAACTTCGGTGGCGGCCCACTTGCCGGCGTTGTCGAGCAGGTTGCCGAGTACTTCCAGTAATTCATCCCGGTCCCACGGGAGCACCGGTAATGGCCCGCTATCATCGATAAAGGTGATGTCAGCGTGAATTTCACGCAGCGTCTCCAGCAGCCCGACCAGATCCTTGTCGGGCTGGAAGCGGGCAGCCGCCGAGGCCTCGCCGGTATCCAGACGGGCACGTTGCAGTTCGCGTTCTACCAGCCGATGGATTTCATCAAGTCGCTCGTGCAGGGCGCGTTTCAGTTCCGGAATATTCTCGAATTCGCGACGCGCCAGCTGGGTCTCCATGACGGACAATGGTGTCTTGAGGGCGTGACCAAGGTTGGCAATACCATCCCGGGAGCGATTGAGTACCTGCTCGATGCGACCGAGCTGATGGTTGAGCTCGTCCACTACCGGCGCGATCTCATCCGGTACCCGGGTTTCCAGCGCCATGCGTTGACCGCGGTGCATCAGGGCCAGTTCCTGGCGCAGCCGCTCCAGCGGTCGCAGGCCGAGCCGAATGACACGACGCTGAATGAAGACCAGCAGCAGCGCCAGCACGCCTCCCAATCCCCAGATCCAGAGCCGCAGCCAGTCCAGTCGCTGAGTCACCGGGGTATAATCGAGTGCCGTGGTAATGCGGTACTGGTGGTTACCCCGCTGATACTGGCCGGTCCACACCAGCAGGGTTTGTCCTTCGGGGCCGGGGCGCAACTGAGCGGTATCTCCTGATACCGGCTTGAGTCGATGGTCCCACAGTGACCGAGAGCGGATATGGATGCTGTCATCAATATCAATGATGAAGTAGTACCCGGAGTAGACCTGATTGTAGGCAGAACGCAGACGAGAGGGATCGAGGTCGCTGTCTTCGTTGTCCGCGTTGTGCGACATCGGTAGTGCGGCGAGACTTTCGGCATCCTCGCGCAACCGATCGGTCAGATAGTCCCGAGTGACATGATCGAATAAAACGACACTGCCATGAGCCAGCATCAGCATAACGACGAGGCTGGCCGAGAGCAGTCCGAGATCGAGACGTCGCGTCAGCGACATCAGGGGGTTGCCGTATCGCCGCCGAATCTGTAGCCCTGCCCGCGTTGGGTGATGATGATGCCGCGCCCGAGTTTCTGGCGCAGATGATTGATATGTACTTCGACCACGTTGGGGTTGCGATCATGCTCGCTGTCGTAAAGATGATCGAGCAACCGGTCCTTGGGGATCACGTGATCCGGGTGAAGCATCAGATAACGAAGAATGGCAAACTCCGCCCGGGTCAGATTGACCGGCGAGGTATTGGAGGTGCGCCATGCACTCTGGCCATTCTCGTCCAGGGTCACACCGGCCACTTCCAGGGTGGGCGAGGGGCGCTGCCCATGTCGACGTCGCACCAGCGCCTGAAGACGCAGAATCAGCTCGTCGGGGTGAAAGGGTTTGGGCAGATAGTCATCCGCGCCGGCGCGCAGGCCGGTTACGCGTTCGCTCCAGCTTGAACGCGCGGTCAGAATCAGAACCGGGATATCCAGCCCGGCTTCACGCCACTGCTCCAGCAGGGTCAGTCCCGGTCGGCCCGGCAGGCCCAGATCAAGCACGATGACATCAAATGGTTCGCTGGTTGCCATGACGGCAGCATCACGACCATCCGTACACCAGTCCACGGCATAACCATGCTGGGTGAACAAGGCGTTGAGTTCGTCCGCAAGCGGGACATTATCCTCGACCAGAAGCAGCCGCATAACCCATCAATCCTTTTGTGCGGAGAGATAATCACCCGTTCTGGCATCGAATCTCAATTCCCAGATTCTGCCATCATGATCGAGTATCTCCACTTCGTAAACATAACGATCCCCGAGACACTCCAGATCGGCTTCCAGCAGCTTGCCACTGCGATGATGACGGGCGCGATCGAGGATTTCACCGAAAGGACGGATATGGCCCGATTCGGTCAGTCTGAGAACCTCATCCTGGGAAATTTCGGAGTGGGACTGTACGCCCGCCGGACAACCGTAAACCGGATGCCAGGCCAACAGCATGACAGCAGCCAGCAGCAATCCGCACCGCGCGGGGGCGCTGCGCCAGGGGGAAGCCGGAGAGCGGGGCGTCCTGTCAATGGCATTGGCGATCGAGGGCATGGGGCGAGGTCATCCGAAGAAGCAACCAGAGCGCCCTTACGCTAGCAGAACACGCTTAATTCAAGCCCAGGACGCACCGGCTCATTCGGTTTCCTGTCGTACCCGCCGTAACTGCTGCCAGCAGCGCACCGAAGTGATGAGATTGTCACGGATATCGACGATTTCGAGACGAATATTACCGATTTCCAGACAGGCTGGAGCCGACGGAAAGGATTCGAGATATTCAAGTATCAGGCCGTTGAGCGTCTTGGGCCCATCGGTGGGCAGCTGCCATCCCAGCGCCTTGTTGATCTCACGAATATTTGCCGTGCCTTCGATGATGTAGCTGCCATCGTCACGCGGATGAATTTCCTTGTGGGTACCGGCAACATCGGAAGTGAATTCGCCGACAATCTCCTCGAGGATATCCTCCAGAGTGGCCAGTCCCTGCACATCCCCATATTCGTCGACCACGATGCCGATACGCCGCTTTTGCTGCTGGAAATTGAGCAGTTGGGTATGCAGCGGGGTCGATTCGGGAATGAAATAGGGCTCGCGTGCTTCCTGCACGATGGCTGCCTTGGTGAACTCCGGTGCAGACAGTACCCGAGCCGCGTTGCGCAGATGCAGGATGCCGATGATGTCGTTGATATGACCGCGATAAACCGGCAGCCGGGTGTGCTGACTGGCACGTAGCTGGGCCAGCAGGGTCTCCTCATCATCCTCGAGGTCGAGTCCGGCAATTTCATGGCGCGGCACCATGATGTCGTTGACGGTGACATTCTCCAGATCAAGGATCGAAATCAGCATCGCCTGGTGGCGATGCGGGATCATCGAGCCTGCCTCATGCACGACGGTGCGAAGCTCTTCGCGGGTGAGCTTTGCGGTGCCGCCGTCGATGTGTTTCAGCCCCATCAGACGCAACAGCGAATTCGATATGCCGTTGACCAGCCAGACCAGCGGGTAGAGCAGCTTGAGCAGCGGCTGCAGAATCCAGGTCGCCGGCATGGCGATGGCTTCGGGGCGAACCGCAGCGAAGGTCTTGGGGGTCACCTCACCAAAGATCAGCACTACCAGCGTCAATGCGGCGGTGGCCACGGCCGGACCCGAGACCTCACCGAGGAAATGGATCGCGATCAGCGTGGCAATCGAAGCCGCCAGATTGTTGACCATGTTGTTGCCGATCAGGATTACACCCAGCAAACGGTCAGGGCGTGCAAGCAGCTTCAGTACACGTCGGGCACCACGATCACCGCTGTTGGCCCGATGGGTCAGGCGATAGCGGTTGATCGACATCATGCTGGTTTCAGAGCTGGAGAAGAATGCCGACAGCAGGATCAGTGCAATCAGCATTACAAACATGAGCGTCAGGGGCGTGTCATCGCTCAAGGTCGGCGGATCCTCGGGTAGGGGGAGTCTGCGTATTCTTGGGAACCCCCGTGACGAGTGTCAAGCAATGCCGATACATGCTGCACTACCAGCTGCGATGCAGCATGATTTCGAGCACGAACTTGCTACCGAAATAGGCCAATAGCAATACGGCTACGCCGGCCAGGGTCCAGCGAATGGCGCGAGGCCCTCGCCAGCCACGCTGATAGCGCCCCCACAACAGGCCACCAAAGATCAGCCAGGCCAGCACCGATAATCCTGTCTTGTGCGCCAGGTGACGGGCGACCAGATGATCCAGAGTGACTGCGCCGCTGATCAGGGAGGCCGTCAGCAGTACCATGCCGCAGATGATCAACTGAAACATCAGCCGTTCCATGCTGGTCAGCGGTGGCAGTACCTGGATGATACCGCGGATGCGGTGACGCTTGAGTGCCTGCGTCTGCAATGCAATCAATATGGCCTGGCCGGCGGCGATCATCAGGAAGGCATAGGCCAGCGTCGAGGTCACGATGTGAATGATCAGACCCGGTGGAAAACTGGACTCCACCATGGGGCTTGGCAGGCCGACAACGCCCGTAACCGAAAGGGCGGCAAGCGGGAAAAGCCCGGTAGCAGCCGCCAGGACCGGTCTGAACAGACTGACCAGCAGCAGGGTCAGGGCTATCAGCCAGGCAATCAGTGAAGCGCTCTCGAACAGCCCGACATGCAGACCGCCATGTGCTGCGAGGCTGTTGTAGACGATGATGGCGTGACAGAGCACGGCCAGTGCGCCAACACACTGAATCAGACGCGGACGCATGGGCACCAGGCGATTGAGCGCTAGCGCCTGATGAAGGGCGGCACTGGCATAGAGCATCACGGCCAGGAAAGCGATGAGCAACGTTGGCATCGGGGGCGAATACGGCCTCGGGACGTCATGTGATGATCGAAAGGAACTCGCACAACCGGGTTTGGGGTGCCAGTCTTCATTAAGTAACCACTATACCGGCGCCGTGGGTGGATCGAAACCTGGTGTCGGTGTTACCGGACGACCTGACGTTGCCCGGCATCATCCATGTCACGCGGAAGCCGAGGTTGGAATGCGCGTTTCCCTGTTTGTTACCTGCTTCAACGATACGCTTTTTCCGGAGACGGGCCGGGCGGTCGTGTCGGTGCTCGAGCGGCTCGGCCATCAGATCGATTTTCCAATGGGCCAGACCTGTTGCGGCCAGATGCATCACAATAGTGGCTATCGTGATCACGCGGTGGCGCTGGTGCATCGCTTCGTCGAACAGTTCGAGTCGGCCGAGGCCGTGGTCATTCCCTCTACCTCATGTACCGCGATGGTGCGGCACCAGTACCCGCAGCTTGCCCGGCAGGCCGGTGACCACGCTCTGTTGCATCGACTCGAGCAATTGCTGCCTCGGGTACATGAGTTCGCAGAATTTCTGGTCAGAATCCTTGGGGTTACCGACGTGGGCGCCTATTACCCGCATCGGGTGACCTATCACGCCTCCTGCAACTCGCTAAGGGCTCTGGGGATTGGCGAGGCACCGAAGCGACTGCTCGAAAATGTCGCCGGTCTGGAGTATGTAGAGTTGCCCCGAATAGAGGAATGCTGCGGTTTTGGCGGCACCTTCTCGATCAAAAACGCCGAAGTCTCCACTGCCATGATGAGCGACAAGATGGCTGCGATTCTGGAAACCGGAGCCGAGATCTGCACGGCCGGTGACAACTCCTGTCTGATGCATATTGGTGGAGGGTTGTCGCGTCAGCAGACCGGGGTGCGCACCGTGCATCTGGCGGAAATCCTCGCCTCGACCGCGCCGGGGCCGCTGGCAGCAGGCAGGGAGTGATCATGAGCGATACCACCTTTCCCGAACGGGCCCATTACGCACTGCGTGACAGCCAGTTGCGTCGTAATGTCAAAAAAGCCACTACAACCATACGCGAACGCACTGCGCGTATGACCAGTGAACTTCCTGACTGGGAAGCGCTGCGTGAGGCCGGTAGCGCCCTCAAGGCGCACACCCTGGCCCATCTTGATGAGTACCTGCTCGAACTCGAGGAGCGGGTGCAGGAGGCGGGTGGTCAGGTGCATTGGGCGAGAGATGCCGAGGAAGCGCGTCGTATCGTGGTCGGGCTGGCGCGCGAGCACGAGGCCGATCGAGCGATCAAGATCAAGTCCATGACCACTGATGAAGTTGAACTCAACCCGGCGCTCTCGGAGGCCGGTATCGAGCCGGTGGAAACCGATCTGGCAGACATGATTGTACAGCTTGGCGGGGATCGGCCGTCGCATATCCTGGTGCCGGCGATCCATCGCAATCGCGCCGAGATTCGCGAGCTGTTCGTGCGTGAGATGCGCGACATGCAGGACCTGACCTTCGAAACCCTTTCCGATGACCCTCCTGAACTGACGGCCACCGCACGTCGTTACCTGCGCAGCCGCTTTCTCAACACCCGGGTGGCAATCTCGGGAGCAAATTTTGCCATTGCCGAGACCGGCTCCGTGAGCGTAGTGGAGTCCGAAGGTAACGGCCGCATGTGTCTGACGGTGCCGGACGTGATGATTTCCCTGATGGGAATCGAGAAGCTGATCCCGCGCTGGCAGGATCTGGAAGTTTTTCTGCAGTTGCTGCCGCGTGCCTCGACCGGTGAGCGGATGAACCCATACACCTCGCTATGGACCGGTGTGTACGAAGGTGATGGGCCACAGACCTTTCATCTGGTGCTGCTCGACAACGGTCGCAGCCGCATCCTTGCTGATGAGCAGAAACGCCAGACATTGCACTGTATTCGCTGTTCGCGCTGCCTCAATGTCTGTCCGGTCTACGAGCGCACCGGTGGTCACGCCTATGATTCGATGTATCAGGGGCCGATCGGCGCCATCCTTACGCCGCAGCTGCGCGGGGTGGAGCAGGCCGGTACGCTGGCCGAGGCCTCCACCCTGTGTGGCGCCTGTCAGGAGGCGTGTCCGGTGAAGATTGATATCCCCTCGATTCTGGTGCGCCTGCGAAGCGAGAAGGTGGATTACCAGCGACAGCGAGTGATCGGGCGCTGGTCGCCGGAGTCGTTGGCGATGCGCA
Source organism: Kushneria phosphatilytica (assembly GCF_008247605.1). Classification (NCBI taxonomy): domain Bacteria; kingdom Pseudomonadati; phylum Pseudomonadota; class Gammaproteobacteria; order Oceanospirillales; family Halomonadaceae; genus Kushneria; species Kushneria phosphatilytica. Next base: position 2,925,763 of record NZ_CP043420.1, on the reverse strand, counting down.
GCGCGCACTGGATGTTCGAGCGTAGTGAGCGGCTGCATTCACTACAGCGGCTGGCACGCCAGGGGCAGAAGCTGATCGCCCGTGAGGGGCAGATTGATCGCCTGCCGGGGGCATTGGGCGGCTGGACCCGGACCCGGGACCTGCCGGCATTGCCACGGCAATCCTTTCGCGAGTGGTGGGCGACGCGCCAATCTTCAACTCAACCTGAAACGCAGCATGGCAGCAGCAACAGCGGAGACAGTGATGACGCAACGGGCTGATGGGCGCGACGTGATGCTCGGGGCTATCCGTCAGGCGCTGGGGCGCGAATCGGCACAGGCCGTCGAAACGGGTGCCATATCCCGCCAGGAAGACTGGGGCCGTATCGAACGGCGTTATCGCCAACGCGATGATGCCGACGGCGAGACCCTGCTTGAGCGCTTTGAAAAGCGCCTCGAGGGGCTCGGCGTCCGGGTGTTGCATGCCGGTAGTGTGAACGACGTGGTGGGCATTGTTGAGCAGCGCTTGAAGGCGAATGCGGTCGCTTCCGTGATGGTGCCGCCTGATCTGCCTCGGACGTGGCGTCCCGAAGGCGAAGGGGTCACGCTCATCGAGGATGACCGACACTCGGCACAAGCGATCAACGACATTGCTGGCGTGATTACCGGCTGTCGGCTGGCAATCGCCGAGACCGGGTCGATCGTGCTCGATACCGGGCCGGGCCAGGGCCGGCGACTGCTGACGCTGATGCCGGATTACCATCTGTGCGTGATCCATGCCGACCAGATTGTCGGTCTGGTGCCCGAGGCGATGTCGCAACTCGTAACAGCAGAGCGTACCCGAGCGCCGATCACCTTTATTACCGGGCCCTCGGCAACGGCCGATATCGAACTGAGTCGGGTGGCCGGTGTGCACGGCCCGCGCCGACTGGAAGTCATTCTGGTGGCTGAAGCGTAGCGTTTCGTTGATCGGCTGAAGCGGCCGGGGCGGATGCATCCATCTCGACGGGCCGGTTATAATGTGTGCCATCAGCGCCGGCCTACTGCCTGGCGCCGCATCCCTATCGTCGGAGAAGCCCATGTTTGACAGCTTGACCGATCGTCTGTCGCAGACACTGAAGTCGGTAACCGGGCAGGCGAAACTGACCGAAGAGAACATCAAGGATACCCTGCGCGAAGTCCGCCGGGCGCTGCTCGAGGCCGATGTGGCGTTGCCGGTCGTCAAGGATTTCGTCGAGCGCGTGCGTCAGCGCGCCGTGGGTCAGGAAGTATCGAAGAGCCTCTCGCCGGGCCAGCAGTTCGTCAAGATCGTTCAGCAGGAGCTGGAAGCGATCATGGGCGAGGCCAATGTGCCGCTGGAACTGAAGCAAAAGCCTTCGATCATCCTGATGGCCGGTCTGCAGGGCGCGGGCAAGACCACCTCGGTGGCCAAGCTGGCCAAGTACCTGCGTGAGCGCGAGAAGAAAAAGGTGTTGGTGGTTTCGGCGGACGTCTATCGCCCGGCGGCCATCGATCAGCTGGAGACGCTGGCGGCCGAGGTCGGTGTCGAGTTCTTCCCCTCCTCGAGTGATCAGAAGCCGACCGATATCGCCGAAGCAGCGATTCGACATGCCCGCATTCAGTTTCATGACGTGGTGCTGGTGGATACCGCTGGCCGCCTGCACGTCGATGAACACATGATGAGTGAGATCAGGGATCTGCATCAGGCCATCTCGCCGCAGGAAACCCTGTTCACCGTCGATGCAATGACCGGTCAGGACGCCGCTACCACGGCTCGCGCCTTTCACGAGGCATTGCCGCTGACCGGCGTGATTCTGACCAAGGCGGATGGTGATTCTCGCGGAGGTGCCGCGCTCTCGGTACGCCAGATTACCGGCAAACCGATCAAGTTCATGGGCATGGGTGAAAAGGTCGATGCCCTCGAGCCTTTCCATCCTGATCGTGTGGCCTCGCGTATCCTCGGCATGGGTGATGTGCTCAGCCTGATCGAGGAAGCCGAACGCAAGGTCGATCGCAGCAAAGCCGATCAGCTGTCGAAGAAACTCAAGAAGGGCGAGAGCTTCGATCTCGAGGACTTCCGCGATCAGCTTCAGCAGCTCAAGAATATGGGCGGCATGGGCAGCCTGCTGGAAAAAATGCCCGGCATGGGGCAGATGGCCGAGATGGCCCAGAGCCAGAACAGCGAGAAGGAATTCGGCAAGCTCGAGGCCATGATCAATTCGATGACGCCGAAAGAGCGTCGCAAGCCCGATTTGATCAATGGCTCGCGCAAGCGCCGTATCTGTGCCGGTTCCGGTACCCAGGTGCCTGATCTCAATCGCCTGCTCAAACAGCACCGTCAGATGCAGAAGATGATGAAGAAGATGGGCAAGAAGGGCGGTATGCAGAAGATGATGCGTGGCATGAGCGGCATGATGGGTGGCGGCGCTGGCGGTGGTATGGGAGGCCCCGGTGGTGGCATGGGCGGTCCCGGTGGCGGCATGGGTGGTATGGGCGGCTCCGGCATGGGCGGCGGTTCCGGTCGTTTTCCGCGTCGCTGAGCCGAATGGGTGACGAACTGCCGAGGGTGGTTTCCAACGTCGCAATTATCACGTAAAATGCCGCACCTTCCGGGTAGCGCGTTTAGTCGGCGATCGACAGGTCGCAGCCCGGGTCTCGCCGATGAGACGCAAGCGCGCTCGATACGAATCCTCGGTCCCGTTGTGTTCCCGATCCGGGCGCAAGGACCCGTGAATCAAAGGACAGTCAAGGCCATGGTAACCATTCGTCTGGCACGAGGCGGCGCTCGCAAGCGTCCCTTCTATCACCTGCACGTGACCGATTCGCGCGTTAAGCGTGATGGTCGTTTCATTGAGCAGGTTGGTTTCTTTAACCCGGTTGCTCGCGGGCAGCAGCAGCGCATGCGTATCGATCTCGAGCGTATCGAATACTGGCAGAGCCAGGGTGCACAGCTCTCCGATCGTGTCGCTGAGCTGGTGCGTTACGCACGCAAGCAGCAGAGCGCGGCCTGAGTCGAGTCTCGCACGGATTCATGAGTCCGGAGGCGTCGATGCAGACAGTGGTCGCTAACGGTAACGATGAGTTCGTGGTGCTGGGCAAGCTCAACAGCCCGCACGGTGTGCGAGGCTGGATTCGGGTCTACTCCTGGACCACACCCATCGACGGTATCTTCGACTATCCGCGCTGGACAGTCGAAGTGGGTGACAGTCGACGTTGTCTGAATGTGGTCGAGGGGCAGCGCCATGGCAAGGGGCTGATCGCTCGCCTCGAAGGCGTCGATTCACGCTCGGACGCCGAAGAGCTGACCAATGCCCGTATTCTGTTGCCGACAGAGGCCCTGCCGACACTCGAATCGGGTGAATACTACTGGTATCAGCTCGAAGGGCTAACGGTTTCGACGATTGATGGCCAGTCTCTCGGCACGGTCGCCTGGCTGTTTGAAACCGGCGCCAACGATGTGCTGGTCATCAAGGGCGATCGGGAGCGATTGATCCCGTTTCTACCTGATGAGGTGATTCAGGACATTGATCTGGATGCCGGTACCATGACGGTTAACTGGGATCCCGATTTCTGAAGCGGAGCGGTGACCATGTGGATGGGTGTCGTGTCACTGTTCCCCGATATGTTCGAAGCGGTGACCCGTCATGGGGTAACCGGTCGGGCAGTGGATCGCGGGCTGGTAGAGATCGAGTTCTTCAACCCGCGTGATCACGCCACCGACCGTCATCGCAGTGTTGATGATCGGCCCTATGGGGGCGGTCCCGGCATGCTGATGAAAGTGGATACGCTGCGAGGTGCCATCCACGCTGCACGTCAGCGCGCTGCCGAGCTTGATGGCGGCAGTACCGCGGACACTCATGTGATTTATCTTTCGCCACAGGGGCGGGTGCTGGATCAGGAAGGTGTTCGGGAGCTGGCGGGTCATCGGCGCCTGATTCTGGTAGCCGGGCGTTATGAAGGCATTGATGAGCGCGTGGTCGAAGCCGATATCGACGAAGAGTGGTCGATCGGTGATTACGTGCTCAGCGGTGGTGAATTGCCAGCCATGGTGGTCTGCGATGCCGTGGCACGCATGGTGCCCGAGGTGCTGGGGCACAGTGGTTCGGCTGAAGCCGATTCATTTGCCGACGGGTTGCTTGACTGTCCGCACTATACCCGCCCTGAAGTTATTGATGGGCGTCGTGTACCAGCGGTACTGCTCGGCGGCAATCACGACCATATCCGACGCTGGCGGCTCAAACAGTCGCTGGGTCGGACCTGGTCAAGACGACCGGAGTTGCTGGCCGGCAGAACGCTGAATGAAGAACAGCGCCAGTTGCTCGAGGAGTACATTGCCGAACAGGCAGTGGATCCTTCGGGCTCTCCGGAAGACGGTGGCGGGATTTTCTGAACCTCGCCGCCGGCGGTGCGGGAGCGTAGCGGTGATTTACCGCCCGGATGACCCGCGTCACCCATCATCGGTTCCGCGCTTCGGCGCCGGGATCAGCGCCCGAACAGGCCATTCATGCCGTCGGGCTGCAACAAGGAGCAGCACATGAGCAGTCGTAACAAGATTATCCAGGCGATCGAAGCCGAGCAGGTCAATCGCGAAATTCCGGAATTCGGAGCCGGTGATACCGTGTCCGTGCAGGTCAAGGTCGTGGAAGGCAATCGCGAGCGTTTGCAGGCCTTCGAAGGCGTGGTGATCGGCAAGCGCAATCGTGGTCTGAACTCTGCCTTCACCGTGCGCAAGGTCTCCAGCGGCGTTGGGGTTGAGCGTACCTTTCAGACCTATAGCCCGCTGATCGCCTCCATCGATGTCAAGCGTCGTGGTGATGTGCGTCAGGCCAAGCTCTACTATCTGCGTGAGCGCAGTGGCAAGGCCGCTCGCATCAAGGAAAAAATCACCACCAAGCGGTGATGAGCCCGGGCATCTGATGGCCGGTAGTCGAAGCCCCGTATCATCGTTGATGGTGCGGGGTTTTTCATGACTGAACGGGGCTGCTGATGTTCAACGGGTGCTGGCCGGGCCGGATTGTCATTGAACGAGGATCACCATGACCGACGATGAGCTGCGCGATGCTTTCCTGGATGCGCTTTGGCTTGAGCGTGGCGCCAGTGACAACACCCTGGCGGCCTATCGCCGTGATCTGGTCCATTGGCAGCGTTGGCTGATCGAGCGGGAGGCCTCACTGCTGACCGCCACTCCCGAGTGTTTCGAGCGTTTTCTCGATGACCGTCAGACCTCCGGCTATCAGGCGCGTTCCGATGCGCGGCTGACGTCGAGTCTGCGTCGCTTCTATCGCTGGGCACTGCTGGAAGGGCGGCTTGAGCGCGATCCGCTCAGTGAGGCGATCTCGCCGCGAGTGCGTCCGGACCTGCCATCGACTCTCGATGAAACCGAAGTTGAGCGCCTGCTGGCCGCGCCCGATGTGAGTACGCCGCTGGGTCTGCGTGACAGGGCGATGCTGGAAGTGCTCTACGCTTGCGGATTGCGGGTCTCCGAGCTGGTGATGCTGCGTATCGATAGCGTCAATCAGCGCCAGGGCGTACTACGTGTCATCGGCAAGGGGGAAACCGAGCGGCTGGTCCCCATGGGAGAAGAAGCGCTGGACTGGCTCGAGCGCTATCTGCGCCAGGGGCGTAGCGAACTGATGAGCGACATCAGTCGTGCTCCGCTCTTCCCGGGACGCGGTGATGGTTTCATGACCCGTCAGACCTTCTGGCATCGCATCAAGCGCCATGCCGTCAGTGCCAGTATTACCTCACCGCTGTCGCCACATACCCTGCGTCATGCCTTTGCTACTCATCTGTTGAATCATGGCGCCCATTTGCGTGTCGTACAGGAACTGCTGGGTCATCGCGATCTGTCGACGACCCAGATCTATACCCATGTGGCCCAGGCCCGGCTGGAAGCCATTCATGCGCAACACCATCCACGAGGTTGAATCTTCATGAATCCGACTCCTGTCGCCCTTGTTCGTCGTCTGACCGCTGTCCTTGCGCTCGGGGCCTGTGTCATGACTCCGGCACTGGCCGCGACCGACAGCAGTGCTCCAACGCCGGCGGATCTCTCCGACAAACTGGTCGTCAATGGCCAGAAGATGCCCGTCCAGTCGATCGGCAGTACGCCCATGGAAGGTATCTTTGAAGTTCAGCTCGATAGTGGTGAAACCTTCTATACCGATCGCAGCGGTCAGTATCTGCTGGTGGGCAGCCTGTATCACAATAATGGCAAACGGCTGGTGAACCTCACCGAGCAGGCCCAGAATCAGCAGCGCCACAAGGCCATCATGGATATCCCGGATAGCGAAGCGGTGGTGTTCAAACCGGCCGGCAAGGTTCACTCGGTGCTGACTGTCTTCACTGATACCACCTGTCCCTACTGCCAGAAACTGCACCATGAAGTGCCGGAGCTCAACAAGCGGGGCATCGAGGTGCGCTATCTGGCTTTCCCGAGGGCCGGCCTTCATGGTGAGGGCGCCCGGGAGTTGCGTCGGGTCTGGTGCAGCGATAATCGCAGCGAGGCCTTCACGGCCGCCATTGACGGCGACCTTGACCAGAGCAGTGACGATTGTGACGCACCGATCGCGAAGCAGTATCAACTGGGCCAGCAACTGGGTGTACAGGGCACGCCTGCCATCGTTTTCCCTGATGGCCGCATGGTTCCCGGCTATCTGCCGGTAGATCGGCTGACCGCGATGATCAATCAGGAGAGCGACAGTTCATCCGATAGCGGGCAGTAGCGTTCATTGCAGCGGCCTGAGGCGTTACACTACGCCACACGTGATGAACCATTCGGCGAGCCAGCTGCAAGGCTTGCTCCAGCGACAGGGGATAGAGTGTGGAACCAGTGAGAGTAGGCATCTGTGGACTGGGCACGGTGGGTAGCGGTACCTTCAATGTACTGACCCGCAACGCTGATGAAATTGCACGCCGTGCCGGTCGTCCGATCGTGATCGAGCAGGTAGGTGCCCGCCGCGATAATGCCGAGTGCGATCTCACAGATATCCACGTGACCCGCGATATCTTCGAAGTGGCGCGCAATCCTGATATCGATGTCCTGGTCGAGCTGATCGGCGGCTATGATGTGGCCCGGGAGCTGGTGCTCGAAGCGATCCGGCATGGCAAGCATGTAGTGACGGCCAACAAGGCGCTGATCGCGGTGCATGGCAACGAGCTGTTTCGCGCGGCCGCCGAGCAGGGTGTGATTGTAGCTTTCGAGGCTGCGGTGGCCGGTGGTATCCCGGTGATCAAGTCACTGCGCGAGGGGCTGGGCGCCAACCGCATTCAGTGGCTGGCCGGCATCATCAACGGTACCGGGAACTATATCCTTACCCATATGCGTGATGAGGGACGGGCCTTTGATGATGTGCTTGCCGAAGCTCAGTCGCTGGGATATGCCGAATCCGACCCGACCTTCGATGTTGAAGGCATTGATGCTGCCCACAAGCTGACCATTCTTGCCTCGATTGCCTTCGGCGTACCGCTGCAGTTCGAACGCGCCTATACCGAAGGTATCTCGCGCATTACGGCCGAGGATGTCGAGCAGGCCGATCAGCTGGGTTACATCATCAAGCATCTGGGCATCTCCCGGCGCACCGACGAAGGTGTCGAACTGCGCGTCCATCCTACCCTGATCCCGAAGGAACGGCTGCTGGCCAATGTTCACGGGGTCAAGAATGCCATCGAAGTGATGGGCGATGCCGTAGGGCCAACGCTCTACTACGGTGCGGGCGCCGGTGCCGAGCCGACCGCTTCGGCCGTTGTGGCGGATCTGCTCGATGTGGCCCGGGATATTGCCACCCATCACGATTATCGCACCCCGTATCTGGCCTTCAGTGGTATCGATCACGATGATCAGCATCCGCCCATCCTGCCGATGGAGAGCATCGTTACTGCCTACTACCTGCGTCTGCTGGCCGTCGATCGCCCGGGTGTTCTGGCACGCGTGGCTACCATTCTTGCCGAGCAGGGGGTGAGCATCGAGGCGCTGACCCAGAAGGAAGCGACCGAAGGGGAGCTGGTGCCGATCATCATCCTGACCCACCGCACCCGTGAGGCCAACATGAACGAGGCCATTCGTCAGCTCGAGTCGCTGGCCGATGTGGCCGGTTCGGTGACACGCATTCGGGTCGAGGATCTCGACGACGCCTGACCTTCGGCCATCAGATGAGGATCGTCACTCACCTTCGGACGGGACGATCAGGAGAATCGATATGCGTTATATCAGTACCCGTGGGCAGGCGCCGACGCTGAATTTCGAGGAAGTGGTGCTGACCGGGCTGGCCGGGGATGGCGGGCTTTACGTTCCCGAGGAGATTCCGCAGTTTTCGCGCGAGGAACTCGAGGCGATGGCGGGGCAGCCCTATACCGAGGTGGCCTTTCGGGTGATGAAGCCCTTCGTTGGTGACGAGATCGACGATGCGACCTTTCGTCGGCTGATCGAGGAGACCTACGGTACCTTCAAGCATGCGGCCGTTACGCCCCTCAATCAGCTCGATCACAATCACTGGCTGCTCGAGCTGTTCCACGGTCCGACGCTCGCGTTCAAGGATGTAGCGCTGCAGCTGCTGGGTCGGCTGCTGGATCACTTTCTCTCCCGGCGTGGCGAGAAGGGTGTCATCATGGGCGCGACCTCGGGGGATACCGGCTCTGCAGCGATCGAGGGATGTCGACACTGCGATAATCTCGATATCTTCATTCTGCATCCGCACAACCGGGTATCACCGGTACAACGCCGTCAAATGACCACGGTGCTGGCGGATAATGTTCATAACATCGCCATCGAGGGCAACTTCGATGACGCCCAGGCGATCGTCAAGGGCAGCTTCGCCGATCAGGCCTTCCTGCGCGGAACCCGGTTGATTGCGGTCAACTCGATCAACTGGGCGCGCATCATGGCCCAGATCGTCTACTACGTGGCGGCAGGCGTGGCGCTGGGGGCGCCGCATCGCGAGGTCAGTTTCACCGTGCCCTCGGCCAATTTCGGCAATCTCTTTGCCGGCTATATGGCACGCTGCATGGGACTGCCGGTAAAGCAGTTCGTGATTGCTACCAATGTCAACGACATCCTTCATCGCACCCTGACCGAAAACGACTTCTCAAAGCGAGAGCTGCAGGCGACGCTGGCGCCCTCGATGGATATCGTGGTGTCGTCGAACTTCGAGCGTCTGTTGTTCGAGGCCTATGGCCGCGACAGTACGGCGGTACGCGACGTGCTCGAGCGGTTCCAGCGTGAGCCTGCCATGCTGGCCGATGCACCGCTGGCCGAGCTGCGCCGGCTGTTTGCCAGCCATCGGGTTGATGACGACACTATCCTTGAAGTGATCCGCGAAGCCTTCACGGCCACCGGGGAGCTGCTCGATCCGCATACCGCGATTGGCTACCGCGCCGCGCAGCGTGCCCGTTCGGACGACACTACGCCAATGATCACGCTGGCCACCGCTCACCCGGCCAAGTTCGAGGAGGCCGTGGTACGCGCGGGCTTCGAAGGTGCACCGCTACCCGAGTCGATGCAGGATCTGATGACCCGTGAAGAGCGTTATGATGTCCTGCCGGCCGAACTGGCCGAGGTTCAGCGCTTTATTGCCGAGCACCGCCACTGAGTATTTCCCCGGGGGCATGCGGCCCCGGGGCTCTTCGCCCGATTGTGAGGTCTTCCGATGCCAGTTGATGCCGCTCCGATGCGCATTGCCGACTCATTGCGCAAGCGCATCACCTCCCGACCGCGTCATGAGGGGCTCTATCGCGAAGCGCTCGACGCCGGTTTGTCGGAGCTGCAGGCTCGCATCGTGGCCGGCCGCCTCGGCTCTCCCCGGGCGCCCCTGGAAGCTCTGATCCGCCCGGCGCTGAAGTATATCGAGCATCCGGAAAAACTGTGTGACAGCCGCCGCGCCGCCGAGCGCATTGCTCGCGCCGTGGCCGAGGGGGAGCATATCGGGGTGCTCACCGACTACGATGTCGATGGCATTACCTCGCACGTGGTGATTCTGCGTACTCTGACCGAACTGTTCGGTGTCCCCGCCGATCGCGTACATAGTCTGATCGGCCATCGCATCCATGATGGCTACGGCATCAGCCTGCCGCTGGTCGAACGCATTCTGACGCTGGCGCCGCAACCGAGCCTGATCATCAGCGCCGATTGCGGTTCCAGCGATGAACCACGGCTTGCCCGGTTGCGCGAGGCAGGCATCGATGTGGTCGTCACTGATCATCACGCACTGCCCGTAGAGGGGCCCCCGCCCTCGGCGCATGCAGTGGTCAATCCGTCGCGTCATGACTGCGACTACCCTGATAACACCATCGCCGGTTGTATGGTGTCGTGGCTGCTGATGTCGCTGACTCGGGCGGTGCTGATCGAACTTGGCTTGCTGATGCCCGATACGCCCAAACTTTCGCCCTGGCTCTCCTATGTGGCTCTGGGCACGGTGGCAGACTGTGTCTCGCTGGGCGACAGTGCCATCAACAGGGCCGTGGTGACGCTCGGCCTGACGCTGATCAATCGCATGGAGGAACCCTGCTGGCGCGCAATGGCCGAGTGGCTGGGCGAGGACAGTACCCCCTTCGATGCCGAGACGCTGGCCTTCCAGATGGGGCCGCGGATCAACGCTCGTTCCCGACTCGATGATCCCTACGCTGCGCTGCATTTCATGCTGGCACGCGATGATGCTACAGCCCGGCGCTACCTGGCCGTGCTGGATGAAGACAACCAGTCGCGCAAGTCGATCGAAGCCGACATGGTGGAGAGTGCTCGCACACTGGCTCGGACGCAGCTCGATGAGGGGGCACGGGTACTGGCGGTCCATCTGGAAGATGGCCATCCCGGCGTGCAGGGCATTGTGGCCTCAAGACTGGTCCAGGCCTGGGGGCGACCAACCTTTGTACTGACGCCGGCTGCCCAGCCCGGCATGCTGACCGGATCGGGGCGTTCGGTCGAGGGTGTCCATCTGCGTAATGCCCTGCAGCGCGCACATGAACTCGCGCCCGAGGCACTGCCGCGTTTCGGCGGACACAGCGGGGCCGCCGGTATCGGAGTGCCGCTTGAGTCTCTGGAGGCGTTTCGCGAGGCGCTGACCCGGGCGGTGGATGAACAGCTTGGCGAGCGAGAGCTCTATCCACTGATTCTCTCCGATGGGGCGCTGTCCGATGATCAGCTGCAACTCACCATTCTCGACGAAATCGAAGCCCTGACGCCCTTTGGCCGCGAATTCGAAGCGCCGCTGTTCGAAGGCCGTTTTCTGGTGGAGAAGACCCGACTGGTGGGCGCCGAGGGCAATCATCTGATGATGGATCTCTCCAGTGGCAGGGTCATGTTGCGTGCCATCTGGTTCCGCGCGGTATCACCGGGCGAGCGCTCGCCCTTCGGGCTGGGTGAAACGATCCACTGTGCCTATCGGCTTTCCCGCAATCGCTGGCGTGGGCGCGAGAGTCTGCAGCTGATGATCGAGCACGCCGAACTCGCCGACGCCTGAACTCGACACCTGCCCGGGCGGCGGTTAATCTCCGAGCCTGAGTCGGGCTGGCGCCACAAGCGCCGGCCCGGGATACGTCATGCGATCCATGACCCTGATAACAAACAAAAAGCGAGGAGAACCTCGACGATGACTTCTACCGAGACCATCGCCCAGCGCCATCGCCCCTGGGAAGATTTCATGGCTATTATGCTGGGGTCGGCCTGTGCCGCACTGGGATTGGGGCTCTATGCGCATGCCGAGATACTGATTGGTAGCACGGCCGGCATCTCATTGTTGATCAGCTACGCTACCGGCTGGGCTTTCGGGCCGGTGTTCTTTGTCGTCAACATGCCGTTCTACTGGCTTGCCTGGCAACGAGTGGGGCACCAGTTCACTCTGAAGACCTTTGCCGCCATTGCCCTGCTGTCCTGGATCAGCTGGTGTCTGCCGGGGTGGATCGAGATCGGTAGGGTCGAGCCGCTGTTTGCTGCACTGATGGGGGGCGCCCTGATCGGACTGGGCGCACTGGCACTGTTTCGTCACCGGGGCAGTTTGGGTGGTTTCAATATCCTTGCGCTGTACGTACAGGATCGCCATGGCTGGCGCGCCGGTAACGTTCAGATGGCGCTCGATGGACTGGTGATGCTGGCAGCCTTTTCCGTACTGCCGGTCGAAAATGTGCTCTACTCGATGCTGGGCGCAGTAGTGTTGGCGGTGATCCTGACCTTTAATCACCGGCCCGGGCGCTATACCGGCGTAAGCAGCAATTGATCGCCGACGAAAAGCCGGCGTGCACTTGAGCCGACTTGTGTCTTTCCTGCTGCGTTTGCCGCTGTGATCAGTAGTTCGGCCACAGCCCCGGGGTGACCAGCTCGATCAGATGGTGGTCCGGGTCGCGAAAATAGATACTCTCGCCGCCCGGAGGCCAGTGGGTACGCCCCTCGATGGCGATACCGTGTTCGGCCAGCCGTGTTTCCCATGCCGGCAGCGTGTCTGCCCCAACGGCCAGCGCAATATGCTGCTCGCCGCCGCCGTTATGCGGTGGAATGGTGCCCATGCCCTCGGGTAATCGGACGGTTTCGTCAGTCTGACCCTGCTGAAAGATCAATAGCATCGAGTGACCCACCGGATAGGCTGTGAAACGTTCGTCGCTGTTGTGGGGCTCCAGCCCCATGACACTTTCGAAAAAGGTGCGACTGGCGGTCATGTCACCAGTATAAAGCACGGTTTCGATGATACCGTCAGGCTGCATGAGACACGCTCCGTGAGAAACTCTTCACAGCGTAGCAGCTTGCTCAGTGGCGATGGGCCGGCCGGGCGAACCAGATCAACAGCATCAGGCCCAGGAAGACCCAGCCGGAGATATAGAAGAGATCGTTGGTAGCCATCATCAGCGCCTGGTTGCTGATGATATCGGCCAATTGACGGTGTGCCTGGTCGCTGGTCATGCCCAGTGACTGCGCCTGATCCAGCCACTGCTGCGTTGCCGGCTCAAAGGGGGTGACGTGGCTGTTGAGGCGATGATCGTGGAAGCTGGTACGGTCATCCCAGAGTGTAGTGGCAAAAGAGGTCCCAAAGCCCAGAGACAGCTGGCGCAGGAAATTGAGCACTCCCGAAGCGCTGGCCACTTCATCCTGGGGCAGGCGCGAAAAGGCAATGCTCAAAAGCGGAATGAAGAACAATGCCGTACCAATGCCCCAGGGCAGCCGGGGCAGGAATATCTCGGCAAAGCTCATCTGTGTGCTGGAGTTGCTGGTGAAAAATGAGATACCGGCAAACAGGGTGAAGCCGATGGTGACCAGAATGCGGGCGTCCATTTTGTCACTCAGGCGACCGGCGATGGGTGAGGCGACCACACCCATCATGCCCAGTGAAGCGGTCGCCAGCCCCGCCCAGGTGGGCGTATAACCGAGTCCGGTTTGCAGCCACAGTGGCAGGATCACGATGGCACTGAAAAACGCCATGTAGCCCAGGCAGAGCACAGTGGTGGCGATGGTGAAATTGCGATCGCGAAACAGGCTCAGATCGACCACCGGGCGCTCTGCGGTCAATTCCCAGACCACGAAGAAACACAGAAAGACGGTCGCAATAACGGCCAAAGTAATGATGTAGCCCGACTGAAACCAGGCCTTGTCGTTGCCCTGGTCCAGCATGACCTGCAGGCTGCCGACACCGATGATCAGCAGCACCAGTCCGATCACATCGAGCGGATCCCGGCGAGTCGGTGTTTCCCGTTCCTTCAGCAGGGTCCAGCAGATCGGGGCGACGATCAGGCCGATCGGGACGTTGATATAGAAGATCCACGGCCAGCTGATGTTATCGGTGATCCACCCCCCCAGAATGGGGCCGGCTACCGGGCCCACCACCGCGGTCATGCCGAAGATGCCGTTGGCGGCGCCGCGCTTGTCGCGGGGATAACAGGCCAGTAGCAGGCTCTGTGACAGCGGAATCATCGGCCCCGCTACCGCGCCCTGAAAACCGCGAAAGGCCAGCAGCATGGGAAAGCTCTGGGCAAAGCCGCACAGCCACGAGGCAAGTGTGAACAGCAGGGTGCAGGTGACAAACAGTCGAACCTGACCGACGCGACGGGACAGCCAGCCGGAGATGGGCACGGTGATTGCGTTGCAGACGGCAAATACCGTAATGACCCAGGTGCCCTGATTGGCACTGACGCCGAGATCACCGGCCAGCGTGGGGATCGAGACGTTGGCGATCGACACGTCCAGCACGTTCATGAACACTGCCAGTGCCAGCGAGACCGAGGCCACCGCCAGGCGTACACCACTCAGGGGTGGCATTTGAGCCTGCGCGGCAGCGTCACTCATTCCCGCGAACTCGCATCGCTGGCCGCTGTCATCAGCGAGTGATCGAGATTATGCCCGATGATGGCTTCGATGCGGCGATTGATCGGCTGCAGGTCGCTGTCATAGACCGGTGTGGCAAAACGGGGTGAGGTGATGGGTTGCTCTGTTACCGCCCGGCCGCTGGTGTCGTGTACGTCGATGGTGGCCGTCAGGGATAGCCCGATGCGCAGAGGATGCTGGCGCAGCTCGTCGGGATCGAGGCCGATGCGTACCGGCACACGCTGGACAACCTTGATCCAGTTGCCGGTGGCATTCTGCGGTGGCAGTAGCTCGAAGGCACTGCCAGTACCGGCGGAGATACCCTGCACCCGCCCGTGATAGACCACGTCATCGCCGTAGAAATCGGCCACAATACGTACCGGCTGGCCGATACGCACCTTCGCAAGCTCCGTCTCCTTGTAATTGGCTTCTACCCAGAGCTGATCGAGTGGCACGATGGCCATCAGGGGGGAGTCTCCCGACACCTGTTGACCCAGCTGTACGCTGCGCTGGGCGATCTGACCGCTGACCGGAGCCTGCAGGGTAGTGCGCTGAAGATCCAGCCAGGCCTGACGCACCTGCTGGGCAGCGGCTCGGATGCGTGGATGTTCTTCCGGTTGGGTCCCGCGGGTCTGGGTCTCGAGCGCGCCGAGCTGGCCGCGGGCGGCCTGCAGATCGGCCTGTGCTGCCTGGTAATCGGTTTGCGCCTGTTCCTCGTCTGCCTGAGAGATCGCGTGACGCTGATAGAGGGAGTGGGCGCGCTGATAGTCGTCGCGGCGCTGGCGAAGGGTGGCCTGACGTTGGGCAATCACGGCCTTTTGCTCATTCAGCTGGGCATAGAGCTGGCCGACCTGACGAACCGTCTGGCCGAGATTGGCGAGTGCCTGATCCAGCGCCACCCGATAGTCACTGTCATCCAGCCGAACCAGGGTCTGGCCCTGACGCACCCGATCGGTATCCTCCGCCTCGATGGTAGTCACCGTGCCCGAGACGCGCGGCATGATCGAAATCTGATTGCCGTGTACATAGGCATCATCGGTGGTAACGCGATATTGCGCCACGAAATACCACCACGCGCCCCAGGCGGCGCCGGCCAGCAGAAAGATGACGACCAGACCCAGCAGTAGCCGGATTCTCAGACGGCGCTTGCGCCGGCCATCATCGGAGGCTTCATCGGGGGAAGGGTTTTGTTCAAAATCGCTCACCGTGCTCTCCTCAAGCCGCTTTGCCGTCACAGCGAAGCGGCGAGAGACGGCGCTGAAAAAGGATTAGCAGACTAATTCAGCCCCGGGTAAGCGTCAATTCCCTCTGTCATGGCGCTGTCGCTGGCCGAGCCGGAACCAGTAGACAATGGCCACGATCAGCACTAATCCTGCCAGATTGATCAGCCAGCTCATTGCTGTCCTCCCGTCGCTTCGGATGCACGACCTGAGTGGTGGGTGCTGTCACTTTTTGTGGGTGTCGATGCCTTGTTCGCGGGGCCACCTGGCGTAAAGTGGCGCAGGCGACTGGCATTGCTGACCACTGTTACCGAGGAGGCTGCCATGGCCAGCGCCGCGATGACCGGTGATAGCAATGCACCGGTCAGTGGATAGAAAATTCCGGCGGCTACCGGGATGCCCAGCACGTTATAGCCAAAGGCGCCCCACAGGTTCTGGCGGATGTTATGCATGGTGGCACGGCTGATCTCGATGGCATCGGCCACACCATGCAGTGAGTTGCGCATCAGCGCCACGCCAGCGGATTCGATGGCTACCGAAGTGCCGGCGCCGATGGCAAAGCCGACATCGGCACGTGCCAGCGCCGGTGCATCGTTGATGCCGTCGCCTACCATGCCGACCACCCGGCCGGCCTGCTGCAGACGTTCGATATGAGCGTGCTTGTCTTCCGGCATCAGTCCGGCTTCGACCTCCTCGATACCGGCTTCATGGGCAATGGCTCGAGCAGTCGCCGGGGCATCGCCTGTCAGCATGATCGGGGTAAGGCCGGCCTTCTTGAGACGGGCGATAGCCTCGCGAGCATCCTCGCGCAGTGGATCATGCACCGCCAGCAGCGCGCGCAGTTCGTCGCCCACAGCGAACAACATCACCGTACGGGCCTGCGACTCCAACGTTTCGACGCGATCCCGTACAGCGCTGATATCGATCCCGTGATCTGCCATCAGCGCCGGATTACCGAGTGCCAGCCGGGTGCCATCGTGCGTCGTGGCGGTCACGCCGCGACCGGAGTGCGCCTGAAAGTCGGAAACCTCCGTGGCAGTGGCTCCCTGCTTTTGACACCATTGCGTGATGGCGGTGGCCAGCGGGTGCTCGGAACCGGCCTCGATACCGACCAGTAGACCGAGCGTTTCCCGGGAGAGCGACGCACTGCTGCCGGGTGTTTCACACTCGGTCACGCGCGGACGGCCTTCGGTGAGAGTGCCGGTCTTGTCAACTACCAGTGCATCAAGATCACCGGCACGCTGCAGCGCTTCGCCATGACGAATCAGTACCCCGCGCTCGGCGGCGCGACCGACGCCGATCATGGTTGATATCGGAGTCGCCAGTCCCAGTGAGCAGGGGCAGGCGATAATCAGCACCGTGGTGGCGGCGATCAACATGTGGGTGATGCGCGGCTCGGGGCCAAAATTGAACCAGACCAGAGCAGTCAGCACTGCAACGATCATTACTGCCGGCACAAAGATGCTCGACACCCGATCGGCCAGAGCACTGATTGGCGGGCGCGAGTTCTGTGCACTGCGAACCTGTTCGATGATGCGGGACAGCCGGGTCTCGTTGCCTACCCGAGTGGCACGATAGATCAGCGTGCCGCGGCCGTTGACGGTGCCGGCCGAGACCCTGGCATCGTGGGCCTTGCGTACCGGATCGGGCTCGCCGGTCAGCATCGATTCATCGACGAAGCTGTCACCTTCAAGTACCTCACCATCCACGGCAATACGCTCGCCGGGGCGGACCCGCAGCCGATCGCCTTCCGTGACATCGCTGATATCGACGTCGATCTCCTCGCCATTGCGAATCACCCGCGCCGTGGTGGCGCGCATTTCCAGCAACTGACGCAGCGCACTGGAGGTGCGACCGCGAGCGCGGACCTCCAGTGCCTGGCCGATGCTGATCAGACCGATGATCATCAGGGGTGATTCGAAGTAGAGGGCGCGGGCAGCATCCGGAAACAGGGCCGGGGCCAGGACCACGGCCATGGAGTAGACCCAGGCAGCAAGCGAACCGGTCGCGACCAGCAGATCCATGTTGGCCTGATGATGGCGTAATGCCTTGCCGGCAGCGGAGAAGAAACCGCGTCCGGCTGTGGCCATGATACCCAGCACGCCGAGACCGATACCCAGCCAGATCCAGCGCTCCGCGCCGGCCAGCTGTGGCTCATGGAAAAACATGCTCACCATCAGCAGTATGCCGGGGATCAGCGCCAGCAGGCTGTCCCGCCATTTGGCGCGATACTCCTGGCGCGAATTCTCCTCCCGTCGGGCATCGCCTTCTTCGGCACTTTCCACCACTTCGGCACCATAGCCGACATTCTGTACCGCTTCGATCAGCTGCTGCTGTGTGGCGCTACCGGTTACCAGGGCGTTACGGCTGGCGAAGTTGACCTGAGCATTGTCGACGCCATTGACACTGTTGAGTGCATTGGAAATGGTCTGCACGCAGCCGGCACAGGTGATCCCGGTCAGGGCCAGCTCGATCGTATGCTCGTCCTTGTCGGATTTGCCGCGGGCTGACGAGGTGGCGGTCGACGTATCGGCCGCCGACGCATTCGAAGTCCGGGTGTCGGTCTCGTTGTCGCCGGGAGAGTTGCCAGGGGCGCCCGGCGGATAGCCGGCATCGGTGAGCACCTGATCGAGCGTGTCGCTATCAAGTGTGGTTACCACTGACAGGTGCTTGCTCCCGGGCTCACCTTCGACCTTGGCCTGTTCATCATGGGCCTGTACCGCACGGCGCATATTGGCGACACAGCCCTGGCAGCTCATGCCGGGAATATAACGCTCTCGTTCACTCGGCTGGGGCCCGGTGTTGTGTCCTGTATCCGGTGGATAGCCGGCCTCGGTGAGCACCTGATCGAGCGTGTCGTTATCAAGCGTGGTCACCACTGACAGGCGTTTGCGCTCGGGCTCACCTTCGACTTCGGCCTGTTCATCATGGCCCTGAACAGCGCGGCGCATATTGGCGACGCACCCCTGACAGTTCATGCCGGGGATGGTGCGTTCACGCGTCACTGGCCGCGCAGTAAACCCGGCACTTTCGACGGCGGCAATAAGTTCGTTCGGTTCATGCGAGGTTGTGATACGAGCATGATGGCGATCGAGTTCGATCTCCGCCTGAGGGTCCAGTTCGCCCAGCGCCTGTCGGGTCTTGCTGATGCAGCCATTGCAGGCAAGACCTTCCAGTTCAAGATGATGGGTCCGACGTACGGTCATGCATCCTCCCTGACTTCGCTTGAAGGCGAAGTCGTCTCTTCTGTAGCAGGTTGCTCCCAATGTTCGATCAGTCGGCACAGGGTATGGCCATCGGGAGCGCCATCAGGCATGTGCGACCAGGTTTCCAGCGCCTGTTCCATACGATTGGCCAGCGCTTGCAGCTCGGTGATCTGCTGACGGACCTGCGGCAATCGCTCAGTGAGCAGATCACGCACCAGGGGGCAGGGGGAGTCGCCGTGATCGGTATGTTCGAAGATCTCGCCGATCTCGCCGAGGCTGAAGCCCAGGGTGCGGGCGCGCTGAATAAAACGCAGTCGTCGCAGCGCGTCCTCGTCATAGAGCTGATAACCGTTATTGGGGTTGCGCTGCGGGGTCAGCAGGCCGAGTCGGGTGTAATGGCGTACGGTTTCCGCCGTGACGCCGGCCTGACGGGCCAATTGGCTGACTTTCATGAGCATACCTCTCGGGAATCAGGCTGAAGATATCATTAGCCTAAAACCCTGGGGTAGGACCTGGGTCAAGCAGAAAGCCGGGAGAGAGCCCGTTCCGGTCGAACGGGCGAGATCGTATCAGCTACCGGGTTGATCGAGCCGATCCAGCAGGGTTTCGGCCTGATCCATCAGTCGATTCATCCAGGCCATCAGCGCATCGTAGGGGGCTGGGGTGGCAAGATCGACGCCGGCCTTCTTCAGCAACTGATACCCGCCTTCGGCACCACCACTGGCGAGTACCTGCAGATAACGCTGCCGGTCAGCGTCATTTCCCTGTTCAAGCCGTTCGGCAAACTGATGCGCGGCGGTTATCGAGGTCGCGTACTGATAGACATAGAAGTTGTAATAGAAGTGCGGCACATAGGCCCATTCAATGAAATTGTCGGGATTGATCTTCGTGACGCCCTGATCAACCCCGTAATACTTCTTCAACAGATCTGCGTACATGCGGGTCAGGCGCGCACCGGAGAGTGCCTGGCCATCGGCGACGGCTTCGTGGATGGCGAGTTCGAATTCGGCGAACTGCGTCTGACGAAAGAAGGTGCTGCGCAGCGACTCCAGGGCCTGACCGATGTAGAAAAGCTTTTCGCGATCGCTTTGCGCATGGTGGCGCATGTAATCGACCAGCAGTTGCTCATTGGTGGTCGAGGCCACTTCGGCGGTAAAGATGGGGTAACTGGCCGTGGCGTAAGGCTGCTGCTCGTTGGCAAGCATCGAATGGATGCCGTGTCCCCACTCGTGGGCGTAGGTCGAGACATCCTCATAGCGACCGTTGAAGTTCATCAGTACATAAGGATGTACATCATAGGCTGAACCGTTCATGTAGGCCCCGGAGCGTTTGCCGGGCTGTGGCCGGGCGCTGGTCCAGTGAGCACCGGTGGCGCGCTTCAGCAGGCTGGCGTAGTGCTCGCCCAGGGGCGCGGTAGCAGCCCGGGTCAGCTGTCGCGCATCGGTCAGCGTGAAGGTCCGGTCGCTTTTTACCAGCGGTGGATAAATGTCGTAGTAATGCAGCTGATCAACGCCGAGCATGCGCTGACGCAGGCGCAAATACCGATGCAGGGTGGGCAGATGCTCGTTGGTTGATTCGATCAGCTGATGATAGACCGCCACCGGAATATCATTGGGCGAGAGCGCTGCGCTCAGTGCACTGTCGTAGTGACGCTGACGCGCTTCGATGACATGTGCCAGTACCTGTTTGCCCAGCAGTGAACCAAAGGTCGACTCATACTGTTGCCAGACCGGCCAGAAGGTCTCGAAAACCCGCTGTCGCAGTGCCCGGTCTTCACTGCCACGCCAGCGTGCATAGCCGGCCTGATCGAGCGTTCTGTTTTTGCCGTCGATGATGAGCTCTGGCCAGTGCATATCGGCGTTGGTCAGCAGGGAATAGCTGTCTTCGCGATCGGTCACGGGCGACAGTGCTGCCAGTGCTGATTCGGTGGCCGGGGAGAGCGTATGCGGTGCATCGCGCATGACCTGCTCGAGAAAGCGCTGATGCTCTGACAGTACCGGTTGTTGTGCCCACTTTGAGAGCTTCTGTTGATCCATCGAGGTCAATGCCGGGCGCACATAGCTGGTCACCGTCTGCAAACGTGCCAGCAGACGATCAACCCGATCCCGGCGCTCCTGGGCAGCACTGTCGCGAAGGTTTTCATCCGCATTCAGGCTGGCATAGGCACGCAACCGCAGTGCGTCCTTTTCCACCTCATTGATGGTCGTCAGCGCGGTATTCAGCGCTTCGGGTGCCGCGGTCAGTGTGTTCTGGAAATGATCAAGGCGTTCGATACGCTGGGAAATGCGATCAAAGGCCTGCTGCCAGGTTTTGTCAGAGGCATAGAGATCGCTCAGTTGCCATTCGTCCGGCGCCCTTGGGGATGATCTGCCATCGCGGGCTTCGCCGTCGTCGGCCCAGGTACTGTTACCGGACAGGGCCAGGGCGCCGGCAAGCAGCAGACCGAAAGCCGGATGGCCGGAAAAGCGTGCGATACGACAGGGCATGGCGGAACCTCACAAAATGGAGCGAATGGTGTCATCATCGCCGGCGGGCAGGTGAGGGATCAGTTTAGCGGTATCCCGGAATCGGCGGCGAGCCCGATCATTCAATGACAACCGGAGCGACGCGAGCGCGCCACTCCGGTCGGTCAACACGACGGATCAGAAGTTGTAACGAACCAGCAGGTCGGTCTCGTCATGCCCGACATCGCTGCCATCATCACCCTTCGAATCATCGAACTTGCGTTCCACCGAAAGGATCAGGTTCTCGTTGAACGTCAGCCACGCCACACCGGCCAGATAGAAGGCCTGGCGCGCATCGGTATCGGTATTCTCCAGCCGGTTCAAACCGGTATAGAGCTGTACCGTACCCGGCATCGGCTGCTTGAGGTTATAGAGCGCCACCCCTTCGTAGCCGCGTGCCTTGTCGACGATGCCATCGCCTTCATCGTTGCCGAAGTTATCGTCGCTGCGCACCAGGTTGTGATATTCGCCGGCGGTCAGGGCGAAGTACCAGTTGCCCGGTGTCCAGCGCGCTGCCAGCAGCCCGGCATCGACATCCTCATCCTTCTCTTCACCGGTGGTGTAAGCGTCGATCGAGCTGTGAGTATAAGTGGCCCCGAACGACCAGTCCTCGACCGGCTGCCAGACGACTGCGCCCTGACCGGTATACTTGCGATCAAAACCGTCGACGCGCTGACGATAACCGGAAACCAGCTGCTGACCACCGATGTTGGTGTATTCAGGTACGCTGTCGGTCTCATGATCATCGCGCGAGGTCTGGAACAGCAGTCCCACCGACCAGTCCCCCCAGGTGTTCTTGTAGGAGATGGCACGATCCGGGCGGCCATTACCCTCGAAGCCGCCATCGCCATCCCGACCATTGAAGCTGCCCTGGGCGGTGGCGCCGTTATACCAGAACCAGTCGGTCCAGTAGGCGACCATGTCATACCACATCGAGTACTGCTTGCCGATCAGGATGGTGCCGTACTCGTCGTTGCTGACCCCGGCATAGAGCATGCGCTTGTAATGGGCATCGCTGCCATCACGGTAGAACGGATCGAACCCCCACTCGGCACGGGCGATCGATGACCAGCCATCGGTAAAGTTGTGCTCGTAGATCAGTCGTACACGGGAGCCGGCATTGACCACATCATGATCGTCCTCGATGTCGTCGACGTAGGAGCTGCCCGCGGCGATACGACCGCTGAACTCCAGCCGGTTCTGGGTGTCCTCGTAGAGATTGACGGCCAGGGCCTGCTGGGAGAACAGCAGCGTGGCGGTACAGACGGAGAGTGCCAGACGTGTCCTGTTGAATGTCATTGTGTTCAAACCCTGCAATCACTGAGTGTTGTTGTTGTTGAGTTCCTGCATGCCGCTCAGGAATTCGTCTTCGGAGATGTTGCGATCCTGGTCCAGATCCAGCTGAGTGAACTGGGCCCGGAGTCCTGCTGTCGAAGCTTCGGTCGGATCGATTTCACCATTGCCATCGGCATCGGCCTGGTGGAACTGTTTCACCAGTGCAGGTGGGGCACTGCTCTCCATTTTTGCATCATCGAAACCGCCGGGACCGAACAGCGGGCCGGTACATCCCGCCAGCGTCAGGCCTGCGATGGCGCTGCCGATCAGCGCGGTTGTTTGTCGTTTCTTGTGCATCGTTTTCCCTTGTTGTGTATTGGACTTCGGGTATTTCGAGGCAAAAGCCCCCCTGGAATGCCCTCGCGAGAGAGCATTCGCAAGTCATGCAGGTCGCTTGAGCGACCCTGTGATCGGGTTCAGGCAGCGCTGGTCATGAACGCGGCTTTCAGCAGCGTCTTCGTGTACTCCTCGCGCGGCTGGGTGAATATGGTTTCGGAGGTACCCTGTTCGACCACCTGGCCATCCTTCATGACCAGCACGGTATCGGAAAGCGCGCGCACGACCGCAAGGTCGTGGCTGATGAACAGATAGGTCAGATCATGACGGCGCTGAATCTCGCGCAACAGTTTGATGACCGTCATCTGCACCGAACGATCAAGTGCCGAGGTGGGCTCATCGAGCAGCAGAAAACGGGGTTTGAGTACCAGCGCACGAGCGATGGCAATCCGCTGGCGCTGACCACCGGAGAATTCGTGCGGGTAACGGCGGCGCATGGCCGGATCGAGCGAGACTTCCTGCAGCGCCTCGATAATGCGTGCTTCACGATCGCGGCGGGTAAGCTCGGGATAGTGCACCCTGAGCCCCTCGCTGATGATTTCGCCGACTGTCTGACGTGGTGACAGTGACCCGAACGGGTCCTGGAAGACGACCTGCATGCGCGAGCGCAGCGGCCGCATGGCGGATTTATCGAGATGGGTGATATCGGTATTGTCGAAGGTGATCGAGCCTTCGCTCTCCAGCAGGCGCAGCAATGCGCGGCCCAGAGTTGACTTGCCGGAACCGGATTCGCCGACAATGCCGACTGTCTGACCGCGGCGGATGTTCAGGGTGATACCGCGCACCGCTTCGAAATAATCGCTTTTACCGAACAGTCGCTTTTTGATCGGAAACCGTACACGGAGATCGTGGGCTTCCAGCAACATCGGCGCCTGCTCGTCGGCGGCGGCCTTGGTACCGCTGGGCTCGGCATCGAGCAGCATGCGGGTATAGTCGTGCTGCGGCTGCTCAAAGACGGTAGCGGTGTCGCCCGATTCGACGATTTCACCGTAACGCATTACGCAGACACGTTCGGCAAAGTGGCGCACCAGAGTCAGGTCGTGGGTGATGAACAGGATGGCCATGCCGTAACGCTGCTGGAGATCCTTCAGCAGGGCCAGAATCTGTGCCTGAACGGTGACATCGAGTGCCGTGGTGGGCTCATCGGCGATCAAAAGCTTCGGTTCGCAGGCCAGCGCAATGGCAATCATCACGCGCTGGCGCTGGCCGCCGGAGAGCTCATGAGGATAGCTGCGCACGCGTCGCTCGGGCTCGGGGATGCCGACCTGATGAAGCAGTTCAAGCACTCGTGCCTGGGCCTTCTGGCCGGTCATGCCGCGGTGGCGTTCCAGTACTTCGGCGATCTGCCGGCCGATCCGGTGCAGGGGGTTGAGCGAAGTCATCGGTTCCTGGAAGATCATCGACATTTCGTCGCCGCGCACCCGACGCATCTGACGGCTGGTGATCTTCAACAGGTCCTGTTCACCCAGCCGCGCGCTCCCACTGACGTGCGCCATCTCCGGCAGCAGGCGCATCAGCGCGGTAGAGGTCACCGATTTTCCCGAGCCGGATTCACCGACCAGTGCCATGGTCTCGCCCTCGTTGATCGAGAAGCTGACGCCGCGAACGGCGTTGACGGTACCGGTGGGCAGCTGGAAGTCGACCTGGAGATTGTCGATTTCAAGTAGCGGTGTCGACATGGTCGTACTCCTAGCGCGTTCGCGGGTCGAGGGCGTCACGCAGCCCATCGCCGAGGAAGTTGAGACAGAAGAGGGTGAGGGCGAGGAATACCGCCGGAACCAGCAGCATCCAGGGGGCGCTCTGCATCTGATCGGTGCCTTCGCTGATCAGGACGCCCCAGCTGGTCAGCGGTTCCTGCACGCCGAGACCGAGGAAGGAGAGAAAGCTTTCCAGCAGAATGACCTTGGGTACGGTCAGGGTGACGTAGATGATCACCGGGCCGAGCGTGTTGGGAATCAGATGTCGGGTAACGATGCGACTGTCCCTGACCCCCAGCGCATGGGCGGCCTCGATGAACTCGCGACGCTTGAGGGCGAGTGTCTGACCACGCACGATGCGCGCCATGTCGAGCCATTCCACGGCACCGATGGCGGCATAGATCAAAAAGATATTGCGGCCGAATACCACCATCAGCAGGATCACCAGGAACATGAATGGCAGCGAGTACATGATGTCGACAAACCGCATCATGAGATTGTCGGTGCGCCCGCCGACATACCCTGAGATGGCGCCATAAAGTACGCCGATCACCAGGCTGACCACGGTCGCGACCAGTGCGACCGACAGCGATACGCGGCCGCCATAAAGTGTACGGGTGAGCAGGTCACGGCCATTGGCATCGGTGCCGAGCAGGTGCATGCCTTCCAGCGTCGGCGGTACGCCAAAGGCATTCCAGTCGACATCGGCGAGCCCCCAGGGAGAGAGCCAGGGGCCGGCCACGCAGGCAATGGCGATCACGATCAGCAGCACCAGGCTGAACATGGCGGCATGATTCTGTTTCAGCCGGCGCCAGGCTTCGCGCCCCAGGCTCTCGCCGGGATCGAGGTCGGGTTCCGGCGGTGGATTGGGATTGCCGGCCGGCCGGTCGTGGCGGTCTTCGAAACCGTCATGGGTAGAAGTGTGACTGGTCATGAGCAGAGGGTCCGAAGGTCAGTCGTCATAGCGGATTTGTGGATCGAGTGCGGAGTAGAGCAGGTCGACCACCAGATTCATCAGCACGATCAGCACGCCGTAGAACACCACCGTGCCCATCACCAGGGTGTAGTCACGGTTGAGTGCGCCCTGGACGAAGTAGCGACCGATGCCGGGCAGTCCGAAGATCTGTTCGATCACCACCGAGCCGGTGATGATGCCGGCGATGGCAGGGCCGAGATAGGAAATGACCGGTAGCATCGCCGGGCGCAGGGCATGACGCCAGATGACCTGGCGTTCGGAGAGCCCCTTGGCGCGGGCGGTACGAATGAAGTGACTGCCCAGAATCTCGATCATCGAGGCGCGCATCATGCGGGCGATGTAGGCGATCTGCTGAATCGCCAGCGCGATCACCGGCAGTACCAGATTGGGAAGGGCGCCACCATTCCACCCCCCGGCCGGTAGCCAGGCCAGCAGGACGCCGAAGACCAGCGCGAGGATCGGGGCGATCACGAAATTGGGCACGGCGATGCCTCCCAGCGCGACCCCCATGACCATGTAGTCGACTGTCGAATTGCGTCTGAGCGCCGCAATAACGCCCAGGGGCAGCCCAATGATCAGCGCCAGTCCGATCGCCAGCCCGCCAAGTTCAAGACTGACCGGAAAGCCCTGCAGGATCAGCTGGGTGACCGAGAAATCCTTGTACTTGAATGACGGTCCGAAATCGCCCTGCAGCAGATTGCCCATGTAGCGCAGATACTGCATGGGCAACGGCTCATCGAGATGATAGGCCGCCTGCAGGTTGTGTTCGATCTCGGGGGGAAGCTGGCGCTCGCCATCGAACGGTCCACCGGGCGCCACGCGCATCAGGAAAAACGATACGGTAATGACGATCAGCAGTGTCGGGATCGCCATGGCCAGCCGTTTGGCGGTATAGGTCAGCATGCGTTGAAAACCCGTGATGCGTTAAGTGAAATCGACATGAGATGCTCCGTTCAGGATTCCGGTGCGAGGCTGACCCAGCGTAATGGGTGAATGTCCATGGCGTTGCTCTGCCATCCCCGGACCTGCGGTGACACCAGGTGATGAGTGACGTAGTCATAAATGGGGAGCAGGGCGTAATCGTCGAGTAGCAGCTGTTGTGCCTGGCCAAGCACTTCGGCGCGCTGCTGCGGTTCCAGCGTCCGGTTGCCCTGTTCGATCAGTTCGTCATAGCGGTCACTGTGATAACCGCTGCTGCGTGCGGCAGACCCTCCGCTGGCATAGCTGCCCAGGAAGTCAAAGGGATCATTGACCGTGGCCACCATGCCATAGCGAGCGACCTGAAAGTCGCCCTGCTGAATGCTGGCGTAGTGTACGGCGGCCTCCGAGTTCACCATCTTTACCTGCACACCCAGCGGCTTCCACATCGCAGCAATGGCGATGGCGATCTTCTTGTGGTCCTCGCTGGTGTTATAGCGCAGCGTCAGCGACAGCGGATGATCGGGGCCGTAACCTGCCTGCTGCATCAGCTTCTGCGCCCGGGCCATGCGCTCTTCCATGGGCATGTCGGCAAATGCCATGCGACTGCGGACGTCGCCAGCCGTAGCGTGCGGCACCAGCCAGTAGCTGGGCTGCTGCCCCATGCCCAGGATCTGCCCGGTAATCACGTTACGCCGTACTGCCAGGTTGAGCGCCTCGCGTACGCGTTTGTCAGCCAAAGGAGAGTCGTGGCGCAGATTGAACATGTAGAAATATTCGGCATTCAGCGGCCCCGAGCGCAGCGACTTGCCCAGATGCTCGCGCACCCAGTCAAAGCGGGTGGAGGGGACGCTTGAGTAGGAGATGTCCAGATCCCCGGCGCGAAACCGTCGCAGGGCGGCGCCGCTATTATCAATGGGATAGAACACGGCGCGGTCAATGGCGACGTCATCAGCGGCGTAGAAACGCGGATTCTTCTGTAGCACTACCTTCGATTGGGAGGCCCATTCGGCCAGTCTGAAGGGACCGCTGACGACCGTTTCTCCGGGGTTGATCCATTGCGTGTTGGCTTCGATGTAGTGGCGAGGCAGCGGGGCGGCCTCGCTCATCGCCATGGTCTGGAGGAACCAGGGCGTGGGCTGTTCGAGACGGATCTGCAGGGTGTGTGCATCAAGCTCTTTAACACCCAGCTGCTCGGGGGCCAGCTTGCCGGTATTGATCGCCCGGGCATTGACGATGGG
This sequence comes from Kushneria phosphatilytica, assembly GCF_008247605.1. NCBI lineage: Bacteria > Pseudomonadati > Pseudomonadota > Gammaproteobacteria > Oceanospirillales > Halomonadaceae > Kushneria > Kushneria phosphatilytica. Next base: position 2,898,074 of record NZ_CP043420.1, on the reverse strand, counting down.
GTAATAAAGATTGGCGTTCTGATTGGCCATCGCCGGTGAGAGCAGCCGACGCAACGAGTAGACGGCATCATCTGCGGTGATCGGCTGCCCATCCGACCACTGCGCATCGCGCAGATGAAAGGTCCAGGTCAGCCCGTCATCACTGACTTCCCAGCGCTCGGCCAGACCGGGGACCAGTTCACCCTCGGCGCTATAGTCCACCAGCCGATCGAACAGCTCGCGCTGGATACGGGAGTCCCACAGGTTATTGGACTGCTGCGGGTCCAGTGAGCCCGGTTCGCCTTCGTTATCGATGCGCAGTGTCGTGGCCTGCACTGCGGTGCTGAGCAGCAGGCTGCCAATCAGTAAAGCCTTGCTTGGCATCTTTCCGGTCGGCATGGCGCGCAGTCGGGCGATACGGTTCATGTCGAATAGCGGTTTGTTGTTCTGCATGGCCTATGACTCGTCGAAATGCATCCAGCGGGCCGGATGACGATTGATGGCGTTATCCTGCCAGCCTGCGAGTTTCGGATTGACCAGGTTGCGCGAGGCATCGGAATAGATGGGGGCCATGGCGTAATCGCTCATGGCGACCCGTTCGGCCTGTTCCAGTAGCGCCTGGCGTTGGTCGGGATCGGTTTCGGTGGCGGCCTCTGCCATCAGCCTGTCGAACGCCGGGCTGTGATAACCGCCATAGTTCTTGGGATTGCCGCTTTGCAGGATGCCGAGGAAGTTGCTGGCATCGTCGAAGTCGGCGACCCAGCTGGCCCGGCCGACATCGAAGTCACCCTGGGCGAGGCTTGAGTAGTGCACGCTGGCTTCGGCATTGATCAGGTCGACCCTGATCCCGAGTGGTCGCCACATGGCGGCGACGGCCACCGCGATACGGCGATGGTCGTCGCGGGAGTTGTAGCGCAGCCGCAGGGTGAGTGGATGATCAGGGCCATAACCGGCCTCTTCGAGCAGGGTGCGTGCTTCGCTCTGACGCTGTGCCATGGGCTGATCGAGGCCGGGCATCGGCTGGGGCTGGTAGTGACTGATCCCCGCAGGCACCAGTGATGTGGTCGGTTCGACCGCGCCCTTGAGAATCTGCCTGGTGACCACGCGGCGGCGCAGGGCAAGATTGAGTGCCTGGCGAACTCGCGGGTCCGCAGTGGGATGTCCCTGCCGCGAATTCAGCGCGTAGTAATAGGTGGCCAGCTGGTTATGCAAATGCACGGCGCTGCCCAGATGCTCCCGGAGCCACTGATAACGCTGTGGGTCGAAGTCGCGCATGATATCGAGTTCACCGGCACGAAAGCGCGATAGCCCGGCCTGCAGATCCTCGGCGGGGTAGTAATTGACTCCATCCAGGACGACATCTTCGGCATCGTGGAAATAGCGGTTGCGCACTGCGGCGATATGATCATGCGAGCGCCAGCTTTCGGGGGTGAAAGCCCCGTTGGTGGCAATATGCTCGATCCCGCTCCACTGCTGACCATAGCGCTCGATCAGATGCGCCGGTACCGGAGAGGTGACAATATGTGCCAGCAGTGAGGGTAGCCACGGCGTGTTGTCATCGAGTTCGAGCACCAGGGTATGAGGATCGGGTGCCGAAATGCCCAGTGATTCGACGGACGCCTTGCCCTGGCTGATGGCGCTGGCGTTATGCAACGGATACAGCAGGCTGGCATAGACCGAGGCGGTGGCCGGGTCGAGGACGCGGCGAAAGGCCACCACGAAATCCCTTGCTGTCACCGGTTCACCATCGGACCAGCGGGCATCATCACGCAGATGAAAGGTCCAGCGGCGGCCATCCGATGAGGTGTCCCACTGCTTTGCCACGCCAGGCAGGTACTCACCACCCGGGCCCAGCGTGATCAACCCCTCGTAGAGATCGCCCAGTACGGTATTTTCGAATACCGTGCCATTGACGCGTGCCGGATCGAGTGAAGCCGGCTCACCCTGGGTGCCGATATTCAGTGTCGCGGCCTGCCCGGTCAGGCTGGCCAGTGACAACCATAGGCCCGTGGCCGCTGCAGCAGCCAGACGATATTTCACCATGCGTCGTTCCCCTGTGTGTCGTAACGCTCGCTTATGGCAATGGTTCATGCACCCGCCGGCCTCGTTGCCGGGCGGGTGAATAACGCTTGCGCGAGACCTGTGCGCAATCAGGTCAGGGGAAGATTACTGCGAGAACTTCACCCAGCGGGAGGGGTGGTTGTCCTCGATATTGTCATGCCAGCCCTTCAGCTTCGGATTGACCAGGTTACGTGACACGTAATAGAGCAGGGGAATCAGCGCGTAATCATTCATGGCAACGCTTTCTGCCTGTTCCATGAGCTTTTCACGCTTGTCGTTATCCAGGGTGACGTTGGCCTTGTCCATCAACTGATCGAACTGCTCACTATGGTAGGCACCATAGTTGTTGCCCACCCCGGTGTGCAGCAGAGTGAGGAAGTTCTCGGCGTCGTTGTAGTCGGCAATCCAGCCGGCGCGGCCGACATCGAAGTCACCTTCCTGCAGTGCCTGATAGTGTACCGTGACCTCGGCATTGGTCATCTCGACCTGTACGCCGAGCGGTCGCCACATGGCCGCCACGGCGATGGCGATTTTCTTGTGCTCATCGTTGGTGTTGTAGCGCAGCATCAGCTTGAGCGGGTGATCCGGGCCATAGCCGGCGTCCTGCATCAGCTGTTTGGCCTTTTTCATGCGCTCGTCCATGGACATGCCCTTGAGGGCCATGGGCTGGGCGTCATAGTGGGAAACCCCCGGCGGCACCAGCGCATAGGCGGGTTTGAAGGTGCCGTTCATGATCTGTTCGGAGAGCACATTGCGCCGAATGGCCAGATTAAGCGCTTCACGGACACGCGGATCGGCAGTGGGGCGACCGTCGCGGCTATTGAGCACGTAGTAGTACGAGCCCAGGTAGGTGTCCATGTGTGTGGCCTGGGGCAGATTTTTCTTCAGCCAGTCATAACGGTCGGACGTATAGTTGCGCAGAATATCGAGCTCACCGGCACGATAGCGCTGCACCCCGGCATTGGCGTCTTCGGTGGGGTAGTAGTTGATCTGCTCCAGCGATACGTCCTTCGCATCGTAGAAGTCCGGATTCCTGACTGCCGTGATGTGATCGTGGGAAATCCAGTTGGTCGGCTTGAAGGCGCCATCGGTCACGATGTGATCCATCTGTGTCCATTGGTCGCCGTACTTTTTGACCACGTGTTTGGGCACTGGCAGTGAGGTGTAATGCGTCAGGATCTTGATGAAGTAGGGCGTCGGCTGGGCCAGCGTCACTTGGAAGGTATGCCCGTCATCCAGTGATTTGACCCCCAGTGCATCCAGTGGCTTCTTGCCGGTATTGACCGCTTTGGCGTTTTTGACCGGGTAGAGCATGTAGGCGTATTTGGAGGCACTCTTCGGATCGAGCTGATGTTGCCAGCCGAACACGAAATCTTCCGCGGTGACCGGTTGGCCGTCCGACCACTTGGCATCATCGCGCAGATGGAAGGTATAGGTCAGGCCATCATCGGAGACTTCCCAGCTCTTCGCCACGCCGGGGATATGTTCCCCTTTTGCATTTTCGACGATCAACCCGGAATACAGGTCATAGAAAACGTCGGATTCCCATACACCACCCGAGGCCTTGGCCGGGTCGAGTGAAGCGGGTTCACCGGTAATGCCGATATTGAGGGTGTGAGACTGATCGGCGGCCGTGGCCTGTGTGGGGGTAAGCAGTACGGCCGTAGCCAGCGCGATGGCGCTGGAGAGAAGACGAGGATGATGCATTGTATGTCCTGATCTGTGTACTTGTTATTTCCGCGGATGGCGGAGGATTGTGATGCCGGTAGATCATACCGTTGTCAAAGACCTTATCTCTGGTTGAACGTAGTGTCCATCCCGTTATACCAAGGTCTGATGAGCCGGGTGATCACTGCCCCAGCGAAAGATAGCGCGAAGGGTGCATGTCCAGTGCGTTATCCTGCCAGCCTTCGATGTCGGGGTTGACCAGATTGCGCGAGGCGTAGATATAAATCGGCGCCAGCGGATAATCCGCCAGACCTGTCCGTTCGGCCTGTTCGAGCAGTGCCTCTCGCTTGTCGGGGTCCTGTTCACGATCGGAGCGCGCCATCAAACGGCTGTACTCATCACTGTGCCAGGCGCCGTAGTTGTTGGTCTCCGCCGAGAGCAGCTGCAGAAAGTTCTGGGCGTCATCGTAGCTTGAGATCCAGGCGGCCCGGGCTACCTGAAAATCGCCCTGCATCAGGTCGGCATAATGCACGTTGGCTTCGCTGGAGCGCAGACTGACGTCTACCCCCAGTGGCTTCCACATCGCTGCCACAGCCACGGCAATCCGCTGATGCTCGGTGCCTGCGTTGTAGCGCAGGGTCAGCTTGAGCGGATGATCCGGACCGTAGCCGGCTGCCTGCATCAGCTGCTTCGCCTGCTTCATGCGCTCATCCATCGAGGCCTCAAGTCCCGGCTGAGGCTGAGGCGTGTAGTGGCTGACCCCGCCTGGGACCAGGGCATGAGAGGGCTTGACCGCACCATCGAGCAGTTTGTTGGCAATGACATCGCGATTGATCGCCAGACTCAGCGCCTGACGAATGCGCTTGTCGGCCGTGGGTGTGTCCTTGCGGGTATTGAATACATAATAATAGCTGCCCAGTGAGGGCGTCAGATGCACGGCATCTGGCAGATGTTCCTTCAGCCATTGATATCGCGCCGCCGGGAAGTCGCGCACGATATCCACCTCGCCGGCGCGGAACCGGGTAATGGCCGCGTTCTTGTCTTCCAGCGGGTAGAAGTCGACCCCGTCGAGGCTGATCTGATCGGCGTCATGGAACTGCGGGTTTTTTACCGTATCCAGCTCGGTGTTGGAGACCCATTTGACCGGTCTGAAGGGGCCATTGGTGACGATATGGTCGATATCGCTCCAGGACTTTCCGTATTGCGCCATCACGTGTTTCGGCAACGGGTAACCGAAGGGCAGGACCAGTGTTTTCAGGAAATAGGCCGTAGGTTCGTTCAGATGAATAACCAGCGTATTACCGTTGTCGCGACTCTCCACACCCAGTGAGTCGACCGGCTTGTCGCCCCGGGTGATCGCCTCTGCATTGACGATGGGATAGAGCCGATGCGCGTAGTTCGAGGCCGTTTTCGGATTGGCGTGATAGCGCAGCGCCCGGACGAAATCCTCGGCGGTGACCGGTTGGCCATCCGACCATTTTGCATCCTGACGCAGTTCAAAGGTCCAGGTGGTGCCGTCATCGGAAAGCTGCCAGCTTTTGGCCACCCCGGGGATGATGTGACCACTGGCATCGATGCTGATCAGGCCCTCGTAGATGTCACGCAGCACATCTTCTTCCCAGACCCCGCCGGTGATGTGACCCGGATCCAGTGACGCCGGATCGCTGCTGATACCGATCCGGAGCGTGGCAGCTGCTGCGGTATCGATGAAAGAAGGCGCGAGGCTCAGGGCTCCTGCCAGCGAGGTGGTCGCCATCATCAGCGTCAGTCGTTGCATTATTGTCTTCCTTTTATTCCCTGGCAGTCAGTAAAGCCGGTGGATGACGGCCATGCCACCGGTTGGCTACAATAAATGCCCCTTTTGTTCCATGAATCCCGCGGAGCGGGTGTTACCGGCTTCGCCTGAGCGAGTTCAGCATGCAGGAAATTACACCGATCAATCAGCAGATCAAGGACCTGTCCGAACGGACAGAAGTCCTGAGGGGGTATCTTTGACTATGCCGAGAAAAAGGATCGGCTGGAAGAGGTAACCCGGGAACTGGAGAATCCGCACGTCTGGGATGATCCGGATCACGCGCAGAAACTGGGCCGTGAGCGTGCCCAGCTCGATGAGCTGGTCACTACCCTCGACCGGCTCTCCACTGGCGTCTCCGATAATGCCGATCTGCTGGAACTGGCGATCAGCGAGGAGGATGACGATACCGTCGATGAGATCCGCAGCGATCTCGACCGCTACGAACGTGAGCTGGCGAAGCTTGAGTTCCGGCGCATGTTTGCCGGCGAGATGGATGCCAATAACGCCTATCTTGATATTCAGGCCGGTTCCGGTGGCACCGAGGCCCAGGACTGGGCCAACATGCTGCTGCGGATGTATCTGCGCTGGATCGAGCATCACGGCTTTACTGCGGACCTGCTCGAGGTCAGTGCCGGGGAGGTGGCTGGTATCAAATCTGCCACCATCCACATCCAGGGCGAGTATGCCTTTGGCTGGCTGCGTACCGAAACCGGTGTTCACCGCCTGGTGCGCAAGAGTCCTTTCGATTCCGGCGGGCGGCGACATACGTCTTTTGCTTCAGTCTTCCTGTCTCCGGAAATCGACGACAGCTTTGAAGTCGAGATCAATCCTTCGGACCTGCGCGTCGATACCTATCGCTCCAGTGGAGCCGGTGGTCAGCACGTCAACACGACCGACTCCGCGGTGCGTATCACCCACGAGCCGACCGGTGTTGTGGTGTCGTGCCAGAGCCAGCGCAGTCAGCATGCCAACCGTGATTTCGCCATGAAGCAGTTGCGCGCCAAGCTCTGGGAAATCGAGATGCAAAAGCGCAATGCCGAGAAGCAGAAGGCCGAGGATGCCAAGTCGGATATCGGCTGGGGCAGCCAGATCCGCTCCTACGTGCTTGATGATCAGCGCATCAAGGATCTGCGCACCGGTGTTCAGACCAGCAATTGCGAGAAGGTACTGGACGGAGAACTGGATCAGTTCATCGAGGCGAGTCTCAAGCAGGGGCTGTGAACGGCGATGTTGTAGTGGCCGAGGCAGTGTCGTGAAGTGATGTGCCGTGCCCGTGGGGGGTATTCAACTGCGCGGGCGCAGCGCTTCACTTCCGGTCTTGCCTCTGCTCTTGCCGCAACCGCCTGGCTCGGATAATAGAGCGACGATTCAAGTATTTTTCAACAGGTAGCATCATGGCGAAGCAGGATCAGCAGGACACTTTACGCGACGACGATAATCAGCTGATCAGTGAGCGCCGGACCAAACTGGCAGCGCATCGCGAGCGCGCCGAAGCCGGTGGGACGAGCGCCTTTCCCAATCATCTGCGCCGTGACAGCCTGGCGTCGACACTGCAGGCAGAGCTGGGCGAATACGACAAGCCCACCCTTGAGCAGCTTGATCGTCATGCTGCGGTTGCCGGGCGCATCATGCGCAAGCGCGGCCCTTTCATCGTCATTCAGGACGGTTCCGGGCAGATTCAGCTCTATGTCGACAAGAAGGGACTGCCGGCGGAAGTGCTCGAAGACATCAGCGGCTGGGATATCGGCGATATCGTCTTCGGCCGCGGGCCGGTGCACAAGTCCGGCAAGGGCGATCTCTACGTCATGATGCACGAGGCCCGGCTACTGACCAAAAGCCTGCGACCGCTGCCTGACAAGTTTCATGGTCTGACCGATCAGGAAGCGCGCTATCGTCAGCGTTATGTTGATCTGATCATGAACCCGGAAGTGCGTGAAACCTTCCGAATTCGTGCTGCCGTGATCAGTGCCATCCGTCGCTACTTCACCGAACATGACTTCATGGAAGTCGAAACGCCGATGCTCCAGCCGATCCCCGGCGGCGCTACGGCGCGACCCTTCGTCACTCATCACAATGCGCTGGATATCGACATGTATCTGCGCATTGCCCCCGAGCTCTATCTGAAACGGCTGGTGGTTGGCGGCTTCGAACGGGTCTTCGAGATCAATCGCAACTTCCGCAACGAGGGATTGTCGACGCGTCACAATCCCGAGTTCACCATGCTCGAATTCTACTGGGCCTATGCCGACTATCATGACCTGATCGATCTGACCGAGGCACTGGTACGATTCTGTGCCGAGCAGGCGTTGGGGACGACGCGGGTTCACTATCAGGGCGCGGATTACGATCTGAGCCAGCCGTTCGAGCGCCTGACCATGCGCGAGGCGATTCTGCGCTATGGGGCGGGTATCGAGGCTGCCGAGCTCGATAGTTTCGAAGCGGCCTGTGGCGTTGCCGATCGACTGGGACTGGAAGTCGGCGCCGGCTGGGGGCTCGGCAAGCTGCAGACCGAAATCTTCGAGACGGTGGCCGAGCATCGACTCGATGCGCCGACCTTCATTACCGAATATCCGGCCGAAGTCAGTCCGCTGGCACGGCGTAATGATGACAATCCCTTCATTACCGACCGCTTCGAGTTCTTTATCAGTGGTCGCGAAATTGCCAACGGCTTCTCCGAGCTCAACGATGCCGAAGACCAGGCCGAGCGTTTCGCGGCCCAGGCGGCGGAGAAGGAGGCAGGGGATCTTGAGGCGATGTATTACGATGCGGATTATATTCGGGCGCTTGAATATGGACTGCCGCCGACAGCGGGTGAGGGCATCGGTATTGATCGACTGGTCATGCTGCTGACGGATTCTCCCTCGATTCGCGATGTCCTGCTGTTCCCCGCCATGCGGCCACAGTCCGGCTAGCGTTTACGGCACTGGCCGGGTCGTCAGGAAGGGCCCATACTGTCGGCCGCCTGTCCCGCTGTTGGCAGTTATCTTTCCGCTCGAGGAGTCATGTGATGCAAATGGTCAACCGTTCGGCGCTCAGCGTGCGCCCGACCCATGCCTTTGTCGATTGGATCAATTCGCTGGAAGCCACGGAAGGCGAGGATGATCTGACACTGGCCGATGTCGAGCAGGAAAGTACGGTCTACCTGATCCCTGAGATGGATTCGCTCGAGGCGCTGCAGGCCTACGTTCGGGAGCGCTATCTCGATATTCTCGAAAACGAGTTGCAGGCGTGGGAAGAGGATCGCCGCTACTGGCCTGAACCGCTCGACGAAGCCCTGTTCGAAAGCCTGCTGCGTATCGAGTACAGCTATATGACGCTGGATCTGGGTGACGATGATGCGCTCGACAGTGTTGAGCTGGACGATGATCTCCTGCTGGACAACGACGAGGCCTGAACCAGGCCTGCATTTATCCGACGAAGAGTGTTCTCTTGAAAGCACTGCTGTCATGGCGCGAAGGTGATGACGGGCTGCCTCCGCGGCAGCGCATCCTGGCGATAGCGGTGCTGATGTCGGGCTCGCTGATGGCGGTGCTCAACATCAATCTGATCAATATTGCGCTACCGACGATGGCTCGTGATCTCGGGGTGTCATCGTCGGCCTCGGTATGGATCATCAACGTCTATCAGCTGGTGGGGGCGGCTGCGATCCTGACCTTTGCAGCACTGGGTTACCGGATCGGTCGTTATCGTCTCTATATCGGTGGTATGGCGGTTTTTACCCTGACTTCGATCGGCTGTGCGCTCTCGACTGGCTTGCCGGTGCTGATAGGCTTCCGGATTATTCAGGGGCTTGGTGCCGCTGCCATGATGAGCATCGGGCCATCACTTTATCGGGTCATTTTTCCCTCTCGGTTGCTGGGACAGGCGATGGGGCTGACCGCGATGACCGTGTCGGTCGGCGTCGCCGGTGGTCCGACGCTGGGAGGCGCTATCCTGGCGGTGGCTGGCTGGCCCTGGTTGTTCTGGATCAATCTGCCAATAGGCGTGCTGTCGCTCTGCCTGGCGGTACGTGCGCTACCCTTTGAGCAGGGGCGCAGCTTTCCCTTTGATGTGATCGGAGCAGTGTTGTCAGCTGTGGCGCTGGGTGCTTTCGTGATCATGGTGGATGGTTTTTCGCGTGGTACGTCGACAGAACAGACCCTGACGCTGTTGGCAGTAAGCCTGGCGTCGGCGAGCTTCTTTATCCTCCGTCAGCGTCGTGTGGCCCATCCATTGCTGCCGCTGGCGATTTTTACCGAGCCGCGTTTCTCCTCGGCGGCGCTGACGTCACTGTTTGCTTTCATTGCCCAGAGCATGGCCTTTATCAGTCTGCCGTTTCTGTTTCAGAGCGTGCAGGGTTATACGCCGCTGGCTTCGGCATTGCTGTTTACCCCATGGCCACTGGGGACGATGCTCGGGGCGCCGCTGGGTGGCCGACTGGCAGATCGTTTCTCCCCGCCGCTGATCGCGGCCTGTGGCATGGCCGTGCTGGTTGTCGGCATGGCACTGCTGGCGCTGCTCGATCAGGAGGCTGCGGTGGGCGATATCCTCTGGCGCAGTGCCGTATGCGGGATCGGCTTTGGCTTCTATCAGGCGCCCAACAATCGTGAACTGATGGGCAGTCTGCCACGTGAGCGTAGTGGGAGTGCTGCCGGGGTCATGGCCAGCGTACGAACCTTCGGTCAGTCACTGGGTGCTGCCTTGGTCGCACTGGTGCTTTCTGGGATAATGTTTCAGGGGTCGGCCGAGGCGATGCCGGTAGGTCTGGCTCTCTGGGGTGGTGCTCTGGCGGGCATCATTGCCTGCGGACTGTGCGCATTGCGCATACCTCTCTACCGGCGTCAGTGCACCATATCCGACTGATTTCAAGATGCAGCAGCCGAGGGCGTGTGTCCTCTCGTCTGCCTCGCTGCCCCAGGCACATGTCCTGCTCAGGAGGTGAACAATGAGTATGCAGGCCCGGATCGAAGAGAAATTGCAGAAAGCCTTTGCACCCCGTTGGCTCAGCGTCGAAAACGAAAGCCACATGCACAATGTGCCACCGGATTCGGAAACCCATTTCAAGGTCACCATGGTCAGTGAACGGTTTGAAGGGCTGATGCCGGTCAAGCGTCATCAGCAGATCTACTGCGAACTGGCTGACGAAATGGCTGGCCCGGTGCATGCTCTGGCGCTGCATCTTTATACACCAGCGCAATGGGAAGCGAGGGGCAACACCCGCCCGGATTCGCCTGACTGCCGCGGCGGCGGCGGACGCTGATCGCGCCGAACGGAGGCCATGTCATGGGTCAGCCGACTCAGGTGTCCGAGCAGGCACGCCTGCAGTATCTCGAGGCCATGGGCATTACGCCGCATGTGGCCCGTTTTCGGCTGCCCAACGCCGCGCCGACGCCAGTCTGTGATTGGCCCGAATCGCCACAGGATGATACGCCTTCAGCCGATCACGGTGCCCAGCTGCATGCGCTGATCGATGACGTTCGCGGTGAAGAAGACAGTGCGCCGGTGGCCCCCCCCCGGGCAGTTGGTGCTCCCCGCTCGGCTCGGGCTCTGCTGGAGAATACGGTTCCGGACTCCGAAAGCAGGGGGGCTGACGCCGAGCGTGTGCCCACGACAGAGCCGGCGACAGATGATTCGACGCCCGTGGCTCGGCAGCAGGACAATACTGAAACAGCGGCACCTCTTGAGCCGCTGCGGTTTGCGCTGCAGGTAGCGGCGCTGGATGGACGCTGGCTGATCATGCTGGCGCAGGCTGAGCCGCCCTCACCAGAGCAGCGCCAATTGCTTGGTAATATCTTCCACGCGGCCGGGGTACGTCCTGAGCGGCCCTTCGAATTTCAGCTTTTTCAGTGGCCGATGATGGAAGGTTTGCCGGTCGAGGATCCGTTGGCCGAGGCTCGCGAAGGGTTGCGTGCCTTTATTGCCGGGCGCCGTGGGCGGGGATGGTTCATCGAGCGGGTGCTGCTGTTTGGTACACCGCCGTCGCTGGCGCGGGCATTACAGCTGGGGGATGAGCAGGCGGCCCTGCTGGGCGTACCTTATTGGCAGGGGCCCGCTCCGGAGGCGCTGGCGCATGCCGAAGGACGTCGCGATCTCTGGCGACAGATGCAGTCATGGGCAACCTGGTGGTGGCATGACACCGGCGCTGCATCTTCGGATGCAGGCGAATGACACCCGTCGCACTGGGGCCTGCACAGGCGGTGGCGATGGCGGCGCTGGATCGCAGAGTGCGGATGGATCCCTGGTCGGAAGCGGTGTATCACGCGCTGGCCATGCGTCAGGAGGCCGAGCTGTGGGGCATCATGAGTGATGCCGGCGAGCTGATTGCCATGATGGTGCTGGCTTTCGGGCCCTGGGATATTGAACTGGAATTGATCGGTGTGGATGTCGATTGGCGAAGGCGTGGTCTGGGGGAGTGTTTGCTGGCACTGGCGCGGGAGCGCCTGGAAACTACCCGGCGTGAGCGGTTGCTGCTTGAAGTGCGTCACAGCAATCAACCCGCCCGAGCGTTGTATGAACGACATGGCTTTCGGATCGATGGACGCCGCCGGGCCTACTATGAGGCGCCTGCACCCGGCGGTCAGCGCGAGGATGCGATACTGATGTCGCTCACCCTCGCGGCGCCTCACTCACCGCTCTGACCCTCCAGTTCCCGAAAACGGGAGAGGATGCTGTTGAGACGGCCTTCCCACTGTTGTTGCTGCTGCTTGAGCTGCTCATTCTCCTGACGCAGCTCATCAAGCTCCATGCGCTGCATTTCGATCGTTTCCAGAGCATTGTGAACCCGCTGCTCGAGCTGATCGAAAAGTTCGGTACTCATCCTGATCCGTCTCCTGATACGCCCTGGTCATTCCAATGGTAAGGCAGGCCGGCGGCGCGGCGCTTCGAAGCCAGCCTACGCGCCCGTTGCCACACGGGCAAGCCTGCCGAGGCGGTTAATGATGGCGCCTTTGATGGACAGTGTCATCAATGACGAATATAGAGGCGCGCCAGACTGTCGCCAGCCCGGGTCTGACGGTAAAGCTGCCAGTTGGTGGGCAGGATGGGTTCGGCATCGGGTTCGGTTTCGATATAGATCCGAGCATCCTGTGCCAGCCAGCCGCCGGTTTCGAGCCGATGACTCTCCTTCTCGACCAGTGCCTGACGGAAGGGAGGGTCCAGCAGCACCAGATTAAACGGCGCTTCGGGGGAGCGGGCCAGAAAGGCGGAGACTTGCTCTTCGATGACCTGATGAGTGGGAACCGGGCGCCCGTCAGGCAGCGGGGAGTTGAACAGGGTGGCAAGGTTGGTGCGTAACTGCTCGGCTGCGGCTGGGTCATGCTCGACAAAACAGGCTGTGCCTGCGCCCCTGGAAAGCGCTTCAAGCCCGAGCGCACCGGTCCCGGCATAGAGATCGAGCACTCGGGCGGTACCGGGCAGCGGCATCAGCCAGTTGAACAGCGTCTCCCTGACGCGGTCGGGCGTCGGACGTAGTCCCGGTCGATCGGGGATCGGCAGACGGCGACGGCGAAAGTCGCCACCGATCAGGCGCAGCGTGCCGCGCCCTCGGTCGGCGCTTTTCGAGGCCGGCCGGCGAGAGGTTCTGCGTGCCATGCAGGGCTCCGGAATCGTGCTGAGGGCGGCACGATTGTACCCGCGCCCCGGCGGGAGTGATAGGATGAGCGCCAGTTGGCGGTGTCATGCCAGCGCCGCTTGTGGCGTTCCCTGCGCCCGTGCCCTTTGGACTTCATTTCTCATGGTAGAGCGTTCATGTTCGGTTTTCTGAAACGCAGGAAGCACAACCAGCCGCCTCGCGACGAGGAGCAGACAGCGCATCCGTCTGACGAAGAACGCAGCGATGCCCCTGCCGAGTCTGATGAACAGTCGGCGCCGGAAGAGGTTTCGGCCCGGCAGCAACCGGTAGAAGAGCATATCGGTGAAGACGCTGTCGAAGACGAATCAGCTGTCGCCGAACCCGAGCAGGATGACACCTCCGGCGATGAAAAAGAGCGCTATCAGCAGACGCGCTCCGATGAGGCTCGTGATCGATCCGCGGATATCCCGGAGCCGCAAGAGGCCGCTCCCGAGCCGGCTCCGGGACTGCAGCCGGCGCCCGAGGATGTCGCCGCTTCCGAGGATGTCGGGGTAGCGAGTACCGCCGATGCGCCTTCTTCGACAGCCGAGCCGGCATTACGCCCCGGTGAGCGGCGCTCCGGCAAGCCCCGCGATGATGAAATCGAAGTGGGCCCGGAAACAGCCGATGACGCGCAAAGCGCGCCGCGCAAGCAGGGGTGGCTCAGGCGAATGCGTCAGGGGCTGGGCAAGACCCGCGCCAATCTGACCGATAATCTCTCGACGCTGCTGCTGGGCCACAAGGAGATTGATGACGATCTGCTGGAAGAGCTCGAGACCCAGTTGCTGCTGGCTGACGTCGGGGTCGAGGCGACCACCGAGATCATGACCAATCTCGAAGCGCGTATTTCGCGGCGCGAGCTGAAGAACGTTGAAGCCCTCTACGAGGCGCTGCAGGAAGAACTGTCGAATATGCTTGAGCCGGTGGCAAAAACCCTGAAGCTGCCGCCAAAGGGCGAGGGCCCGTTCGTGATTCTGATGGTCGGGGTCAATGGTGTGGGCAAGACCACCACCATCGGCAAGCTCACCCAGCGCTTCCAGCGCCAGGGCCGCAGTGTAATGCTGGCGGCGGGGGATACCTTCCGTGCTGCTGCAGTTGAACAGCTCAAGGTGTGGGGCGAGCGCAACGAAGTGCCGGTTGTGGCTCAGCACACCGGCGCCGACAGCGCTTCGGTGATTTATGATGCGCTCTCTTCCGCGAAGGCGCGTGGTATCGATGTACTGATTGCCGATACCGCCGGGCGGCTGCAGAACAAGGGGCCGCTGATGGAGGAGCTCAAGAAGGTACAGCGAGTAATGGCACGGCTCGACGAGCAGGCACCGCATGAAGTGATGCTGGTGCTTGATGCCGGCACTGGCCAGAATGCCATCAGCCAGGCACAGACCTTTCATGAAGCGGTGCCGATCACTGGTATTACGCTTACCAAGCTGGATGGTACTGCCAAGGGTGGCATTATCTTTGCGGTAGCCAAGCAGCTGGGCATTCCCATTCGCTATATCGGCGTGGGTGAAACGCTCGATGATCTGCGCCCGTTCGAGGCCAGAGACTTCGTTGGCGCGCTGTTCTCCCGTGAGCGCGAGTAAGGGCTGTGGCACTGGTGGCAGATGGGGTGATGCAGTGAGCAGGTGGAGTTCAACATGGCCATGATCGCCTTTGAGCATGTGGGCAAGCGATATGGTGGGCGTTTCGAGGCGCTGGCCGATCTCAACTTCACCATCGAGCGAGGTGAGATGGTTTTTCTCACCGGTCATTCCGGTGCCGGCAAGAGTTCGGTGTTGCGCCTGCTCACCTGCCTGGAGCGCCCCTCCCGGGGTAAGCTCTCGGTTGGCGGTTATGATCTGGGTCGTCTGCCGGTGTCGCAGATTCCCTACTATCGGCGCCAGATCGGTGTGGTATATCAGGATCACCAGCTGCTGTTTGATCGCACCGTTTTTGACAATGTTGCTCTACCGCTGATCATTCGTGGCGTCATGCCGGAAGATGCACGCCGTCGGGTGCGCGCTGCGCTCGACAAGATCGGTCTGCTGCATCGCGAGAATGCACTACCGATCGAACTCTCCGGCGGTGAGCAGCAGCGGGTGGGTATCGCACGGGCCGTGGTGAACAAGCCGGCTCTGCTGATGGCCGATGAGCCGACCGGTAATCTCGACCCCCAGCTCTCTGCCGATATCATGCGCCTGTTTGAAGACTTCAATCGCATCGGGACCACGGTGCTGATTGCCAGCCATGATCTGGCTCTGATTGCCCGACTGCGCCATCGGGTTCTGCGCTTGCGCGAAGGACGGCTGATCGGTGACGAGGAGGCGGCATGAATCTGCCATCGCGTCGGGGCGCACGTCGTCATGGTCATCGGATGGGCATTGATAGCCGCTCGCGAGCGTGGCGTCGCCACCATGCACAGATGGCGGTCGATAGTGCCCGGCGCTTGCGCGAGCGCCCGCTGGCCAGCCTGATGACGATGCTGGCCATCGCCGTGGCGCTGATGCTGCCCGCCATCCTGTGGTTGTTGTTGAGCAGCGCCTCGCTGCTGGATCGCAACCTCGATGACAGCGCCCAGATGACGCTGTATCTTGCGCCGCAGCTCACCGAGTCGCAGGCGATGGATATTTCCGATCAGGTCGGCAGCATGGATGGGGTGATCTCCACCCGATTGATCACCGCAGCAGCCGGATTGCAGGAGTTTCAGCAACGTCTGGGCAGTGGGGATATCCTTTCCCTGCTTGATGACAATCCGCTGCCGGCCACTATCGTGGTCCAGCCGAATTCCCGCGACCCACAGCAGGTACAGGCGCTGGCGGATCGATTGAGCCAGCTCAGGGGGGTCGATAGTGCCCGCCTGGATATGGCCTGGCTGGAAAGACTGCGTCAGCTTGCAGAACTGGGGCAGCGACTGGTTATCGCGCTGGGCGTGCTGTTTGCCTGTGGTGTGCTGCTGGTCGTGGGCAACACGGTGCGCCTGGCCGTGGAGAGCCGGCGCCGGGAGATTGAGGTGGTGACTCTGGTAGGAGCCACTCATGCCTTCGTTCGCAGGCCCTTTCTCTATAGCGGTGCCTGGTATGGCCTGGGCGGTGGTTTCATGGCGCTGGTGCTTCTGCTCATTGGCCGGCACTGGCTGTCAGCGCCGATCAATGCGCTCGCCCAAAGCTTTGGCACCCACTATACCCTGCCGGCCCTGGGATTCGGTGGCTCAATGTTTTTGCTATCATGTGGTACCCTGCTAGGCTTGATAGGGGCATGGTTGGCAGTAGATCGACATCTGGCGGGGATTCGGCCGCGCTGATACGATCAACCGGGTACTCGACCGATTTGTCAGTGTCATGTGAAGACCGCTACCGGAACCGAATACAACGGTAGTGGTCCAAATATATAGAGTGGTTCAGGGTCGAGTCTCAAGGAAACAACACAGGGTATCTATGACCACCAGCACCAGTCTTCAGCCTATTGGTCATCTTTCGCCGGGGCATGACCTCAACGGCTATATTCAGGCGATCAATGGCATTCCCGTGCTCTCCGCCGAGGAGGAGCACGAGCTGGCCGTGAAGCTGCATGATCACGGCGATCTGGAAGCAGCGCGACAGCTGGTCATGTCGCATCTGCGCTTCGTGGTGCATATCGCGCGAAGCTATTCGGGCTACGGTCTGCCGCAGGCGGATCTGATTCAGGAAGGCAACGTCGGTCTGATGAAGGCCGTCAAGCGGTTCGATCCGGCACAGAACGTGCGTCTGGTATCGTTTGCCGTACACTGGATCAAGGCCGAGATTCATGAATTCGTGCTGCGCAACTGGCGTATCGTCAAGGTGGCGACCACCAAGGCGCAGCGCAAGCTGTTCTTCAATCTTCGCAGCGCCAAGAAGCGGCTATCGTGGCTCAATAATGACGAGGTCGAAGCCATCGCTTCCGATCTCGACGTCAAACCGTCGGTCGTTCGTGAGATGGAAAGTCGTCTCTCGGCCTACGATGCCGGTTTTGATGCCACCCCCGGCGATGACGATGAGCAAAGCTATCAATCGCCTTCGCAGTATCTCGAGGATTCGCGCTTTGATCCGGCACGCTCACTCGAGGACAGCGATTGGGAAGCCGATTCCATGCGGCGTCTGCAGGGTGGACTGATGCAGCTTGATGAGCGTTCGCGCGATATACTGCAGCGGCGCTGGCTCTCCGAGCACAAATCGACGCTGCATGAACTGGCCGATGTCTATGGTGTTTCGGCGGAGCGTATTCGCCAGCTGGAGAAGAACGCTATGAAGAAGCTCAAGCAGGCCATGGGCGAGGAAATGCACGACTTCGCCTGAGTTGTTGTCTGCGGATGTTTATAAAAGGGCCCGCTCCGAATGGAGCGGGCCCTTTTCATGCTTGCCGCTCATCGTTGCCTCGTCTTAGCTGGTCGATGATGAAACCGACTGACCGGTGAGCAGATGACGCGCCAGCAACTGCCATTGATCTTCCCAGTGCTCGGTGGGGTGGCGCTGATAATCGCTGCGCACATACTGGGTAATGCGCCCTTCGACAGTCGCCATCAGCAGATTGGCAGTCGCCGTAATGGTTATGACCGGCTGAAACTCCTGGCGTGCCTGGGCTTCACGCAATACCTGCTTGAGCTGGGTTTCCAGACGATCAAACAGCTGGGCCACACGGGCTCGCAACCGGGCGTTTTCGCCATTCAGGGCATCGCCGGTCATCAGGCGACATAGCCCGGGGTTCTTTTCGGCAAAGCCCAGCAACAGGGCAAGCACCAGTCGACAACGCGTTTGGGAATCGCTTTCTTCTTCCAGAATGCGCTGGACCCGTTCGAACAGTGACTGCTCGATAAACTCGATCAGTGCTTCGAACATCTTGGCCTTGCTGGGAAAATGGCGATAGAGCGCGGCTTCCGAAACACCGACCTGACGGGCCAGCGCTGCCGTGGTGATACGACGGCCACGGTCCTCCTCGAGCATATGCGCCAGCGCCTGCAGGATCTGATCGCGGCGCTTCGGGCGTGGGTTGGCCTGCGTCATGATGGAACATTCTTCTCCGGTTGGCGTTGAGCGAAGCCCAGCCGTTTATTGTCGGGTATCCGTTGCCGCCAGTCAGCCGTTTATCCGGCGTCGGCGTTGTCCGACCGATCAGTCTCTCGCGTGGGTACTTCCCGGGTGTCGGTAATCAGGGTACCAACTCCGGCGTTGGTAAAGATTTCCAGCAGGGTGGCGTGCGGGACCCGCCCATCGACGATATGGGCGCTGGCCACGCCGTGCTTGACCGCTTCCAGAGCGCAACGGATCTTGGGCAGCATGCCGCCGTGAATGACCCCGAGATCGATCAGACGGTCGACTTCGGCCGTTGATAGACCGGTGACGATCTCGCCATGCTCGTTCATCAGTCCGGCCACATTGGTCAACAGCATCAGCTTTTCGGCATTCAGTGCTTCGGCGACGCGTCCGGCGACCAGATCGGCATTGATGTTATAGGCATTGCCTGCCTCGTCAACGCCGATCGGAGCAATGACCGGGATATAATGGGCGCTTGTGAGCATCTCGATCAGATCGGTGGAGACATGTTCGACCTCGCCTACATGACCAATGTCGATAATCTCGGGGGCAGTCATTTCCGGCGTCTGGCGGGTGACCTTCAACTGCCGGGCACGGATCTGGGCATTATCCTTGCCGGTCAGGCCGATGGCCTGACCACCGGCACGATTGATCAGGTTGACGATGCTCTTGTTGACCAAGCCGCCAAGTACCATCTCGACCACATCCATGGTCTGGGCATCAGTGACACGCATGCCATCAACGAAGCGCGACTCGATCGACAGGCGCTCAAGCAGTTCGCCGATCTGCGGGCCACCACCATGCACCACAATCGGATTGAGCCCGACTTCCTTGAGTAGCACGATATCGCGTGCAAAGGAGTCGATCAGGGTATCCTCGGTCATGGCGTTACCGCCGTACTTGACCACTACGGTCTTGCCCGAGAAGCGCTGAATATAGGGCAGTGCCTCGGAAAGAATTTCCACGACCTGGCGGGGATCGCGTTCGGACTGGGTCATCGAACTCGGGTCCTTGTCATGCAACGGGGCGTTGTGGGACGCCCCGCACGGCATAGTGTGTCAGTACCGGAGGCCTCTCGGAGAGAGACCGGTACTCGGTTCAGAAGTCGGGCTCGATCTCGGGAGCGGCCGACCTGAGCGCTTCGCGGAAACGATCCCGGACGCGGTCGAGCGCTTCCGGCGTTCTACCTTCGAAGCGAAACACCAGCATGGGAGTGGTGTTGGAAGCACGGCACAATCCCCAGCAATCGGGGTAGTCGACGCGGATGCCATCAAGCGTGGTTTTGGTGGCGTGGTTACCGAAATCGGTATCGCGTGCCAGTCTTTTGACGATATCGAACTTGTTGTCATCCGTCACCCGAACATTGATCTCGGCTGTGCCGTGATCCTGTGGAAACCGCGCAAAGTAGTCATCTGCACTACCGGTCTCTCTGGAGAGGATTTCCAGCAGTCGAGCAGCGGCGTAAAGGCCGTCATCGAAGCCGTACCAGCGTTCGCCGAAGAAGATGTGACCACTCATCTCGCCGGCAAGCTGGGCGCCGGTCTCCTTCATGCGCGCCTTGATCAGCGAGTGCCCGGTGCGCCACATCTCCGGTGTGCCGCCGCGTGATTCGATAATATCGATCAGGTTTCCGGTGCACTTGATATCGAAAATGATGCGAGCACCGGGCTGACGCTTGAGCAGATCATCGGCGAAGGCCATCAGCAGGCGATCGGGATAGATGATTTCGCCGGCCGGCGTTACCACGCCGACGCGGTCACCGTCACCATCAAAGGCCAGCCCGATATCGGCGCCGGTCTCGCGCACTTTAGCGATCAGGTCCGTGAGATTTTCGAACTTCCCGGGGTCGGGGTGGTGGTTGGGAAAGCGACCATCGATGTCGTCAAACAGCGGGATGGTGTCCACGCCCAGTTTTCGGATCAGTTCCGGTCCCAGCTCACCGGTGACACCATTACCGCAGTCGACTACCGCCTTGAGTGAGCGGTCGAGCTGAACATCACCGAGAATACGCTCGAGATAGGTTGGGCGAATGTCATGTGCCCGATAATCACCGTGGCCCTCGGCCAGGTCGTCATCCCGGATACGGTGATACAGATCGGAGATCGCTTCGTTGGCGAGTGTCACGCCGCCCAATACGATCTTGAAGCCATTGTAGTTCGGCGGGTTGTGACTGCCGGTGACAGCAATCCCGGAATGAGTGTCGGGCAGCGTTGCGGCGGCAAAATAGACGACCGGCGTGGGGACCATGCCAAGGTCGATGATATTGCAGCCGGCGGCGCGTACGCCTTCGATCAGGGCTGTTGCCAGGTGCGGGCCGGAAAGTCGTCCATCCCGACCCACCGCAATACTGGATTCGCCGCTTGCCAGTGCGGCACTGCCGACTGCCTGGCCGATCAGGCGTACACTTTGCTCGGTAAGCTGCTCATCGACCACGCCGCGAATGTCATAGGCTCGAAAGATCGAGGCAGGTACCCGCTTTTGGGCAGAACTGTTCAATGAACTCATGCTGGCATCCCTGTCGTGGTCATCGGGTCGCCTGACCCGGTTTGGTTGCAGGCAGATCAGTGGCGGCCGGAATGGCCGAAGCCACCGCTGCCGCGTGGTTCGTGTTCGATGTCGGGGTCATCGGCGGTACTGAAATCCTCCACGATGTCCAGTTCAGCCTGCATGACCGGCACGAGGACATACTGGGCGATGCGCTCGTATGGATCGAGCGTGACGGTGTCCCGACCACGGTTCCAGACCGAAATCATCAGTTCACCCTGATAGTCGGCATCGATCAGCCCAACCAGATTGCCCAGCACGATACCGTGTTTATGTCCCAGCCCTGATCGCGGCAGAATCAGTCCGGCATAAGCACGATCACGAATATGTACGGCCAGACCGGTGCGAACCAGCTCACAATCGCCCGGCGCAAGAGGCAGCGGCTCATCGAGCAGGGCCCGCAGATCCATGCCGGCGCTACCGCTGGTGGCGTAATGTGGCAGCGGATACTCGCGTACTCGCTCATCAAGGATTTTTACTTCCAGTCGTGGACCGGGCATGCATGCTCCAGTATTCGAGAATTTCCTGAATGGTTTGGCCGTTGGGCTAGCGCGGCTGGTGCGCTCGATAGCGGTCATGCGCGTAACGCAGCAGTGCTTCGGCAAGCGCACGCTTGTGGCAGGTGGGCAACACATGGCTGACCAGTTCGGCACCCTCGCCATGATGATAGAGCGTCAGGGCGTTTTCCTCGGCGCCAAAGCCAAGCCCCGGAGCGGTCACATCATTGGCCGCAATCATGTCGAGCCCCTTGCGACGCAGCTTGTCGCCGGCATATTGCGCCAGCTCCCGGGTTTCTGCTGCAAAGCCGATGGTCCAGGGCGGCGTCGGGCGAGCAGCGACGGCGGCGATGATATCGGGGTTCTCGATCAGATGCAGCGTCATGGCGCCATGATCCGATTGTTTTTTGAGCTTGTGTTCGCTGATCTGCGCAAGGCGATAGTCAGCCACAGCCGCGCAGCCAATGAACCAGTCGCAGTGCGGTGCCGTCTGCTCGGCAGCCGCCAGCATCTCTAGAGCGCTGACCACATCAATGCGCTCGACACCTGCCGGGGTCTCCAGGGTGACCGGGCCGCTGATCAGCGTTACCCGTGCGCCCAGCGCTACAGCGGCTTCGGCCAGTGCAAAGCCCATGCGTCCCGAGCTGTGATTGGAGAGATAGCGCACCGGATCGATGGCTTCGCGGGTCGGGCCGGCCGTAATGGCGATATGAAGGCCATGCAGCAGAGGGGTTGCCGAAGCATTCAAAGGCGCTCGAGGATCGGCGGGTGGTTCCCTGTCATCGTGCGCCGGTGGCGCATCCAGTGGTATCTCCCCAGGCCCCGGACGGGTTTGATCGATGGCCAGGGTCAGTTCGGTCACGATGGCCTCGGGCTCGAGCATTCGCCCGCTACCGATATCGCCACAGGCCTGGTCGCCGCTATCGGGCCCCAGGGCGCGCCACCCAAGCGTTGCCAGTCGCTGGCTGTTGGCCTGGGTCGCCGGATGGCGCCACATGGCCTGATTCATCGCTGGGGCATAATAACAATGAGCTTTGGTGGCCAGGCACAGGGTGGTCAGCAGGTCATCAGCGTGACCGTGCGCCAGGCGTGCCATGATATCGGCCGTGGCTGGCGCAATCAGGATATCTTCCGCCCACCTGGCCAGCTCGATATGACCCATGCCAGCTTCGGCGGCAGGGTCAAGCAATGAGGTACGCACCGGCTCCCCGGTCAGTGCCTGAAGGGTCAGAGGCGTAATGAATGCCTGAGCGCCTTCTGTCATGACGACACGCACCTCGGCCCCGGCCTTTTTCAAAAGGCGGGCGAGAACAGCGGATTTATAGGCAGCAATACCCGCGGTGATGCCCAGCAGGATGCGCCGACCAACGAGTCGCGACATGGGAAGGCTCCGACAGTCATCAGCGGACTACCTTACCATTCGGCCGGGGGAATTGCGTAGCGCCGCCGGAGCGGCGCCGATACGGGTTACGTTTCCAGCCGGTAGTGCTTTTCAACGGCCAGGGTGTCATCAAGTTCGTAGACCAGCGGCACCCCTGTTGGCAGCTCCAGTCCCGGAATATCCTCATCGCTGATGCCATCAAGATACTTGATCAGAGCCCGCAAACTGTTGCCGTGCGCGGCGATCAGGACGGTACGCCCGGCACGCAGATCCGGGGCGATATGATCCTGCCAGAAGGGCATCACCCGCTCGAGAGTGAGCTTGAGGTTTTCGCCGGCGGGCAGCAGCCTGGGATCGAGGTCGCGATAGCGCGGGTCGAAGCGTGGGTGCTGTTCATCGTTCTCTTCGAGTAGCGGTGGGAGCACATCATAGCTGCGGCGCCAGCGATGGACCTGATCCTCGCCGTATTTCTCTGCCGTGGCCTGCTTATCGAGTCCCTGCAGGGCACCGTAGTGACGCTCGTTGAGCCGCCACGACTTGATTTCGTCGACCCACTCCTGTTCGAGTTCGCCAAGTGCATGATGCAATGTATGGATGGCGCGCTTGAGTACAGAGGTGTAGGCGATATCAAAGCGGTAGCCGGCATGGCGCAAATGGCGCCCGGCGTTACGGGCCTCCTCGATACCCTGCTCGGAGAGCGGAACATCGACCCAGCCGGTAAACAGGTTTTTGGCATTCCATTCACTCTGACCGTGTCTCACCATGACCAGATGGGGCATGGGTCCTCCTGAAATGGCAGATGAAGGTGAAAACGCCGTCCGACTCCGAACGGCGCCCCGTGGTGCTCAGTCAATACGAATGACCACCTTGCCCAGGTGGCGCTGGCTTTCGAGATGCTCGAAAGCCGTCTGCGCTTCGTCGAAAGCGAAGGTGCGATCAATCACCGGCTCGATGTGGTGCAACTCGATGGTCCGGTTCATGGCTTCGAACATCTCCCTTGAGCCCACATAGATGCCGCGTAGAGTGACGCTTTTGCGCATGATCAGGCTGGGATCGATTTCGCCGCCGGTGAGTACGCCGATCAGATTGACCGTGCCACCGACCCGGCTTGACGCCAGCGAGCGGGGCAGGGTGCCGGCACCGCCGACTTCCACCACATGATCAACACCACGATTATTGGTCAACCGCTGCACTTCCTCCTGCCACTCGGGGTGCTGGCGGTAGTTGATGGTGTCATTGGCGCCCAGTTCGCGAGCGCGCTTGAGTTTGTCATCGCTCGAGGAAGTCTGAATGACGCGTGCACCGGCTGCGCGTGCCAGCTGAAGGGCGAAGATCGAAACACCGCCGGTCCCCAGCAGCAAGACGCTGTCGCCGCTCTTCAACGGGCGCTGACCGGCATAGAGCGCGTTCCATGCAGTAACGGCGGCGCAGGGCAGGGTAGCGCCCTGCTCGAACGAGAAGTGCTCGGGTAGACGCACCAGGCCGTGAGCATCGAAGACTCGGTATTCGGTGAGCGCCCCATCGATGGCGCCGCCCATCGCCGAGGCACTGTAGCGTGCATCGACCTCGCCACCCAGCCAGTCCTGCATGAACAGACCGGCTACCCGATCACCCACCTGCCAGTCACTGACCTCCTCGCCGAGCTCGACCACTTCGCCGGCACCATCGGAGAGCGGTACTCGGTTGGCGGCAACACCGCCGCGCGCATAGCGCCCCTGCACGATCATCAGATCGCGGTAATTCAGCGAGGTCGCCTTCATCCTGACCAGCACCTGACCGCGTCCGGGTTGCGGTGTGGCGCACTCATCGAGTGTCAGATCACTGATGGCACCGGTTTTCGGCAGGATATAACGCTTCATGAAACCCTCCTTGTCTGGCATGACGGCCCAGGGCCGCTGGTGATGATTCATAGCGTAGCTGATACACCCGGGCAGGCGCGCGCCTCAAGCCCGTGCGTATCTCGTCGTTATATTCGGATAATACGATGAAATGGAATGACCATGGGGATCAACCACTGGCCGGAAGGCGAGCGTCCGCGCGAAAAACTGATGAGCCTCGGGCCGCAGGTGCTCTCCGATGCCGAGCTACTGGCCATCTTCCTTCGGGTCGGTGTGCGCGGTCGTTCGGCGGTCGATCTGGCACGCGATCTACTGGGTGAATTTGGTGGACTGCGTCAGCTGTTGAGCGCAGACCAGGCACGTTTCTGTCAGGCGCATGGACTGGGACAGGCCAAGTATGTGCAGTTGCAAGCAGCACTGGAGTTGTCGCGCCGTCATCTGGAAACCCTGCTCGAGCGTGGCGAGGCACTGACCTCACCAGTGATTGTCCGGCGCTTTCTCTCTGCGCACCTGCGAGATCTCGAGCATGAAGTGTTCGCCGCACTGTTCCTTGATACCCGTCACCGGGTATTGCGCTTCGAACGGTTGTTTACCGGCACACTCGATGCAGCTTCGGTTTACCCCCGCGAGGTGGCGCGACGCGCGCTGACACTGAATGCCGGGGCAGTGATCTTTGCCCATAATCATCCTTCGGGCATGGCTGAACCCAGCGATGCCGACCGGCGCATCACCGAACGTTTGTGCCAGGCGCTGGGGTTGTTCGATATTCGGGTGCTGGATCATTTCGTGATTGGTGACGGCGTGGTCATCTCGATGGCAGAGCGGGGTTGGTTGTGACCCAGGGCCAGGGTCGCTTTTGTATCGACCATGCCTTGCCTGAAAAGGGGCTCTCTGGTATAAAGTACGGCCTTTGAGTTCCCGCGGGCCATGAACAGGGGCAGCCAGGCGGATGCCTGCCACGCTTACCGGTTTGCCCGAGATCATCCCGACACTTTCTACTGCGTCCCGGCATCCGGGGCTCACGGCTGGAGGCTTCCATGTCACAGGTCTGTCAGGTTACCGGCAAGCGTCCGATGACCGGTAACAACGTTTCTCACTCCCAGCGCAAAACGCGGCGTCGTTTTGAGCCCAACCTGCACACCCATCGCTTCTGGGTCGAGTCCGAGAAGCGCTTTGTGCGTCTGCAGGTGTCCACCAAGGGGCTGCGCATCATCGACAAGAAGGGTATCGAAGCCGTTCTTGCCGACCTCAAGAAACGCGATATCCGCGTCTGACGCCGCCATGTTCACGGCCTGCGCCATGAGAGGCGCGGGCATACTGTTTACGGGAGAGCATACCCATGCGCGACAAGATCAAGATGGTGTCCAGCGCCGGCACTGGTCACTTCTACACTACCAAGAAGAACAAGCGTAATACGCCCGACAAGCTTGAATTCAAAAAATACGATCCGGTGGTTCGCAAGCACGTGGTTTATCGCGAAGCCAAGATCAAGTAACACCGCTGTCTCTGACAGAGCGTGTGTTAAGGAAACCCGGCCGTTGCCGGGTTTCCTGCGTCTGGGGTATTCCCGCCGGAAGTGTGGACAACGGTCAGGATAGCCATGCCCGAATTACCCGAAGTGGAAACCACCCGTCGTGGCATCATGTCGGCGGTCGAACACCAGATGATCAATGAGGTCATCGTGCGTCAGCCGCAGCTGCGTACCCGTATTCCCGACGATCTCGCCGAAAGACTGGTGGGCGAACGGGTCGGCCCCATTGAACGCCGAGCGAAATATCTGTTGCTGCCGGTAGCTGGCGGCCATCTGCTCTGGCATCTGGGTATGTCGGGCAGTCTGCGTCTGGTGCCAATTGGGACGCCTCCGCAAAAACACGACCATGTCGATCTGGTCATGGGGTCGGATACTGTGCTGCGCTATCACGATCCGCGCCGCTTTGGGGTGCTCGATTTTATTACCGGTGATCCGTATCAGGATCGCCGTCTGGTGCGGCTGGGCCCCGAGCCGCTGTCGACCGGCTTTGATGGGGCTCATCTGTTTCGTGCTTCGCGGCGACGGCGTGTGGCGGTCAAGTCACTGATCATGGACAACGCTGTAGTGGTCGGTGTGGGAAATATCTATGCGGCCGAGTCCCTGTTTCTGGCCGGTATCGATCCGCGACGGGAAGCCGGACGCATCAGTCAAAAGCGTTACAGTCGCCTCGGCGAAGCGATCAAGCAGGTATTGACCGCGGCCATTACTCAGGGCGGGACTACCCTGCGTGACTTTGTCAGTGGCAGTGGCAGCCCGGGCTATTTTGCCCAGCAGCTCAATGTCTATGGCCGTAGCGGTTTACCCTGTCGCGTCTGTGGGGCCGAGTTACTCTCCCTGACTCTTGGGCAGCGGGCCAGTGTCTACTGCCCGGTTTGCCAGACCTGACAAACGGCAACATCACGCCAGTCCGGTCGATCCCTGCAGACCCATCGGCCCGGGCGGCCTGCGCTGATATCATGTCCCGATTCACTGACAGCTTTCGGATTTCATCGTGACCCTACGCCTGCGCCTCAAGAAAAACGCTGACCGTCGACTCAAGGCTGGCCATCTCTGGCTGTACTCCAACGAGATCGATACCGAGACTACGCCACTCAAGGGTTTCGAGCCGGGCGCTCAGGCCATTGTCGAGGCAGCCAACGGCAAACCGATGGGGGTGGCTTACGTCAACCCGCATTCGCTGATCTGTGCCCGCATCGTATCGCGCGATCCTGATATCCGGCTCGATCGCTCACTGCTGGTCCATCGCCTCAATCAGGCGCTGGGACTACGTCAACGGCTGTTTCAGCAGCCCTTTTATCGTCTGGTGCACGGGGAGGGAGATCTGTTGCCCGGGCTGGTGGTGGATCGGTTCGGCGATGTGCTGGTCGTGCAGCTCAACACCCTGGGGATGGATCGGATGCGTGATGACGTCATTGATGCCCTCAACAAGGTGATCGAACCACGTGTGATCGTGCTGCGTGGTGACAGTGCCGGCCGCCGGCTGGAGCAGTTGGCACCCGATGTTGAGGTGGTACAGGGAACACTCGATGGACCGGTGGCGCTTGAGGAGAATGGCGTTCACTTTCTGGCACCGGTTCTGGAAGGCCAGAAAACCGGCTGGTTTTTCGATCATCGCGTTAACCGCAGCTGGCTCAATCCGCTGGTCGAAGGTAAACGGGTACTCGATGTTTTCAGCTATCTCGGTGGTTGGGGCGTCCAGGCTGCGGCACACGGCGCCGAGTCGGTGACCTGTATTGACAGCTCTGCCCCGGCACTGGAAGCGGTCAGCGAGAATGCCGCGCTCAATGGTGTTGGTGACCGGGTGACCACCCGCGAAGGTGATGCCTTCGAATTGCTGGCGGCGCTCAAGGCTGAAGGTGAGCAATTTGATGTAGTGGTGCTCGATCCGCCGGCCTTTATCCGCAAGCGCAAGGATATTCCCAACGGTGAGCGCGCCTATGCGCGACTCAATCGTGAAGCGATTCGCCTGCTGGGGCGTGATGGCCTGCTGGTCTCTGCCTCCTGCTCGATGCATCTGGCGAACGAGCGTCTGGTGGATATTGTGCGGGGGGCGGCCCGGCATCAGGATCGTCATGCCCAGTTGATCTTCAACGGTCATCAGGGCCCGGATCATCCGATTCATCCTGCCATTCCCGAGACGGCCTATCTCAAGGCGCTGGGGGTGCGTATCTTCCGCGACTGATCCAATGGTCATGTCGATGGTTGAACATCGGCATGACCGCGGGCCTGGAGTGTTCTCATGGCTGCATTCGTGCGCCTCTTTTGCCATCCCGATTCGCTGTTGATCGGCCATCTGCACAATCTGCTGGAAAACGCCGGTATCCCTTGCGAATTGCGTAACTGGTCACTGGCCGGTGGCGCGGGTGAACTACCGCCACTGGAGTGCGAGCCCGAACTGTGGGTGGCGCCACATAACCTCGAGCGAGCCGAGGCACTGATCAGCCGCGGTTTTGAGCCCGATGGGCCTGAAATCGACTGGTGCTGTCCGCATTGTGGCGAGCGCCATGCTGGCCACTTTGACCGTTGCTGGCAGTGTGGCAGCGAGCGTCCTGCTATCTTCCAGGCCCACCTTTGAGCGTAGTGCGTGGCTTCTGTCCGGTGCTCTGACTCTGTGCGAAATCCGGGCTCAACGTCATGTCGATGGATTTGTGTGGTCATCATCCAAACGGCCTTGTGGTGATATCAACTGCCTTATTGCCCATTTTTGATAAAATCCCCTGATGGAAAGGCATTTTTCCAGACAGAATCGTTATTTTGATTGACCCGATTCGCTGATTGTCAAGCTGTGCTGTAATGCCGGCATCGCCGACAATCAAACTGCCTGCTGGAGCTCTTGCCATGAGGATTGCTGTTCCTGCCGAAATCAAGAACCACGAGTATCGCGTTGCCCTGACCCCTGCAGGCGTGCGTGAACTGGTCGAACATGGCCATGACGTTACCGTACAACGAGGGGCCGGGATCGGTACCGGTTACGAAGACGCTGCTTATGAGGGGGTCGGGGCCCGAGTCGAGAGTGACGTTGAAGCGCTCTGGGCTGGCGCCGAGCTGATCGTCAAGGTCAAGGAGCCGCAACCCGAGGAAATCGACCGGCTGACGCCCGAACATACCCTGTTTACCTATCTGCATCTGGCCGCAGATGAGCAACTGACGCGTTCGCTCATGGGGACCGGTGCCACCTGCATCGCTTACGAGACCATCACCGATGAGCGAGGCGGATTACCGCTCCTGGCGCCCATGAGCAGTGTGGCCGGTCGCATGGCAGTGCAGGCTGGAGCGCATGCGCTGGAAAAGGCCCAGGGCGGTTCGGGTGTGCTGCTGCCGGGGGTGCCCGGTGTACCGCCAGCGACCGTGACCGTGATTGGTGGTGGTGTGGTCGGTGAAAATGCTGCCCGTATGGCACTGGGGCTGGGGGCCGATGTCACCGTGCTGGATCGATCGCTGACGCGCCTGGAAGCACTTGATCATCGCTATCAGGGACGCCTGCGTACCGTCTATTCGACAGTCGATGCCGTGGAGGCAGCAGTACGTCAGTCCGATCTGGTGATCGGCGCAGTACTGATCCCCGGCGCTGCTGCCCCCAAACTGATTACCCGGCAGATGTTGTCGACCATGAAGCCAGGCAGTGTGCTGGTCGATGTGGCGATTGATCAGGGCGGGTGTTTTGAAACCAGCCACCCGACTACCCATGCCGAGCCCATCTACACCGTGGACGGCATCGTGCACTATTGTGTGGCCAATATGCCCGGCGCTGTGGCGCGTACTTCGACCCAGGCGTTGACCAGCGCGACGCTGCCCTATGTACTGAAACTGGCCGACCGGGGCTGGCGCGAAGCGCTGAAGAACGATGGCCATTTTCAGCATGGTCTCAATACGGCAGAGGGGCAGCTGACCCATCCGGCCGTAGCCGAGGCGTTTGACCTGCCCTTCGAGCCCGTTGCCCGTCTGCTGGGGGGATAAGATGGATTGCCGGTCGCTCGTGGCCGGCGTCCGCGTTAAGATGAGCGCACTTGCAGCGTCCGGTCCGCTCGGGCGCTGGCATCCCGTTTTTCCGGAGCAAGTATTGCGTTCATGACCAGCACTCGAGTTCTCACCGGCATTACAACCACCGGCACCCCCCACCTGGGCAACTATGTCGGTGCCATTCGCCCCGCCATTGCCGCCAGTCAGGACCCCGACGTCCAGTCGTACTATTTTCTGGCCGACCTGCATGCCCTGATCAAGTCCAATGATCCCAAACGAATGCAGCAGTCGCGCCTGGAAATTGCCGCGACCTGGCTGGCGCTGGGACTGGATACCGACAATGCGGTCTTCTACCGCCAGTCCGATATTCCGGAAATCCCCGAGCTGGCCTGGCTGCTTTCCTGTGTCTGCGCCAAGGGGTTGATGAACCGGGCCCATGCCTACAAGGCGGCCGTGGCGGAAAATGAGGAGAAGGGCGTTACCGATCCTGATCGTGGCGTCACCATGGGGCTTTACAGCTATCCGGTGCTGATGGCCGCCGACATTCTGATGTTCAATGCCAATCGGGTGCCGGTGGGGCGTGATCAGGTTCAGCATATCGAGATGGCGCGCGACATGGCCGGGCGCTTCAATCATATTTACAAGGGTGAGTATTTTACTCTGCCCGAGGCGGTGGTCGACGAGCGGGTACAGGTGCTTAACGGGCTCGATGGCCGCAAGATGTCGAAGAGCTACGACAATACCATCCCGCTGTTTGTCTCCGAGAAGAAACTGCTCAAGCTGATCCGCAAGATCAAAACCAATTCGCTGGAACCCGGTGAGCCCAAGGATCCGGAGGGATGCACCCTGTTCCAGATCTATTCGGCCTTCGCCTCCGAGAGTGAGAGTGCCGATATGCGCCAGCGTTACGCTGAGGGCATCGGCTGGGGTGAGGCCAAGAACGAGCTGTTTGAATATCTCAATGCGCAACTTGCCGAACCTCGTGAGCGTTATCAGGCGCTGCTCGAGGACCCGGGGCACATCGAGACGGTGCTTCAGCAGGGTGCCGATCGTGCCCGTGAGGAAGCGACGGCGCTGCTGGATCAGTTGCGTAGCGTGGTGGGACTGGGAAGATTTATCTGACGCTCCCGGTAATCGATCGCGACTGAAGTCGCTCCTACAGCACCGGTGGTTATTGCTGTAAGCGTGGTTTGGCCGCGATAACTCGAGGCACCCGGAAACATGCCAACGGTGCTCCAGCAGGGTGCCGATCGTGCTCGTGAGGAAGCGACGGCGCTGCTGGATCAGTTGCGTAGCGTGGTGGGGCTCCCGGTAATCGATCGCGACTGCAGCACCGGTGGTTATCCTTGTAGGAGCGGCTTCAGCCGCGATAACGCCTGCTTGGGAGATTACCCGATGCTGAATTGCCCCGAGAGCGTAGCACCCTCTACACAGCGTAACCGTCCCGCCCTCAACTCCCCCTCGAAGTGGGCAGCAGCATGGAAGATGGCGCTATCCGTCGTTTGTACCGCGCCATTCAGACGTCCATCGACGACCAGCTGTCGGGCCCGCACGATGGGACCTGCCTCACCACCGGCAAGAATGGCAACGCCGTGATCGTGCAGCGTAATTTCTCCTTCGATTCGTCCGGCGACGGTCAGTGGCTGAGTGGCTTCGATATGCCCTGCGACATGCATGCTCGGGCCGATGAAGCTGCCGGTATGAAGGGGTCCATCAAAGACAGGACCATGTCGTTGCTGATGCCAGGCGGCCGCGTCGGAAGAGGGCCGAGAAGCCGGAATCGGCGCATCTTCAACCCTGTTGATGACAGCAGGCGATGACGAAGGTGTCAGCACTTCAGAAGGCGCTCCAGCGCACTCCTTCTCCCTGAGTTGCACCTTGCGTACACGTCGCTGACCGTCATACAGAATCAGCAGTATTGCCACGATCCCCGGTATCAGCAGCCATCCCATTGTATCCATGGTGTCATCCCGAAACGTGAAAGCCACGTTCGCAGATTGGTACCTGCTGTATGTGGCGAGTGTCCGCTGGACATGATCAGAGCAACCCTATCGGCATTTCATCGTCATTCTTTATCCCCGGATATGAAGGATTGATGATGCGCTGCCGATGTTAGAGAGGTATCACACTTTTCGATTACAGTACCAGAGACCCCTGATGAGGGTGGCAGTGCATAGCCAGCGGAGATCGATATGTTTCACAGGACAAAAGGCGTGGACGAAACCGGCGATCGTGACATCGCTTCAAACGCCGTAACGTCTTCCGAGCCCGCTGAAGCGGGCGCCCGCTCAACACGCATGGGCAAGCGGGCACTGATCGGTTCGGCGACTCGCGTGACGGGTGATATGACAGGTGAGGAGGATCTGCATATCGAGGGTCGTATCGTCGGCTGCGTTACGTTCAGACGCCATGCCGTCAGCATCGGCATCGATGGGTCGGTTGAGGGGGATGTAGTGGCGCAATCGCTGACTGTCGGGGGTACCATCCGCGGCCGCCTGATCGTTTCGGGTAATGTGCGGGTATTGGCCGGCGCCCACGTCAGTGGGGAAATTCACTCTCCCGGGCTGGTAATCGAGGAAGGGGCCGAGTTCCAGGGAACGGTTGACATGAACCCCGCCAATCCGCTGCTCGAGGAGCTGTTTGATGCTGCGCCGGCAGACCACACCAGACAGGCGTCGGCCGATGCCTGGCAGACCGGCCTCCTGGAGGATGATCTTCCTGAAGATACAAGCGCGGCAGCGCTTGATGACGAGGACGATACATCTTCACGCTGAGTTCATGGCCGATCCGGCAGGAACAAGGCAGGCAGGGCCCGGCTCATGAGCCATGTCGCCGGGCCTTTGCAGGGGTCAGCCGTTCAGGGCTTCATCAAGTCCGGGCGTGTACTCGACCCCATGAGGGACCTGAATGGATGAGGTCTTCAGCGCCTCCCCGATCGGTTCGAACCGTCCTCCCAGGGTTTCGGCCAGGAAAGCTTCCGTCACTGCATTAAAGGCAATGTTGTTGACCGGTCGGGCAAAACCGTGGCCCTCATCCGGGAACAGCACGTAGGTCACCGGAATGCCGTTGGCCTTCATGGCATCGACGATCTGATCACTCTCTGCCTGTTTGACCCTGGGGTCGTTGGCGCCCTGACCGATCAGCAGTGGTTGGCTGATTTGCCCGGCATGGGTGAGAGGGGAACGCTCCTTGAGCCAGGCTGCGCCTTCCTCGGTCTCCGGATCAGCCATGCGTCGATACATCTGTCGCTTGCCGGCTTCCCAGTAGGGCGGAATGGTGGAAAGCAGGGTCTCCAGGTTGGAGGGGCCGACAATATCCACGCCGCAGGCGAATTGCTCCGGCGTGAAGGTCAGCCCGACCAGAGCGGCGTAACCGCCATAGGATCCGCCCATGATGGCTACGCGCTCGGCATCGGCGATCCCCGCCTCGACTGCCCAGGCGACGGCATCGAGCAGATCGTTGTGCATGGCGCCGGCCCATTCGCCGTCGCCGGCACCGGTAAAGCGCTTGCCGAAACCGGTTGAGCCACGGTAGTTCACTGATAGTACGGCGTAGCCTCGATTGGCCAACCACTGGTGATAGGCGTTGCTGCCGTAACTATCGCGTGCCCAGGGGCCACCATGCACCAGCAGTACCATCGGCAGTGGTGAGGTTGGCCGACGAAAGCCATCGGCATCGCTGCCCTCGGGGAGGGTGAGATAGGAGACCAGCGTTTTGCCATCCCGCGCAGTGATTTCCAGCGGTGTCATGCCGGCCAGCTGCTCCCCTGAAAGTTCCGGTCGGCTGATATACAACGATGTCAGTGTGCGGGTGTCGCGATCATAGAGCCAGGTTTCTGCCGGCGCTGTGACAGGGTCGTTGACGACCGTCCAGCGGCGGTCGTCGTCGGTGCGGGATGTCACACTGATATCACCCTTGAGCTCTCCCTCCAGAAATGCGAGATCTGCGGCTATGGTGTCATCGAGGGCGGTCCACTCGGTGCGCAGATAATCGATCGCCCAGGCCTGGACTTCATCACTGACTGGATCGAGCAGGATGCCGGTAACATCTGCCCGCGGTGAGTGGCCGATAAGGCGCAATTCGCCACTATGCCAGTCCTGGGCCATCAGTGCTGCAGTATCGCGTTCGCGACTGTCGATCCAGTAAACCGTGTTGCCATCACGGGTGAAGCCGATCGGGCCGGTATTGGCGCTGTCCTCGAATCCGATGGTGGCAAACGGTTCGTCTTCGATGCCGTTCGCCGTGATACGAAAGTAGGTTTCACCACCATCCTCGCGGGGCTGGGCGGCCAGCCGCAGTTCGAGGTGTTCATCGGCAATGAAACCGGCATAGCCTTCATTTTCAAGTACCAGGGTGAGCTCACCGCTCGCCAGATCGAGGCTGTAGACATCGTGCCAGCGTGGATCGCGATTATTGATGCCTACCAGGAGACGGTCACGCACCAGGCGGCTGATGCCGATAATTTGCACCCGGGTTTCCTTGAAGGGCGTCAGCGTGCGTGTCTCGCCACTGTCGATATTCACCCCGAACAAGCGGAAGTTCTCGTCCCCCCCGGTGTCATTGACATAGAGCAGCGCCTGGCTGTCGGGACTCCAGAAGTAGCTACGGATCGGCCGCACCTGTTCGGCAGTCATGGCTCGGCCCTGATCGGGATGATCAATGGGGGCTACCCAGAGGTTCAGAACACCCTCGAGAGGGGCGATCCACGCCAGCCAGCGACCATCGGGGCTGAGTCGTCCCTGTGCACGATGGGGGTTGCCAAACAGACGTTCACGTTCGATCAGAGGAACTTCATTGTGGCTGGTGGCCGCGCCGCCGCCATCGGCAGTACCCGCGCACATGGCAGTGACAGGGGTGAACATCCGTCGCATGACTTGAAACTCCCGGTTGAGGATTGATGACACATCATGTCCTTCACAGTGCGGGCGCTCCGGTTGAATCGCAAGCGAGCTCGTAGAGAGATTCAATCAGCTTTGTTGATCACCCTGATTGGGGAACAGAGGGCTTTCGGTTTAGAATTATTGGCAATACTTGGAATATTTTTTGAAGCGGGAGGTTCTAATGGCAGGACCCACTCTGGTGCCATCCGGACGCGGCAATGGCACCTTGCCGCGCAGTTCACTGATCGCCGGCATCGTGGCGGTTGTTGTTCTGGCACTTGGCGCCATGGTGCTTGTCGGCACCATTTCGCCGAGTCAGGGCGCACTGCTGCTGGTCGGTGGCGCGCTGGGGGCAGTGCTTTATCATGCGGCCTTCGGCTTTACCTCAGCCTGGCGGGTATTTATTGTTGATCGTCGCGGACGCGGCCTGCGTGCCCAGATGCTGCTGCTGGCTGTCGCAGTTGTTCTGTTCTTCCCACCTCTGGCCGCCGGCACTCTGTTCGGCCACTCGGTGCATGGCTTTGTCGCGCCAATCGGGTTATCCGTGGTGGCGGGTGCTTTCATGTTTGGCCTGGGCATGCAGCTTGGAGGCGGTTGTGCCTCGGGTACGCTGTTTACTGCTGGTGGCGGCAATACCCGCATGGTCGTGACACTGGTGTTTTTCATCATTGGCTCGGTACTTGCCACGATCAACTTCGACTGGTGGACCTCGCTGCCGGCGTTTCAGCCGGTTTCCCTGGCGACGACTCTGGGATCCAGTGGCGGCGTCGTGCTCAGTCTGCTGCTTTTCGGCGCCATTGCCGCTGTCACGGTCTGGCTGGAGAAGCGTCGTCATGGCAGTCTCGAGCGCGCAGCGAAGCCGCGTCAGCAGCACGGTTCCCGCTGGCTGCGTGGCCCCTGGCCCTTGCTGTTCGGGGCCGTGGCACTGGCGGTGCTGAACTTCATGACGCTGGCGATTGCCGGGCGTCCCTGGGGAATTACGTCGGCCTTCGCCCTGTGGGGCGCCAAGCTCTCCCAGCTGTTGGGTGTTGAGCCTGGCCAATGGGCTTATTGGCAGCAGCCGGGGAACGCTAAAGCGCTCTCCGAAAGCATCTGGCATGACGTGACCACAGTAATGGATTTCGGCGTTATTGCCGGCGCCATGCTGGCCGCTGCGCTGGCGGGCCGTTTTGCGCCGAAGTTCGATATTCCGTTGCGCTCGCTGGTGGCTGCAGCGATCGGCGGTATCCTGCTGGGTTATGGGGCGCGTATCGCCTTTGGCTGCAACATAGGTGCCTATTTCAGCGGTATTGCCTCCGGTAGCCTGCATGGCTGGCTGTGGCTGGTCTGTGCCTTTGCCGGCAATATGCTGGGAGTGAAACTGCGGCCCTTTTTCTTCCGTCAACCGAAGAAGCCGGCCGTCAGCGGTGTCTGAGTCGCACTGTATGATCTCGGCACGAAAAAAGGCGCCCCACGGGGCGCCTTTATCATCTCGGGTCTGAAGACCGAGTGACTTACTTCAGCATGCTGCGCAGCACATAGTGCAGGATGCCGCCATGGCGATAGTATTCCATCTCGTTGGCGGTATCGATGCGGCAGAGCGCGTCCAGTGTCTTCTCACTGCCATCGCCCATGGTGATGCGCACTTTCACGTTGCCGCCGGGGATAAGGTCACCGAGCCCCTCGATGCTGATCTGCTCATCGCCGGTCATGCCCAGCGAGTTGCGGTCTTCACCTTCGGGGAACTGCAGTGGCAGAACACCCATGCCGATCAGGTTGGAGCGGTGGATGCGCTCATAGGACTCGGCCAATACGGCACGCACGCCCAGCAGTCGAGTGCCCTTGGCTGCCCAGTCACGCGAGGAGCCGGTACCGTACTCCTTGCCGGCGACGACCACCAGCGGTGTGCTGTCCTCGGCGTACTTCATGGCGGCGTCATAGATCGCCATCTGTTCGCCGGAGGGCACATGGCGGGTGTAGCCGCCTTCAACGCCATCGAGCATTTCGTTACGGATACGCACGTTGGCGAAGGTGCCACGCATCATCACTTCGTGATTGCCGCGCCGTGAGCCGTAGGAGTTGAAATCCTTGACCGCCACGCCGTTCTCCTGGAGATAACGGCCCGCCGGACTGTCGGGCTTTATCGCCCCGGCCGGAGAGATATGGTCGGTCGTGACCGAGTCGCCCAGCATGGCCAGTACCCGTGCATCATGCACATCCTCGATGGGCGCCGGCTCGCGGCCCATGCCTTCGAAGAAGGGCGGATGCTGAATGTAGGTGGAATCCTTCGACCATTCGTAGACTTCGCTCGGGGTGACGTCGATCGACTGCCAGGTTTCGTCGCCGTTGAAGACTTCGGCGTACTCCTTGCGATACATGTCGGTACGCACCCGTTCGACCGCCTCGGCGATCTCGCGCTGGCTCGGCCAGATATCCTTCAGATAGACATCGTTGCCGCTGGCATCCTGCCCCAGCGGTTCCTCGGTCAGATCAACCCGGGTGTTACCAGCCAGTGCATAAGCGACGACGAGGGGCGGCGAGGCCAACCAGTTGGTCTTGACCAGCGGGTGGATACGGCCTTCGAAGTTGCGGTTGCCCGACAGCACTGACGCGACGGTCAGGTTTTCACTCTGAATGGCCTGATCGATGGGCTCGGGCAGCGGGCCGGAGTTACCGATGCAGGTGGTGCACCCATAACCCACGAGGTTGAAGCCGAGCTGATCGAGCGGCTGCTGGAAGCCGGCAGTCGCCAGATAGTCGGTGACCACCTTGGAGCCCGGTGCGAGCGAGGTCTTGACCCAGGGCTTGGTCTTGAGACCCTTGTCGACCGCCTTCTTCGCCAGCAGGCCGGCGGCCATCAGCACGCTCGGATTGGAGGTGTTGGTGCAGGAAGTAATGGCCGCAATCACCACTGCGCCATCATCGATGCGGAACTTCTCGCCGTTGAGTTCGACGTTGGGATTCTCGCGGAAGCTGTTGGCTACGAAGGGTGCGGTTGTTCCCCCCTCGTCCTTCCAGCGACCATCCTCGGTTTTCGGCACATTGCCGGCCTGATCGGCGAGCAGCTTCTCGAAGGTCGACTTCATGTCGGTCAGGGCGACACGATCCTGAGGCCGCTTGGGACCGGCGAGGCTGGCCTCGACCTCGTTCATGTCGAGATAGAGGGTGTCAGAGAAGATCGGCTCGTGGCCGGGTTCGCGCCACAGCCCCTGTTCCTGGGCATACTGCTTCACCAGCTCGATCTGCTGCTGGGAGCGACCGGTGAGCTTCATGTAGGTCAGGGTTTCATCGTCGAGCGGGAAGAAACCACAGGTAGCGCCGTACTCGGGCGCCATATTGGCGATGGTGGCCCGGTCGGCCAGCGGCAGGTCCTTGAGGCCGTCGCCGTAGAATTCGACGAACTTGCCGACCACACCGCGCTGACGCAGCATCTGGGTGACCGTCAGTACCAGGTCGGTGGCGGTGATGCCCTCACGCAGCTTGCCTTCAAGCTTGAAGCCCACCACCTCGGGGATCAGCATCGATACCGGCTGACCCAGCATGGCAGCTTCCGCTTCGATGCCACCAACACCCCAGCCGAGCACGCCCAGGCCATTGATCATGGTGGTGTGCGAGTCGGTACCTACCAGTGTGTCGGGGAAGGCATAGGTGCGACCGTCCTCTTCCTTTGTCCAGACTGCCTGGCCCAGGTACTCCAGATTGACCTGGTGGCAGATCCCGGTGCCCGGCGGCACTACGCTGAAGTTGTCGAACGCCTGCTGGCCCCAGCGCAGGAACTCGTAGCGTTCGCGATTACGCTCCATCTCGATTTTGACGTTGTCCTCGAAGGACTTCGGGTCGCCGTAGTGATCGACCATCACCGAGTGGTCGATGACCAGGTCGACCGGAGAGAGCGGATTGATTCGCGAAGGTTTCTCGCCGAGTTTGGCGACGGCATCACGCATGGCCGCCAGATCGACTACACCGGGTACACCGGTGAAGTCCTGCATCAGGACGCGGGCCGGACGATAGCCGATTTCGCGGGTCGAGCGGCCTTCCTTCTGCCAGTCGACCAGCGCCTGAATATCTTCGCCGGTGGCGGTCTCGCCATCCTGGAAGCGAAGCTGGTTTTCCAGCAGCACCTTCAGCGTGAAGGGCAGCCGGCTGATGTCTCCGAACTGCTGGGCCGCTTTTGACAGGCTGTAATAGTGATACGTCCTGTCACCGACGGTCAGTTCGGAGAGTGTATTCTGGGCATCTTCAGTGCTCATGCACCTGCTCCTCTCTTCTTGGGGCAGCGATTATCGGAATCATCTCCGCGATTCCGGATCGGGCCCGCCAGTCATGGGTCCACGGGTCATGAAACGACGCCGGGTGCTGCAGACGCAACGCCCCGGACGTGCAATCGGTCAGTCGCTGTACCAGCCATGAATGAAACGGGCATCATTTCTGGCTGGGGCGAGTCTGCATCGCCTGCCGGATTGTCGACACAAATGCGAGGCATATCGACACTCGAATGGTATCAGGTTGAAAGCATAATGCGATGACCTCATTCGAATAATGGACCCATTTTGATGGCACGGCGATGACCGGGAGATTTGGCATGTGGGAGCTGATTCCGCAGGAAGTGACGTGCCCCTGGTGCGGGGCCGGTTTCGAAATGATGATCGACCCCGGTGAAGGCAGTCATGAAACCGTTCACGACTGTCATTGGTGTTGTGCCCCGATTGTCGTCACTGTCGCGGTTTCCGCGATGGATGGCGGTCTGGAGAGTGTCACGCTTTCCCGAGAGGATGGTAGTGACGAATAGACATGAAGACGGCTATCGATGACGTTGATGATATCCATTGATGGCGATGGCTGGGCGTGTGCAGCAGCAACCGTTAAGCTGTGCGCCAGAATACGATCGGCAGACTGACATCAGTCTGTCGGTCATGACGATTTCGATTCGAGCAAGCGAGGATTCCATGAGCGAGACGCGGCATCATGCCCTGATCATTCTCGGTTCCGGTCCGGCCGGCTATTCCGCAGCGGTCTACGCCGCGCGCGCCAATCTCAAGCCACTGCTGATTACCGGCATGGAGATGGGGGGTCAGTTGACGACGACTACGGATGTCGACAACTGGCCGGGTGATGACAGCGGGGTCCAGGGTCCAGAGCTGATGGAGCGCATGCGTCGCCACGCCGAGCGTTTTGATACCGAAATCCAGCTCGATCATATTGAAGAGGTCGATCTCGGTCAGCGTCCTTATGTACTCAAGGGGGGGAGTGGTACCTATACCTGTGACTCCTTGATCGTTGCGACCGGGGCCAGCGCCCTCTATCTGGGACTGGAGTCGGAAGATCGCTACAAGGGGCAGGGCGTCTCCGCCTGTGCTACCTGCGACGGGTTCTTCTATCGCAACAAGGAAGTCGTGGTGGTCGGTGGTGGTAACACCGCCGTCGAAGAGGCGCTCTATCTCTCCAACATTGCCTCGAAGGTGACGCTGGTGCATCGCCGTGACAGCCTGCGTGCCGAGAAGATCATGCAGCAAAAGCTGTTTGAGCGTGTCGAGAACGGCAATATGTCGATCGCCTGGAATAGCGTGGTAGAAGAAGTGTTGGGTGATGACTCCGGGGTGACCGGGGTACGGCTGAAATCCACCGAAGATGGGTCGACGCGTGAACTGATGGCGCCGGGGCTGTTTGTCGCTATCGGGCACAAGCCCAATACCGACCTCTTCCGGGGGCAGTTGGAAATGCGTGATGGCTATATCGTGGTCAAGTCTGGGCTGGAAGGTAATGCGACTGCGACCAGTGTGCCTGGTGTCTTCGCCGCCGGGGATGTTGCCGATCATGTTTACCGGCAGGCCATTACCTCGGCCGGCAGTGGTTGCATGGCAGCACTGGATGCCGAACGTTATCTCGATGGGCTGGATCCGTCGGTGCCGCATTCGGCCTGGTAACTGTTCCGTCGAAGGATGGTGGGCCCATGGCCGCCATCCTCGTATTGGAAGAGAGCTCAGTAGTGAGGTGGGCGCTCGTCATGGCCCTGTTCGTAACGCATATCGTCCAGTGTGCTGCGCTGTTCGCGCAGGCGAGTCTGCATCAGGCCGCAGAGACGCTCGAGTCTATCCAGTGAGGCGGATTGACGGTTGAGTGCTTCGTCGAGAC
The DNA here is from genome assembly GCF_008247605.1 of Kushneria phosphatilytica. Taxonomy (NCBI): domain Bacteria; kingdom Pseudomonadati; phylum Pseudomonadota; class Gammaproteobacteria; order Oceanospirillales; family Halomonadaceae; genus Kushneria; species Kushneria phosphatilytica. The sequence continues at coordinate 2,857,214 of NZ_CP043420.1, read as the reverse complement.
GTTCCAGCCAGTCTTCCTGCCAGGTCAGTCGATTCTCTAGGGCTTCAAGACGTGTCAGGGCCGCTTCAAGCGGGTCATCAGTGTGCATGTTAGAATCATCCGGTCGCGGGGGCGTATTCATCAGCGTTTCCTCCGTGCGGTCTGTTGCGTCCCGTTCAATCCGGTTCGGGAAGCTGGAGAGGCGGGTGGCGCCGAGACGTCATCGACCCCTTTGGGGTCTGGATACTTCAATAATCCGATAAGAGTCAGAGTCTGCTATCCATGAGTGCCAAAACACTGTTGCGTTGTACCCTGATCAGTCTGTTGCTTGCGCTTCCGACACCCTTGCTGACGGCATTTCTGATCATGCTCGGCGGTGATCATTTTGCTGGTGTCTTCGGCGATACCGTGGCCGCCGGCGGTTACCTTACAGCTTATATTCTGGCGGCGCTGGCTGCGTTCATCATGCTGGAGATTGCCACACTTGCCGTCCATGTCCTGACCCCGAAGCTGGCCAATATCGCCGATGTGGAAAACGATGACCGCGAAATCGGTGTGGTCAAGTGGTTCAATGTCAACAAGGGCTATGGCTTCATCACTCGTGATGGCGGGGAGGATGTCTTCGTGCACTTTCGTGCCATTCGTGGCAAGGGGCACCGGACCCTGGCAGAAGGCCAGAAGGTACGTTATCACGCAGTACAGAATGAACGCGGTCTGCAAGCCGAGGATGTGACCGTCATTACCTGAATCACCATGCTCGATCCATTCGGTACGCCCCGCCATGTGCGGGGCGTTGTCGTATCAGCATGCCGCTACTGGCCGGAATCGGGCCAGTCGATAACATGCTCCTCACCATCAGCGTTGACCTGCAAAAAGCGATCCGGATCGTCGCCCGGTTGCCAGCTCCCCAATGAACAGCGCACCTTACAATTCAGCGCCTGGCTGGCTTGCCGGGCACAATCGACATCACGTGGCCAGGGGGTGGCATCGCTGTCGAACCACAGGCTGGCAAAATCCTCGGTGGCATTGTCGATCAGCAGTACCGGAATGGTCGTATCCTGACTGCTTATCCGGCATCGCCAGCGATTGCGGCCCGCCGGTCGGAAATCGACCGGACCGCCGAGCGCTTCGCTCAACCAACGGGCAATAGTGTCAATATCATGGCATTGCAGATAGATTTCGATGTCCGGATAGCGCTCCATGATTACCCCAGCAGGCGTTGCATGATGGTCTCGAATGCCTGGCTCAGCGTGTCCAGATCGCTGGCGCGTACCCTCTCGTTCACCTTGTGGATGGTGGCGTTACAGGGGCCAAGCTCGACCACCTGTGCTTCAAGTCCGGCGGCGATGAATCGACCATCCGAGGTGCCCCCGGCAGTAGAGAGTCGAGGGAGGCGTCCGGTGACCGACTCGAGTGCCGAGACGACTGCTTCCAGCAGCTGGCCCTCATGAGTCAGGAAGGGCTCGCCGAATAGTGTCCAGTCGAGGGTGTAGTCCAGTCCGTGCGCATCGAGAATGGCCTGGGTGCGCTGTCTGAGAGCGTCGGCAGTGACTTCGGTGGAAAAGCGAAAGTTGAAAATGACTTCCAGCTCGCCTGGGACAACATTGGTGGCACCGGTTCCGGCATGCATGTTGGAAATCTGGAAACTGGTCGCCGGGAAGTGCTCGTTGCCAACATCCCATTGTTCAGCCACCAGGGCTGCCAGGGCGGGTGCTGCCTGATGGATCGGGTTGCGAGTCGACTGCGGATAGGCGACGTGTCCCTGGATGCCATGGATCGTCAGCTGTCCCCCCAGTGAACCGCGTCGACCGTTCTTGATGGTATCACCGAGATATTCGCTCGATGACGGTTCACCCACGATACACCATTGTGCCCGTTCGCCGCGCTGACGCAGCTGTTCGACTACGGCGCGTGTGCCGTCTACGGCTGGCCCTTCCTCATCACTGGTAATCAGTAGCGCCAGGCGGCCGTGATGATCCGGGTGGGCGGTAACGAAACGCTCCACGGCAGTCACCATGGCTGCCAGACTGCCTTTCATGTCGGCCGCACCACGAGCGCATAGATCGCCTTCGGCATTGAGGGTCGGCTCGAAGGGCGGGGATTCCCACTGCTGTTCGGGGCCGGTGGGTACGACGTCGGTATGGCCGGCCAGTATCAGGGTGTCACCTGAGCCTCGGGTTGCCCAGAGATTGGTGACGCCCCCCTGATCCATGGCTTCGAGAGTAAAACCGAGGCGTACGAGCCGTTCACCCAGCAGTGCCTGGCAACCGGCATCTTCAGGCGTCAGCGAGCGGCGTGACAGAAGCTCGATTGCCAGTGCAAGGGTGTCGCTGTGGCCTGATGGCATGGAGGGTCCGGTAGTCATGGGGTGGCCGGTCGCAACGATCGGCCACCGTGGATCAGTTGTGGGCGTGCAGGACATCGTTGAGCGCAATGGCACTCTTGTTGGTGCGGCATTCGAGCCGTCCGGTCACCGAATGACGGATGAACAGCAGATCATCCTGCCCGGCCAGTTCGCGGGCGGCCACGGTGCGCACTTCCTGCCCCTGATCATCAAGGACGGTGACCTTGGCTCCGGCCGTGATGTAAAGCCCGGCTTCGATGGTGCAGCGATCGCCGAGCGGGATACCCAGGCCGGCATTGGCGCCAATCAGGCAGTTCTCGCCGGTGCGGATGACGATATTGCCACCACCGGAGAGGGTACCCATGGTCGAGGCACCGCCACCAAGATCGGAACCGCTGCCGAGCATGACGCCGGCTGCGATACGGCCTTCGACCATCCCCGGGCCTTCGGTACCGGCATTGAAGTTGCAAAAGCCTTCGTGCATTACCGTAGTGCCTTCGCCCAGATACGCCCCAAGGCGAACGCGGGCGGTATCGGCGATACGTACGCCGGCAGGCATGACGTAGTCGGTCATCTTCGGGAATTTGTCGACACTGTCCACCGATAGCGGGCGGCCGGCGAGACGCGCCTTGAGCTGCCTGTTATCCAGTTCCTCAACGTCAATCGGACCCTCGCTGGTCCAGGCGATGTTTTTCAACAGGGCAAACATGCCATCGAGTTTGATGCTATGCGGCCTGACCAGACGGTGCGACAGCAGGTGAAGCTTGAGATAGACCTCGGGCACGCTTTCCGGGGTTCGGTCTTCCTCGAGAAACATCGCGACCAGTGGGCGCTGGCTGTCGACCATGGCGCGGGCAATATCAGCCTGATGTTCATCGCCGGCAGCGCTCAGGGCATCGGCCAGCGCAGTGCAGTGCTCGGGCAGAAAGCTGACGGCGGTGTTGCCGGCAGGCGCTTCAAGACTTTGTCGCGCCGCCTCGACCAGCGCGCTGTCAGGCTGGTGTAGCGGGGCAGGATAATAGACATCCAGCCACTCGCCGCGGCTGTTCTGATGGCCAATACCCAGTGCAAGACTCAGCATGGGGGTGCTCCATTGATACGGTGGTGGGCAGGGGACTCTGGCAGCTGTTCACTGATCGATCAGGCTACGCCAGCCATCCGGGTCATGACCGATGATCAGGGTCGTGCCGTCATCCACTACCGGTCGCTTGATCAGCGTTGGTCGACTTTTCATCAGCGCCCGGGCACTGTCTTCATCCAGATCGCTGCGCTCTTCCTCTCCGAGTTCGCGCCAGGTGCGACTTCGACGATTGAGCAGGGTGCGCCAGTCAGCGCCTTCCAGCAGACGGTCGAGCAGGGCGTCATCGAGGCCCTGCTCCGCACTTCGCTGCTTCAGATCGACGAAATCGACCGTGCATCCGGCCGCTTCCAGCGCGCGCTGCGCTCGGCGGCAGCTATCGCAGTTGTGCAGACCGTAGAGTGTCAGCATTGCTCAATCCGATAATGTGGGCTGAAAAATGGACAAGAGGGCGATTATAGGCGGGTTCACCTGGGCGGCTCAAACGCCGGTGCGCTATCAGGTGACGCCGGCCTGGGCATCCAGTACTTCACACAGTCGCGCATGGAGCTGGTGCTGCTGCGCCGGATCGGTCAGCGGTTGGCCTTCGGTGTCGGTAATGAAGAAGACGTCCTCGACCCGCTCTCCGAGCGTGGCGATCTTGGCCGCGGTCAACGAAACACCACACTCCATGAAAATCCTGCCTACCCGGGCAAGGAGCCCGGGCCGGTCGGCGGCAATGACTTCGAGCATGGTACGAGCGTTGGTGTCGTCCTGCTCGATGGTGACACGAGTCGGAACCCTGAAGTGCTTGAGCTGGCGCGGCGTGTGGCGTGACACGATACGTGGATAGTCGTCGGGGTCGTCGAGCTCTTCGACCAGATGGTAATGGATGGCGGCCAATTGCCCACGTTCCCGAATGGGCTCGCCATGCTCGTCCAGTATGATGAAGGTGTTCAGCGTCCACTCGTTGCTGGAGGTGGCGATGCGGGCATCGTGAATCGAGAGTCCGAGCTGTTCCATGGCGGCGGCCGTGGCGGCGAACAGGTTGTTGACGGCTCGGGTGTGGATGAACACCTTGGTGCCCCCTTCGGTCATGTCGTCGGTGGGGGCGCTGATCAAAACCAGAGGATTGACATTGTCACCGGCGCGCAGAATCCCCTGGGTGTGCCAGGCAATCTCGCTGGCGCTGTAGTAGAGAAAGTAATCGTCACCCAGGGTCTGCCACAGCGACTCAACCGCCTGAGGATCGCTGCCCATGCCGAGTAGCAGGGCGCGAGCCTCGTCGCGTGTTTCTTCGATCCATAGGCCACGATCGGGTGGGTTTTCCAGCCCGCGGCGCAATACTCGCCGGGTTTCGCCATGCAGCTGACGCAGCAGGGCAGCGCGCCAGCCATTCCAGAGCGAGGCATTGGTGGCATTGATGTCGGCGACGGTCAGGACGTAGAGATAATCGAGATGCAGCTCGTCGTGCATGGTGGCGGCAAATTCGCGAATAACATCAGGATCGGCGATATCGCGCTTCTGTGCAGTGGTAGACATCAGCAAATGGTGCTCGATCAGCCAGCACACCAGATGAGTGTCGCGGCGAGATAACCCATGCTGCTCACAGAAGATCTGTGCTTCCTCGGCACCGATCAGCGAGTGGTCGCCTCCACGTCCCTTGCCGATATCGTGCAGCAGTCCGGCAATCCACAATACCTCAAGCCGAGGCAACTGATGAGTAAGCTGGGCACACAGGGGATAGTGCTCCTCGCCATCCGTACTGCGAAACTGCTGGATCACGCTGAGTAGACGCAGCGTGTGTGCATCGACGGTATAGACATGAAAAAGGTCGTGCTGCATCAGCCCGATGATGCGTCCGAAGCTGGGCAGGTACTTGCCCAGTACCCCGTAGCGCGCCATCAGCCCCAGTTGGCGAGGCACGTTGCCGCCGGAGCGCAGTAGCTCCATGAACAGGCTGCGATGACGCAGGTCGCGCCGAAAGGCATCGTCAATCAGGTGGCGATGATCGCGGATGGCACGAATGGTTTCGGCGCGCACACCCTCGATTCCGGGGTGTTGGGCCATTAACAGGAAAATTTCCAGCAGGGCGGAGGGGCGGCGCTTGAACACGGCCGGATGACGAATGCGGATGTCGCCACCGATGACCTCGAAGCGGCGATTGAGAATCTGCACGGTGCCTTGCTGTTGTCCCTGCTGCAGGATGGCTTCCTCGAAGTGCTGCAGCAGCATGTCGTTGAGCTCGGACAGGGCGGTAACAATGCGATAGTAGCGGCGCATGAACTGTTCCACGGCCAGCCGCTCGGGCGTGTCACGATAGCCCAGCAGTTCGGCGATCGCGCGTTGCTGATCGAATAACAATCGATCTTCCGCGCGTCCGGCCAGCAGGTGCAGGGCATAGCGAATCTGCCACAGAAAGGCGCGACCCTGACTGATGATGCGCAACTCATTGTCAGTAATGAATCCCTGCGCCACCGTCTCCTCGATGGCGCGTGCGCCGAAATGGCGCTTGGCAATCCAGCTGACGGTCTGGATGTCACGCAGCCCGCCCGGTGAACTCTTGATGTTGGGTTCGAGGTGGTGCTCGGAATTGTTGAAGCGCTCATGGCGAGCGAGCTGCTCCTGCCACTTGGCTTCGAAAAAGTCGACATCCGACCACATCCTGTGCGGTGAAGTCAGCGTTTGCATGCGATCGCGCAAACGTTTCGGGCCGGCAATAGTGCGGGTTTCGAGCAGGTTGGTGATGACAGTGACGTCGTTTCGGGCTTCGCGTTCGCACTCGTCGAGGGTACGAACGCTATGGCCGATCTCCAGTCCGATATCCCACAGCAGGGTGATGAAGGCGGAAAGGGCTTCATGCCAGCGGGTATCGTCGCTCTCTTCCAGCAGTATCAGCAGGTCGATGTCGGAGTGGGGATGTAATTCGCCACGGCCATAGCCGCCGACGGCCAGCAGCGCGATATTGTCTGTCGGCCAGTCGATGCGCTCCCAGATCAGACTCAGCAGCTGATCAATGCACCAGGCCCTACCGAAGATCAGATCGCGGATATCGGCGCCGTTGCGAAAGCGTGCATCCAGTCGCTCGCGGATATCAGCAAGAGAGTGTCGCAGCGGCTCAATGGACGAGTCACCCGCCTTTAGTTCGTGGCGCAGGGCTGCCACATCAAGCAGCGACTCATCGGGCGTGAAACGGTAATGATGCAGCAGCATGCGTGCTCCCGATGCGACAGGGCCGCGCCCGTTGGGCTATCGGCTCAGCTCTTGTGCGGTGTCAGGAAGGATAAGTCCTCGTCGTGACGTTCGGTCATGACTTCGATCCCGTTGTCGGTAACGACCATCATGTGTTCCCACTGGGCCGACAGGCTCTTGTCACGGGTCACGGCCGTCCATCCATCGCGTAATACCCGGGTTTGCCACTTGCCGGCATTGATCATGGGCTCGATGGTCAGACACATACCGGGCTCGAGGCGGGCATCGTTGTTCCGGTCATAACCGTCATAATGCAGTACCTGTGGGTCATGATGAAACTGGGTGCCAATGCCGTGACCGCAGAAGTCACGCACCACGCTGTAACCATTGGACTCGGCATGGTGCTGAATCGTGCGGCCGATCTCCGAGAGCCAGACACCCGGCCCCATGATCTTCATGGCTTCATAGAGGCACTGCTGGGTAATGCGGGTAAGTCGCTCGCCCTTGATGTTCTCGCCAACTACGAACATGCGACTGGTGTCACCGTAGTAACCGTTTTTGATCAGCGTGACATCAATATTGAAGATGTCTCCCTTTTTGATTTTCTTGTCGAAATCGGGGATGCCGTGACACACCACATGGTTGAGCGAGATGCAGGTGGCGTGCCGGTAGCCGTGATAGCCGATGGTTGCCGAGGTACAGTTGAGCTCTTGCTCGATGTAATTCTGGCAGATGCGATCAAGCTCACCGGTGGAGATGCCGGGTTCGATATACGACTCGATCATCTCCAGTACGCTGGCGGCCAGGCGGCCGGCGATGCGCAGGCCTTCGATGTCTTCGGCAGTATAAATGGGGATGTTCATGTCACTCGATAGTCATGGGTTGCAGGCAGCCTGTCGGGGATGATGGCGGGCCCTGGGGATAGCGTTCGAGCAGGTGGCGGCTTCATCTTGCAGGCCTGATATGGTATAAAGCCGCGCGATTTCCTGCAATCTTGCCAGCCGGCCGTTGCAGGAGACGCGATAAAACGTGAACCCACACACGCATCGACACATGGTCCCGGGTGCCGCCAATGCGGTCGGACCCATGGGATGCGTGGAGGCCTAACCCGACTCAGGAGAGTTTTCATGTCCGTTACCATGCGTGACCTGCTCAAGGCAGGCGCTCACTTCGGTCACCAGACCCGTTACTGGAACCCGAAGATGGGCAAGTACATCTTTGGTGCACGCAACAAGATTCACATCATCAACCTCGAGCACACCCTGCCGGCGCTGAACGACACCCTGAAGGTGGTCGAGCGGATGGCTGCCAACAACAACAAGATTCTGTTTGTTGGCACCAAACGCGCCGCCAGCAAGATCGTGCGCGAGCAGGCAAGCCGTGTCAGTCAGCCGTATGTCAATCATCGCTGGCTCGGGGGCATGCTGACCAACTTCAAGACGATCCGTCAGTCGATCAAGCGTCTGCGTGACATCGAGACGATGCATGAAGATGGCACCTTCGAGAAGCTGACCAAGAAGGAAGTCCTGATGGTGACCCGCGAGCAGGAGAAGCTCGAGCGTTCCATCGGCGGGATCAAGGACATGGGCGGTCTGCCCGATGCATTGTTCGTGATTGATGTGGATCACGAGCGCATTGCCATCAACGAAGCCAACAAGCTGGGCATTCCGGTCATTGGTGTGGTCGATTCCAACTCCGATCCGGATGGCGTGGATTACATCATTCCGGGTAATGACGACTCCATTCGTGCCATTCAGATTTACGTGTCTGCCGTGGCGGATGCCTGCGCGAAGGCGAAGGAAGGTAACCCGGACGAGTTCGTCGAGGTTGAAGAAGGCGGTGAAGCGCCCCAGGACACTGCCTCCGAACAGACTGCTTCCGAGTAAGCGGTCATCGGGATCAGTCGCGGCATGCGCTGGTCCCGCGACAGGAAAGGGGGCTGCGGCCCCCTTTTTTGGAGACATGACCCTGCTCGCCGGTGGCGAGCAACAGAACATGCAGCCGAATGCGCACACGAGCGCACATTCGGTACTTACCCGATCCAACAGAGGTTCATGACATGGCAGCTATCAGCGCATCTCTGGTCAAGGAACTGCGCGAGCGCACCGGGCTCGGCATGATGGAGTGCAAGAAGGCACTTGGCGAAGCCGATGGCGACATCGAGCAGGCAATCGAAAACCTGCGCAAGAACGCCGGCCTCAAATCCGCCAAGAAGGCCGGCCGTGTGGCCGCCGAAGGCGCCATCCTGACGCGCGTCTCCGATGACGGCCAGACCGCCGTGATGCTCGAGGTCAATTCCGAGACCGACTTTGTGGCGCGTGATGACAACTTCCGCAGCTTCGCCAATGAAGTCGTCAACAAGGTGCTGGATACTCGCAGTGAAGATGTGGCTGCCCTGATGGATGGCGAGCTGGAAGAGGCTCGTGTTCAGCTGGTGCAGAAGATCGGCGAGAATGTCACCGTGCGTCGTGCCTCGGTGGTTGAAGCGCCTGCCGGCGGTGTGGTCGGTGCCTATGTGCATGGCGATCGCATCGGCGCCATCGTGGTGCTGACGGGCGGTACCGTTGAAGCGGCCCGTGATGTGGCCATGCACGTGGCTGCCATCAATCCTTCCGTCTCGCATCCCGAGAAGATGCCCCAGGAAGAGCTCGACAAGGAAAAGGCGATCATTCTGGCGCAGCCGGATATGGCAGGAAAACCCGCCGAAATCGCCGAAAAGATGGTGCAGGGTCGTCTCAAGAAGTATCTCTCCGAGAACAGCCTGATCAACCAGCCTTTCGTCAAGGATCAGAACCTCACCGTTGCGGATTACGTCAAGCAGTCCGGCGGTGAAGTGGCAAGCTTTGTGCGCTTTGAGGTCGGCGAGGGCATCGAGAAGGAAGAAGTCGACTTTGCCAAGGAAGTCATGGAGCAGGCGCGACGCAGCTAAGTCGCCGTGTTGATTTCGCGATATGATAGTCCTCGTCGCGAAATCAGCGACTCCACATTGGCGTGCGCTTGCGCACGCCAATGTGTATGTGCCGCCTGCCCGCGCGGCTGTAATACTGTCAGAGCACGTCCCGTTCAGGAGAGATGAGTCATGCCCCCCGCCCCAGATCGTAGCGTCAAGTACAAGCGTATCCTGCTCAAACTTTCCGGCGAGGCCCTGACGGGCGATCATGATTTCGGCATCGATCCCAAGGTGCTGGATCGCATGGCGCTGGAAATCGGTCAGCTGGTTGGCATCGGGGTCCAGGTGGGCATCGTGATCGGTGGTGGCAACCTGTTCCGCGGGGCGGCTTTGCACGCCGCCGGCATGGAGCGGGTGACCGGTGATCATATGGGGATGCTGGCGACCGTGATGAACGCACTCGCCATGCGCGATGCGCTTGAGCGCTCCAGTATCCGTTCGCGTGTCATGTCAGCCATTCAGATGAGTGGCGTGGTCGAGCACTATGATCGCCGCACCGCCATCCGCTACCTGACATCGGGTGATGTCGTGATCTTCTCTGCCGGTACCGGTAATCCGTTCTTTACCACCGATAGTGCCGCCTGTCTGCGAGGTATCGAGATCGATGCCGATGTGGTGCTCAAGGCGACCAAGGTAGACGGCGTCTACGACAAGGACCCGGTCAATCATCCCGATGCGGTGAAATACGAGCATCTGGATTACGATCAGGTGTTATCACAGAAGCTGGGTGTAATGGATTTGACCGCAATCTGTCTGGTACGTGACCATGACATGCCGGTCCGCGTCTTCGACATGACGCGCCCTGGTGCACTGCTGAATCTGGTGGTGGGCGGCCGTGAAGGCACGCTGATCGACGTGGCCAGGGATGAAGATCAATAAGTCAGAGGTTGAACATCGTGATCAACGATATCCAGCAGGACGCCGAAGCGCGTATGCGCAAGAGTGTAGAAGCGCTCCAATCGGCGTTTTCCAAGATTCGGACCGGTCGTGCGCACCCCAGCGTGCTTGATGCGGTTCGCGTCGACTATTACGGCACCGAGCTGCCCATCAGTCAGGCAGCCAACGTCAATGTCGAGGATGCCCGCACGCTTACTGTAGTGCCATGGGAAAAATCGATGGTGCCCAGGATTGAAAAGGCCATTCTGATGGCTGACCTTGGACTCAATCCCAATACCGCCGGTACGGTCATTCGTGTGCCCATGCCGCCGCTCACCGAGGAGACGCGCAAGGGGTATATCCGTCAGGCGCGTCAGGAGGCCGAGCAGGGACGTGTGGCAGTGCGTAATGTGCGTCGTGATGCCAACAATGATGTCAAGGCGCTGCTCAAGCAGAAGGATATCTCGGAAGACGAGGAGCGTCAGGCCGAGGAAGCCATTCAGAAGCTGACCGATCGGGCGATTGCCGATATCGATCAGTTGCTTGAGCAGAAGGAAAAGGACCTGATGCAGGTCTGACACTGCCGGATCCCGACCGATGTATGCGATGCGGATGATCGCGTACCGATGCGAGTACTCATGCCCGATACGTCTTTGCCCAACCCGCCACACTCCGGACTCCGTCATGTGGCGATCATCATGGATGGCAACAATCGCTGGGCAAGGGCCCATGGGTTGTCCGGCATTCGCGGCCATCATGCCGGCGTCGAGTCGGTACGTGCGGTCATTCAGCGTGCCGTTGAGCGGGAGCTCGAGGCCATCACCCTGTTCGCCTTTTCCAGCGAGAACTGGAAGCGTCCGGCTCAGGAAGTTGGCGCGCTGATGGAGCTGTTTGTGCTGGTACTGCGCCGTGAAGTGGCGCGTCTGCACAAGAACAATATTCGTATTTCCATCGTTGGGGAGCGCTCCCGGTTGCCTCATTCGCTCAACCGCGCGATCGATCGTGCCGAGCGTCTGACGCAGGGGAACACCGGTCTGCATCTGATCGTGGCGGCCAATTATGGTGGACGCTGGGATATTGCTGGTGCGGCCCGGCGCCTGGGTGAGCGTATCGAGTCCGGCGAAATTGGTGCTCGTGATATTGATGAGACACTGCTGGACAGCGAGATCCGGCATAATGGTGTTCCGGATGTGGATCTTTGCATTCGCACCAGTGGTGAACAGCGCATCAGTAATTTTCTGCTATGGCAGCTGGCCTATGCCGAGTTCTATTTCTCGTCCCTGTACTGGCCGGATTTTGGGGCCGACGCCTTTGATGAGGCGCTGGATACCTTTGCCAGGCGCAAGCGCCGCTTCGGCATGACGGACGAACAGGTCGAGGTGCAGCAGGGTGCTTAAGCAACGGGTTCTGACTGCGCTGGTGATCGGACCGGCGTCACTGGTACTGCTGTTTTTGCTCAGCGGTGGCTGGTACGCCGCTTTCATCGGCTTGCTGGTGGTGGCTGCCGCCTGGGAATGGTCGAATCTCGCCGGACGTGAAGCGCCTCGCGACAAGGCATTGTTTGCCCTGTCCATGTTATCCGCCATGGCGCTGGCATGGTCGAGTGGTATCGCTTTTCAGAGTTGGCCCTTATGGGTGGGGCTGTTGGGTTGGCTGGTCTGTCTTTACTGGGTTATCCGCTATCCGCAGGCGACCGATCAGTGGGAAAGTGTTGGCATGCGCCTGGCCATGGGGGTCTGGATTCTGCTGCCATGCTGGATCGGTTTTCTAGTGTTGCGTGAGCAGCCGATCTGGCTGCTTTATGTACTGTTTGTCGTCTGGGGCGCCGATATTGCTGCCTACTTTGCCGGGCGAGCCTTTGGTAATCGCAAACTGGCTCCCCGGGTCAGTCCCGGCAAGTCCTGGGCAGGTGTCTACGGCGCGCTGGCGGGGTCGGCAGTACTGGCACTGCTGATGGCCTGGTGGCAGGATTTCGGCATCATGCGTGGTGTGGTGCTGCTGGTCGTGACAGCAATCGTTACTGCTGCCTCGGTTCTGGGAGATCTGTGTGAAAGCATGCTCAAGCGCCATCGTGGCATCAAGGATTCCGGACAGCTGTTGCCGGGTCATGGTGGACTGCTCGATCGCATCGACAGTCTTACCGCTGCGATCCCGCTGTTCGCCTTGCTGGCCCCCTGGGTTGGCTGATGTCGCTTGCGGCCTCTGGAGCCCATCATGACGCAGACCGTTACAGTACTGGGTGCCACTGGTTCGATCGGTACCAGTACCCTTGATGTCATTGCCCGCCACCCTGAACGCTATCGCGTTCATGCACTTACCGCCCAGAGCAGCTGTCAGGCACTATTGGAGCTGTGTCGCGTGCACCGCCCCGAAGTGGCTGTGTTATCAGGCGCCGAGGATGCGCACTGGCTGACCCGGGCGCTGGCCGATAGCGATTTGCCTACCCGGGTCGCTTATGGAGAAACCGCGCTGTGTGAAGTGGCCGCAGCCGCCGATATCGTCATGTCGGCCATCGTTGGTGCTGCGGCGCTGACGCCGACCCTGGCGGCCGTGCGCGCCGGACGACGGGTATTGTTGGCCAACAAGGAAGCGTTGGTCATGAGCGGGGCGCTATTCATGCGTGAGGTGGCCGAAAGCGGTGCGGTCCTGCTTCCGATCGACTCCGAGCACAATGCCATCTTCCAGTGCCTGCCTCATCATCACCGTGGTGGCCTCTCCCGCTGCGGTGTCAATCGCCTTCTCCTGACTGCTTCCGGCGGTCCTTTTCGTGAATGGGATATGACTCGACTGGCTCGGGTAACACCGGATCAGGCCTGTGCCCACCCCAACTGGTCGATGGGGCGCAAGATCTCGGTGGATAGTGCCTCTCTGATGAACAAGGGACTTGAGCTGATCGAGGCGTGCTGGCTGTTCGATGCTACACACGAGCAGGTCGAGGTGGTGGTGCATCCACAAAGCGTGATTCACTCCATGGCAGCCTACATAGATGGCTCGGTCATCGCCCAGATGGGCAACCCGGACATGCGGACACCGATTGCTCATGGTCTGGCATGGCCGGAGCGGATCGAAACAGGGGTAGCGCCGCTGGATCTGTTTGCCACCGGTAGGCTCGATTTCGAAGCACCGGATGTGACTCGTTTCCCCTGCCTGAGGCTGGCGCGCGAGGCGATGATGATCGGTGGTACAGCGCCAGCCGCATTGAATGCCGCCAATGAAGTAGCGGTGGCTGCCTTTCTGGCCGAGCGTATTCCCTTCATGACCATCCCGATAATAGTGGAGCGGGTGCTCGAACAGCTGGCGCACGTACCGGCTGACAGCCTTGAACATATTCTTGACATGGATCGTCAAGCTCGTGACATGGCGACTGTCGAGCTCGAGCGCCGGGAGCGGAGCGGGTGATGGGTATTCTCCAGAATATCCTGGCCGTTATCGTGGTGCTGGGGGTCCTGATCACCATCCACGAGTTTGGCCATTTCTGGGTTGCTCGTCGCTGTGGCATCCGGGTGCTGCGTTTTTCGGTTGGCTTCGGGCGGCCGCTGCTGATGCGCGTTGATCGGCATGGTACGGAATTTGCGCTCGCGGCGATTCCGCTGGGTGGCTACGTCAGGATGCTTGATGAGCGCGAAGCTCCTGTTGATCCCGCTGAGCAGCATCTTGCCTTCAATCGTCAATCGGTCTGGAAACGTATCGCCGTGGTGTCTGCCGGTCCACTGGCCAATTTTTTGCTGGCGCTGGTGGCCTACTGGCTGATGTTCATGGTGGGGACGACCACGGTAACTCCCATGGTAGGGGCGGTGTCACCTGATTCGCCGGCCGCCGGGGGTGGGCTTGAACGTGGTCAGGAGATTGTCCGTATAGAGGGGGAGCGTACCCGCTCCTGGGAAGAGGTCAATCTTGCCCTGATTGGCGCCATTGGTCGTGATCGATTGCATTTCGAGACTCGCAATGAGGGGGGTGCACTACAACAGCATACCCTGAATGTCTCAAGCTATATGGCGCAGCAGGACCCGCCACGGCCCTTGGAAACGCTGGGATTTGTACCATGGCGCCCGGCAACGCCTCCGGTTATCGGTCGAGTGCTGCCGGAGGGGGCAGCGGCCGCTGCCGGGCTACAGGCCGGGGATCGGATCATTTCGATCGGCGGTGTTCATATCGATGACTGGTCGGAGCTGGTGAACCAGGTGCAGGCCTCGGCCAACCGGACGCTTGAGCTACAGGTAAGCCGTAATGGTCAAACCCGTCCGGTGACGCTGAAGCCTCGCCCTCATCAGCTCGATGATGGCCGCAGTGTCGGCTATATCGGTGCAGCTGCTGAACCGGGGCAGTGGCCGGCGCAGTATCGACGGGAGTTGCGCTATGGCCCACTGGAAGCGGTCGGACGTGCGTTGCATCGTACGGCCTCGATGACGGCGCTGACCGTGGGGTCGATCCGGAAGATGCTGACCGGTCTGATTTCTCCTTCGAATCTTTCCGGCCCGATCACCATCGCCCGGGTTGCGGGCGAATCGGCGCGTTCCGGTCTGGAGACCTTTATCGGCTTTCTGGCCTATCTGTCGATCAGCCTGGGCGTGTTGAATCTGCTTCCCATCCCGGTGCTGGACGGCGGGCATCTGTTGTTTTACGCCATTGAGGCTGTGCGAGGGCGTCCGCTGTCGGACCGAGCACAGGCCATGGGGCTCAGAATCGGCGCGGCGCTGGTGGCTGCGTTGATGATCATGGCCTTCTATTTCGACCTGATGAGACTCTAGCGTGGGATTACGGGCGAAAGGCGGCGGTGCTTGTCAGGATGGCGGCGATGTGTATAAGGTGCGTGTTCACGATCTCGACCCCTTCGATGAGCGCGTGTTACCTGTCGTATCCCAGCAGGCTTTCAGCGGTGACATGGCGGGTATCCGAATACAACGACGCCAGCCGGATCGCGCGTTGCTATCGGCACGAGAAGCGGGCCCCGAGCGGGCGGAATTCAGTAAAAGCGAAATGACGGCATGAAGATTAAAACCATTGGTCTGATGGTGTGTTTGCTGGCTCCTTCACAGGCGGCATTCGCTATTTCTCCCTTCAAGGTTTCGGATATTCGCGTCGAGGGGCTGCAACGCGTTTCAGCGGGCACCGTCTTTAATGCGATGCCGATTTCTGCCTCCGATACCGTTAATGACGATGCGCTCTCCCGAGTAGGCAAATCGCTGTTCAGCACCGGTCTGTTCGATGATGTCAGCCTCGGCCGGGATGGCAATGTGCTGGTGGTCGATGTCAGGGAGCGGCCCTCGATTGCGAAAATCGAGATCAATGGCAACTCCAAGATCTCCGAGGATGATCTGCGCAAGGGGCTGCGCGATGCCGGCCTGTCCGAGGGGCAGGTACTACAGCGCTCTACCCTGGAAGAGATGCAGCGTCAGCTGGAGCAGGTTTATCAGCAGCAGGGGCGTTACAGCGCTCGCATCAACACGAAGGTCGAGCAACTCAGCCGTAACCGCGTACAGGTTGATATCAATATCAACGAAGGGGCGGTGGCGAGGATTCGTCAGATCAATATTGTCGGTAACCAGGCCTTCAGCGACGATACCCTGCGTGATCAGTTCGAGCTCGAAGACAAGCCCGGCTGGTTTTTCGGCTGGTTCTCAAGTGATCAGTACTCTCGTGAAAAGCTCCAGGGCGATCTGGATCGACTGCGCTCGTACTATCTGGATCGGGGCTATGTGAATTTCACGATTGACTCTACTCAGGTGTCGATCAGCCCCGACAAGTCGACCATTTACGTGACGGTCAATGTCGACGAGGGCAAGCGTTACCGGATCGGTGACATCGGTTTTTCCGGTGATCTGAAGATGGATAAGGACAAGGCGCGCTCGCTGGTCACTGCCGAATCCGGGGATATCTTCTCACAGTCGAAGCTGACAGCTTCCAGTGAGGCCCTGCGCAAGGCGCTGGGGGCGCGTGGTTTTGCCTTTGCTCAGGTCAATGCCGTCCCGAAGATCAACAGTGATGGCGATACCGTGGATGTAGACTTCAATGTTCAGCCCGGGCGCCGTGCCTATGTTCGTCGCATCAACTTCAAGGGCAATACCACTACCGCCGATGAGGTGCTGCGCCGCGAGATGGTGCAGCTCGAGGGTGCTCCGGCATCGACCGATGATATCAAGACCTCTCAGCAGCGCCTGCAGCGTCTCGGCTTCTTCAAGCAGGTGGACGTTAATACCCAGCGTGTCGCGGGCGAGCCCGACCAGCTTGATGTGACCTATAACGTACAGGAACAGCCCTCCGGCAGTATTTCTGCCAGTCTCGGCTATGCCCAGTCAGAGGGGCTGATCTATGGGGCTTCGCTTTCTCAGCGCAACTTCCTGGGGACCGGTAACCGGGTTGATATCGGTGCGCAGAAGAGTGATTACTACACCAATCTGAACTTCAGTTATACCAATCCCTACTGGAC
This sequence comes from Kushneria phosphatilytica, assembly GCF_008247605.1. Classification (NCBI taxonomy): domain Bacteria; kingdom Pseudomonadati; phylum Pseudomonadota; class Gammaproteobacteria; order Oceanospirillales; family Halomonadaceae; genus Kushneria; species Kushneria phosphatilytica. The sequence continues at coordinate 2,840,389 of NZ_CP043420.1, read as the reverse complement.
ACTTGATGGCATCTCCCGCGGTTTCAACCTCTACTACCGCTCGACGGACTACAAGGATGCCGATATCTCGACCTATTCCACCGATGCCGTGGGTGGCGGGGTCAATTTCGGGTATCCGATCAGTGAGCTGTCGCGACTGAATTTCGGTCTGGGCGGCGAACACCTGACGGTCAAGGACTACGATGACTCTCCCTCGGAGATTGCCCGCTATGTGGATGACGAAGGAAAGACCTTCAACAACTACAAGCTGACCACTGCCTGGACCCGCAACAACCTCAACCGCGGTATTCTGCCGACTGCAGGCAGCTATCAGAAGGCAAGTGCCGAGGTAACCGGACCGGGCAGCGACGCCGAATATTACAAGCTGCGTTATCAGGGGCAGAAGCTGTTCCCGATCCAAACCGAAGAGTGGGCGCTCAAGTTCCGTACCGAACTGGGTTATGCCGACAGTTATGGCAAAACCGATACCTATCCGTTCTTCGAGAACTTCTATTCCGGCGGGCTGGGATCGGTACGTGGCTTTGAGAGCAATACCCTGGGCCAGCCGACAACCGAGCGAGCCGACGGTGATGATGATACCCTCGGCGGCAACATCCTGCTGGAGGGGTCGGCTGAGCTGATCTTCCCGACACCGTTCATCGAGGATCATCGTCAGGTACAGACATCGTTCTTTATCGACTCCGGTAACACCTACCTGTCGGATTGTCTGCCGGTCGAGGATGGTTACAACTCTCAGTGTTCGTCCGGTGTCGATCTCAATGATCTGCGGGTCTCGGCAGGTATCGGGCTTTCCTGGCTGACTCCGGTGGGACCGTTGACCTTCTCGGTGGCCAAGCCGATCAAGGACAAGAACGGTGACGATACCCAGTTCTTCCAGTTCTCGCTGGGCCAGACATTCTGATGGCAGTGCCGGACACTACGTGTCCGGTCGAAAAGCATTGAACCACAAGGAGCTTTGATATGCGCAAGATTGCAGCCCTCTGTTTGGCCAGCATTCTGGGAACTCTTTCCATGGCCGCTCAGGCTGCCGATGTCGCTGTGCTCGACTGGCGTGAGGCCCTGATGAATACCACGGCCGCGCAGCATTCGATGAATCAGCTCAAGAATCAGCTGGGTAATAAACCGCAGCAGGTCAAACAACTGGGCCAACAGGTTCAGCAGCTTCAGAAGCGCTTGCAGCAGAATGGCGATGTCATGTCAGACAATGAGCGTCAGAATCTGGCGCAGCAGCTGCGCCAGAAGGGCACCCAGTTCCAGCAGCAACGCCAGCAGCTCGAACAGCAGCGTCAGCAGGCCGAGCAGTCTTTCCTCAAGCAGGCCAAGCCCAAGCTGGACAAGGCCATCGAGCAGGTGGTGCAGCGTCATCACGTTCAGGTGCTGGTGGATCGTCAGAGTGTCATCTATTCGGATGACTCGCTCGATCTGACCAAGGAAGTTACCAACACCTTCAATTCGCTCCAGTAAGGTGGCGTTGCCTTCCACCCAATGAAGATGATGACTAGCCAGACCTATACCCTCGAGGAGCTGACCCGAACGCTGGGGGCAACCCTGCACGGTGATGGTGCGCAGCGGGTCAGTGGGCTGGCCACGCTCAGCGATGCCGGACCCGACGATATCGCCTTTCTCGCCAATCGTGCTTATCAGCGCTTTCTGGGAGAAACCCGGGCAGCAGCCGTGCTGCTTCCTCCCGATCTGGTATCGGAGTGTCCGGTATCAGCGCTGGCGCTCGACAATCCCTACCTTGGTTATGCGCACCTTTCCCATCTGTTTGCGCCTCCACTGGCCGGCCATCGTCCTGGTGTTCATGCCAGCGCCTGCGTTGCGGAAAGCGCGGTGCTGGGAAAGGACGTCTCGATCGGTCCCAATGTCGTGATTGGCGAGCACGCCGTCATCGGTGAGCGTACCGTCATCGGTGCCGGTTGCTCGGTCGGTGAAGCCTGTTCGATCGGCTCTGATTCGCTGCTGCACGCCAATGTCACGCTGTACCACGGCGTGATTGTCGGACAACGGGCGATTATCCACAGTGGTGCCGTGGTTGGTGGGGACGGTTTCGGGTTCGCCCATGACGGCTCGGCCTGGCACAAGATTGCTCAGATCGGTGGCGTAGTGGTCGGTGATGATGTCGAGATCGGCAGTTGCTCGAGCATCGATCGTGGCGCGCTGGGTGATACCGTCATCGGAGATGGCGTGAAAATCGATTCCCAGGTGCAGATTGCACATAACGTGCACATCGGTGAGCACTGCGCGCTGGCCGGCTGTGTCGGTATTGCCGGTTCCACCCGAGTGGGGCGGCACTGCCAACTGGGTGGCGGGGTCGGTCTGGCCGGTCATCTCGAACTCTGTGATGGTGTTCAGATTACCGGCATGAGCCTGGTCACCAACTCCATTCATGAGCCCGGTGTTTACTCTTCGGGAACCGGTTCGATGCCCAATGATTTATGGCGTCGTAACGCTGTGCGCTTCAAGCAGCTCGATCAGATGGCGCGTCGCCTGACTCGGCTGGAGCGTGACAGGGACAGGGGAACGTCGCAGTAGCGTCTTCGACAGGCGGCGGCTGCCGACGCCTCGAGACCCGTGTACAATGGCCGACCCTTGCGGTCGCCCATCGCATGCCTGCCAGTCCGGCAGGCATTTCGTTATTTCAGAGGTTGCGTGCCAATGGTCATGGACATCAACGAGATCCAGGAATATCTCCCCCACCGTTATCCGTTTCTGCTGGTCGACAGGGTGGCCGAGATTGAGCTGGGTGAATGCATTACGGCCTGGAAGAATGTCAGTTACAACGAGCATTTCTTCAACGGCCACTTTCCCGGGCATCCCATCATGCCGGGCGTTCTGATCATCGAGGCACTGGCTCAGGCGGCCGGTATCCTGGGTTTCAAGACCGTCGACAAGCGACCGGCCGACGGTTACATCTATTATTATGTCGGGAGCGACAATGTACGCTTCAAACGGCCGGTTTTTCCGGGTGATCGCCTGACGCTTGAAGCGCGAATGCTCAAGGCACGGCGTGGGATCTGGAAATTCGCATGCCGGGCGCACGTCGAAGGTGAGGTCGTCTGTGAGGCCGATATCATCTGTGCCGAGAGGAAGGTCGCTTGATTCATCCAACCGCCATCATCGATCCCGGCGCACGACTGGCTGACGATGTCGAGGTGGGGCCGTTTTCCGTGATCGGTGCCGATGTCGAGATCGGGAGTGGTTGTGTTATCGGTTCTCATGTCGTCATCAAGGGGCCGACGACGCTGGGCTGCAACAATCGAGTGTTCCAGTTTGCCTCGCTGGGCGAAGAGTGTCAGGACAAGAAGTACCACGGTGAACCGACCCGCCTGGTCGTCGGAGATAATAATGTCTTCCGTGAAGGTGTGACCGTGCACCGGGGCACCATTCAGGATCGGGGTGAGACCACCATTGGAGATCATGGCTGGTTCATGGCATATGCGCATGTGGCGCATGATTGCGTCATCGGCGATCATGTCATCATGGCCAATCAGGCGACTCTGGGAGGCCATGTCACTCTGGGTGATCATGTCATTCTTGGTGGTCTGGCTGCCGTGCATCAGTTCTGCCATGTCGGCGCCCACTCCATGTGTGGTGGCGGTTCGATTGTTACCAAGGACATCGCCGCCTTCGTCATGGTGACCGGCAATCCGGCGCGGACTCACGGGCTCAACGCTGAAGGTCTCAAGCGTCGTGGCTTTGAAAGCGAGAGTATCAGCGAGCTGCGTCGCGCCTACCGTGAGGTTTTTCGCAGTCGCCGTACCCTTGCCGAGGTGCTTGAAGAGTTCGACCAGCAGTCATTGTCGCCGACGATGCAGCAGTTCGTTGATTCGTTGAAGGCTGCCAAACGGGGCCTGACACGCTAGCCGGAGATCGGACATGAGCCTGCGGGTATTCATGGTAGCCGGCGAGCTCTCCGGTGATCTGCTGGGCGCTACGCTGATGCAGGAACTCCGCCGTCGTCACGGAACCATCGAATTTCGTGGTATCGGCGGACCGCGCATGATCGCGCAGGGGCTGGAGAGTCTCTATCCGCTGGAAACCCTGTCCATCATGGGGCTGGTGGAGGTGTTGCGGCACTTGCCGGGACTCATTGATGTTCGCCGACAGCTCCGTCGTGAGGCGCTGTCCTGGCGAGCAGATGTAATGATCGGTATTGATGCGCCGGATTTCAATCTGGGTCTGGAGCGTCAGTTGCGTCAGCAGGGCGTGACCACCGTACATTACGTCAGCCCCTCGGTCTGGGCATGGCGTCAGGGCAGGATCAAAACGATTCGGAAAGCGGTCGATCGCATGTTGACCCTGCTTCCCTTCGAGGCGGATTTCTACCGTGAGCACGAGGTGCCGGTCACCTTTGTCGGTCATCCGCTGGCTGAGGAGATGCCGTTGGCCGATGACCGGGCGGCAGCTCGTCACCACCTGGGACTCGATCCTGCGTCCGATTCGCCGCTGCTGGCCGTACTGCCGGGGTCGCGTGGCAGTGAAATCCGTTATCTCGGTGAAACCTTCCTGGCCGCTGTGGCGCAACTGCGTCGGCAGCTGCCCGAGCTTGAGGTGATCATGCCGGCCGCTACGCCGGCACGCCGCACGGAGCTTGAAGCGCTGGGCGTGGCTGAGCACGGTATCCGGCTGATCGATGGTCAGGCCTGGATGGCGATGACAGCCAGTGATGCCGTCCTGCTGACTTCCGGAACATCGGCACTGGAGGCGATGCTCTGCCATCGGCCGATGGTCGTGGCCTATCGCATGGCGCCCATGACACATCGCATCGCTCGCTACATGGTCAAAACCCCCTGGATTTCACTGCCCAACCTGATTGCGCGCGAAACGCTGGTACCGGAGCTGATTCAGCAGCAGGCCACGCCCGAGGCGATCAGTGAAGCGCTGTTGGGCTGGCTGGCTGATCCCGATAGCAGTCAGGCGTTACGCCAGCGTTTTGTTGCCATGCACCGGACCTTGCAGCGCAATGCCAGTGCCCGGGCAGCAGAGGCGGTTCTGACCATGGTGCGCCCCGAAAATGGCACCTCCTTGTCCAACAGGCATCAGGAAGATACGACATGACAGGCACCCGCCGCAGGCGAGTGGATGATGATCCCCCCGTGGTCATCGCTTACAAGGGCTGGAAAGTTGCCGGCGTGGATGAGGTCGGACGCGGCCCGCTGGTAGGGTCGGTGGTCGCTGCAGCTGTCATGCTGGATCCGCAACGGCCGATTACCGGTTTGGCGGACTCCAAGAAACTGAGTGCTGCGCGTCGTAACGAGCTGGATCGACTGATCCGCGAGCAGGCGCTGGCAGTGTCGCTGGGCGAAGCGTCGAGCACCGAGATTGATACGCTCAACATCCATCATGCGACTCATCTGGCGATGCGTCGTGCGATCGATGGCTTGTCGGTCTCGCCCGAATACCTGTTGGTGGACGGTCATCGCCTACCGGGGCATCATGTTCCGGGAGAGGCTGTGGTCCGCGGGGATGCCCGGGTCGAATCGATCGCTGCGGCCTCGATTGTCGCCAAGGTGGCCCGCGATGCCCAGATGGTAGCCCTCGATGCTCGTTATCCGGAGTATGGTTTCGCAGCCCACAAGGGCTATCCGACCCGGGCACATCTCGAGGCACTCGAGCGGCTGGGGCCACTGGCCGAACATCGCTGCTCCTTTGCACCGGTACGGCGTCTTCAGCATCGCGTCCTGACGTCGACCGCGAACACGACCATTGGCTCGGCTGCCACGGATGGACCCTGACGGGGCCTTTCCGGGCCGAGCGGTGAACCATGAGTGGTACCATGACAACACCTTTTGTCCATCTGCGCCTGCACAGTGAATACTCCCTTGCTGATGGGCTGATCCGGCTCAAGCCGTTGATCGCCCGGGCCAGCGAAGTCGGTCAGCCAGCCCTGGCGATTACCGATGAGACCAATCTTTTTGCTTTGGTCAAATCCTACAAGAGCGCGCGGGCAGCCGGCCTCAAGCCGATTATTGGCAGTGATGTCTGGCTGCAAAACCCTTTCGATGAGGCACATCCCTGGCGGTTGACGCTGCTGGCGATGAACAATGACGGTTATCGTAATCTCACCGAACTGATTTCACGGGGTTGGCAGGAAGGGCAGGTCCAGGGTCGCGCGGTGCTGCGCAAGGAATGGGTACTTGAGCGCAGTGATGGTCTGATTGCGCTCTCGGGTGCCCGGGAAGGGGAAATCGGTCGATTCCTGCTGGCTGAACACCGGGAAACCGCCGAGTCGCTGTTGAAAGAGTGGCAGCGTTTCTTCCCGGATCGCTTCTATCTCGAACTGCAGCGTACCGGACGTGCGCTTGATGAAGAGTGCCTGCATGCCAGCGTGGCTCTGGCGGCAGCGACCGATACGCCGGTAGTGGCGACCAATGATGTACGCTTTCTCGACCGCGAGGACTACTGGGCCCATGAGACCCGGGTGGCAATCGGCGAAGGTCGGGCACTCGATGACCCAAGGCGCGAGCGGCGCTATAGCGAAGATCAGTATTTCCGTAGTGGCGAGGAAATGGCGGAGCTGTTCTCCGACATCCCCGAGGCGATCGAAAATACGGTCATGATCGCGGCTCGCTGTAACGTCGACGTTCGTCTGGGCGAGATCTTTCTGCCGGAATACCCGGTACCGGAAGGGCAATCGATGGAGCAGTTCTTCCGTGAGCTTGCCCACGATGGTCTGATAAAACGACTGGAAGTCCTGTTCGAGGGGTCGCATCCGATCTACCCCGGGCGTGAGCGCGCCGAACATGAACCGTCCTATCGTGAGCGACTCGACTTCGAGCTCGATATCATCAACCGGATGGGGTTTCCCGGTTACTTCCTGATCGTGATGGACTTTATCCGCTGGGCCAAGGACAACGATGTCCCGGTTGGACCCGGTCGTGGCTCGGGGGCTGGGTCACTGGTGGCCTATGCGCTGGAGATTACCGATCTCGATCCACTGGAATATGATCTGCTGTTCGAGCGCTTTCTCAATCCCGAGCGTGTCTCGATGCCCGACTTCGACGTTGACTTCTGCATGGAGAAACGCGACCGGGTAATCGATTATGTTGCCGACCGTTACGGTCGTGATGCCGTTTCCCAGATCGTAACCTTCGGCACCATGGCCGCCAAGGCTGTGGTGCGGGATGTGGCGCGCGCCCAGGGCAAGCCGTACTCGCTGGGGGACAAGCTCTCCAAGCTGATTCCCTTCGAAGTTGGCATGACCCTGGAGAAGGCGTACGGCCAGGAGAGTGCGCTGCGCGAATTTCTTGAAGCGGATGAGGATGCCCAGGAAATCTGGGACATGGCGCTCAGGTTGGAAGGTATCACCCGTGGTACCGGCAAGCACGCCGGCGGGGTGGTGATCGCGCCGACGAAACTCACCGATTTCGCGCCACTGCTTTGTGATGATGATGGCAGTGGCCTGATGGTGCAGTTCGACAAGAACGATATCGAGGAGGCCGGGCTGGTCAAGTTCGACTTCCTTGGTCTGCGCACGCTGACCATTATCGACTGGGCGCTGGAAATGGTCGATGACGTACGCGCCAGGGAAGGGCAGGGCCCGCTGGATATCGGCACTATTCCGCTCGATGATGTGCCCACCTTCGAGATGCTCAAGAAAGCCGAAACCACGGCGGTCTTCCAGCTTGAATCGCGCGGCATGAAGGAGCTGATCAAGCGGCTCCAGCCGGACTCGCTGGAGGACATGATTGCCCTTGTGGCGCTGTTCCGCCCCGGGCCGCTGCAATCCGGCATGGTGGATGACTTTATCAACCGCAAGCATGGCCGTGCCGAACTCGCTTATCCACACCCGGATTACCAGCATGAATGGCTGAAATCGGTCCTGGAGCCCACCTACGGCGTCATCCTCTATCAGGAGCAGGTGATGCAGATCGCCCAGGTGCTGGCGGGTTACAGCCTGGGGCAGGCCGATATGCTGCGCCGTGCCATGGGCAAGAAGAAGCCCGAGGAAATGGCCAAGCAGCGTGTCGGTTTTCTGGATGGGTGCAAGGAAAACGGCATCGACGAGGATCTGGCTGGCAACCTCTTCGATCTGGTGGAGAAGTTCGCCGGCTACGGCTTCAATAAATCACACTCGGCCGCCTATGGCCTGGTCTCCTATCAGACTGCCTGGCTGAAAGCGCACTATCCGGCACCGTTCATGGCGGCGGTGCTTTCAACCGAGATGGATAATCTCGACAAGGCGGTGCCGCTGATTGAAGAGTGCCGACGCATGGGACTGACGGTAACGCCGCCCAACGTCAACATCGGCGCCTACCGTTTCAGTGTTGATGAACAGAATCACGTGGTTTATGGGCTGGGTGCCATTCGCGGTGTCGGCGAAGGACCGATCGGGGCGATCGTCGAGGCTCGCGAAGCGGGCGGCCCCTTCCGTGATCTGTTCGATTTCTGTCGTCGTATCGATGCCGGCAGAATCAACAAGCGCACCATCGAAGCATTGATTCGTTCCGGTGCGCTGGATCAGCTCGGGCCTTCACGGGCGGTATTGGCTGGTGCGCTGGAGGACGCCCTGCGAGCGGCTTCCCAGAGTCATGCCAATGCCAGTCTCGGTATGATCGACATGTTCGGTGAGGCTTTTGATACAACTTCGGCTTCCGATGACAGCGACTGTTACGCTGATTACCGCAGCGTGCGGGACTGGTCGGATCGTGATCGACTGGCAGGCGAGAAGGAGACGCTCGGACTCTACCTGACCGGTCACCCGATCGATGAGTACGAGGCTGAACTCAAGCGTTTTGTATCGACGCGTATCGTCGATCTCAAACCTGCCCGGGAGCCACAGCGGGTTGCCGGACTGATCGTGGCGATGCGTACCATGAAATCGAAGCGTGGCGATACCATTGCTTTCGTGACACTGGATGATCGTACCGGACGTATCGAAGCCTCGCTGTTCGGAGAGCTTTATGATCAGGTGCGCCATCAGCTGGCACCCGATCAGGTCATTATCCTGGAAGGCGAGGTCAGTCTCGATGACTATTCCGGCGGACTGCGTTTGCGTGGCAAGGAAGTGACGCCCATGGCAGCCGCCAGAGCCCGCTTTGGCGAGGCCATCGAGCTCAGTATCGATGGCAGTCGCCTCAATGGTCGTTTCTCTTCCGGCCTGCGTGAGCAATTATCGCGTCATCTGGATGAGAGTGGCCTTCCCGTAAGGCTGAACTACCGCAATGAGCAGGCCAGTGGTTGCTTTGAACTGGGCAATGACTGGCGGGTGCTGCCCTGCGATGATCTGCTGATGGCGCTGGCGGAAGTGGAGGGACATCCCGACGTGACCCTGGCCTATCGCCAGACCTGAACCACCATGGTGCGGTTGCACGCATCATGTGCCATGCGATAATGCGCCATTTATTGGCCCCTGCGCTCCGGGCCCAGGCGGTCCGAGATGACAAGAGCCCTGTGAAGCTGCCCTATGAATCCGAATTATCTGGACTTTGAACAGCCGGTCGCCGAGCTTGAGGCGAAAATCGAGGAATTGCGTCTGGTGGGCAATGATAGCCAGATCAGCATCCACGACGAGATCGCCAAGCTGGAGGACAAGAGTCGCAAGCTGACCGAGCAGATCTTCCGTGACCTGACCCCCTGGCAGGTCTCCCAGCTCTCGCGTCACCCCCAGCGGCCCTATACGCTGGACTATATCGACGCCATCTTCACCGATTTCGATGAGCTGCATGGTGATCGTCATTTTGCTGATGATGCTGCACTGGTCGGTGGTATTGCCCGACTGGAAGGGCGTCCGGTCATGGTGATCGGTCACCAGAAGGGGCGCAGCGTCAAGGACAAGGTGCGTCGCAACTTCGGCATGCCCCGTCCTGAAGGATATCGCAAGGCATGCCGCCTGATGGAGATGGCCGAGCGCTTCCAGATCCCGGTACTGACCTTTATTGATACGCCCGGCGCCTACCCCGGTATTGATGCCGAGGAGCGTGGGCAGAGCGAGGCTATTGCTCACAATCTGGCTGTCATGTCGCGGTTGAAAACACCCATTCTCTCCACCGTCATTGGCGAGGGTGGTTCCGGTGGGGCGCTGGCCATCGGCGTTTGTGATGAACTGGCCATGCTGCAGTATTCCACCTACTCGGTGATCTCTCCCGAAGGGTGTGCCTCGATTCTCTGGAAGAGTGCCGACAAGGCCTCAGAGGCCGCTCAGGCCATGGGGATTACGGCCACCCGGCTGAAGGAGCTCGGTTTCGTCGATTCCCTGATTGATGAGCCGCTGGGCGGCGCCCATCGCCATGTCCAGGAGACTGCCGATCGCATTCGCAAGGCGCTGCTGGCTTCTCTCGAGCGCCTTGACGCTCATGACGAGGAGGCGCTGATCGAGCGTCGTTACAATCGTCTGATGAGCTACGGCGCCTTCGAGTAGGTCTTTTGCCCATGGCCGGAAGCATCGCTCTGGAGCGCGCCGTGGATAGGGCGCTGGGCGAAGTACCGGCCGGGGCAACCCTGCATGTCGCTCTTTCCGGTGGGCGAGACAGCGTGGTGCTGTTGCACCTGGCGCTTTGCGCCCGACAGCGTCTCGCCCCAGAGCGACGACCCTCTCTTGCAGCCCTTCATATCGATCACGCACTTCAGCCTGCCGCAATCGAATTCGTGCACTTCTGCCGTACCCTCTGTCACCAGTGGGCCATACCGTTACGCGTGATACCGGTTACGGTTGACGCATTTGATGGCCTCGAGGCTGGGGCTCGCCGGGCGCGTTATGCGGCCTTTACCGAGCAACTGGCATGTGGCGATGTACTCTGGATGGCCCATCATCGCGGTGATCAGGCAGAAACTCTGCTATTGCGGTTGATGCGTGGGGCCGGGGTCGCTGGTCTCGCCGGTATGCCATATCAGCGCTCGCTGGGACGGGGTCTGCTGATGCGACCGCTACTGGCGGCAGGTAGCACGGAGATTGCCGACTATGCCAGACAGCATGATCTGCCATGGCGGGAAGACCCAACCAATCAGGATGAGCGGTTCGACCGCAATCATGTTCGGCACCGGGTGATGCCGGCACTGAACGAACGCTGGACGGCAGAGGCGCAGCTGGTAGATAGCGCCAATCATCTGCGTGAGGCCGGTGAATTGCTGGGTGAGTTGGCTGCAATCGATCTCGAGCGCCTTGGCCATGATCCCGGTCGCTTGCCGCTGGTGCCTTTGCTTGAGTTGTCGCGGGCGCGTCAGCGGCTGTTGATTCGCAGTTGTCTGGGTCGGCTGGGGCTACCACTGCCGCCCCGGGCTCGACTGGAAACATTGCTGGATCAGTGTGCCGAAGCTCGCCGCGATGGCAGGGTGCACGTGGGCTGGCCCGGTGCCGAAGCCCGGGTGTGGCGGGGCGCGCTCTATCTTCAGACACCGACTGACACCATGTCGGGTGAGTGGCAGTGCTGTTGGCAGGGTGAGGTTGGCCTCGATACTCCGGTGGGTGCATTGTACTGGCGACTGGTGCGAGAAGATGGAAAACCGGTGAGCGTTCGCCTGAAGCCGCGCCGGGGAGGAGAGCGGTTGCAATATGGTGGCCGCCATCGGCGCGTCAAGCAGCTCCTTCAGGAGGCAGCAGTCCCCCCCTGGCGACGGGATCGACTGGTTATCGCCTGGCAGGGCGACGAAGCCGTTGCGCTGATCGGAGCCGACCTGGCGCTGGCGGCAGATGGTTGGCGGCTGTTGCGGGCTGGCACCTGAGCGATCTCATTCCGTTCCGGTGACGGTCACCTCAAGTTCGAAACCACCGCTCTTCTGGAAGGACTGTTCACGGCCGAGGTCATCAATCACGAGCGCGCTGTAACGGCTGGCATCGAGCGTCAGATGCAGGCGCTCGTCTTCGGCGCTCAGGGTGACCGACGGCGGTGGCGTGTCAGGGCGGCCGTGATTGAGCACTACCGCCAGTCGTAGCAGCCGTGCCAGTCGTGCGGCCCTGCAACGTTCGGCTTTCGGGAAACGTTCCAGTTCTCTGGTGGGAAAGCGTCTTCGATGGGCTCGTACCAACCAGGCCAGCAATCGCTGCTCGGGGGTTGAAAAACCTGCCAGATCGCTGTGTTCGACCAGATAAGCGCCATGTTTATGAAAATGGCTGTGGGCGATGGTCAGGCCGAGCTCATGCAGGCGGGCCCCCCAGTGCAAAAAGGTAGCGTGCTCTTCCTCCAGCCCCCAGGGCGTGCGCAGTTGTTCGAACAGCTGATTGACCGTTTGCGATACGTTGTCAGCCTGACGGGCATCAACGCTGAAGCGATTTTCCAGCTGCGATACGCTCAGTCGCCGTGAGTCATGCGGGGTGTCGCGGCCGATGAAATCAAGCAGTACGCCGTCGCGCAGAGCGCCACTGGCGTAACGCATGCGGTCAATATCGAGCGCTTCGAAAACCGCGCTCAGGATGGCGACACCGGCAGGAAAAATACGAGCCCGATCGTCCTTGAGCCCCTTCATGCGGACCTGCTCCAGCGAGGCGCAGTCCACCAGGCGCTGGCGGAGTTTGCCGAGCCCCTTGCGGGTGATCATGCCGCGGCTGTTGGGATCGTCGGCTTCGATGACAGCCGCAATGGCCTTGATGGTTCCTGAAGTGCCGATGGGATCCTCCCAGCCGAGCCGCCGATAGGGCTGCTGGATGTTGCCGAGCTCGGAAAGCGCCTCCTTCTCGGCGCGGCGCATGCTCTGCTCGCTGATCCGACCATCGCCGAAGAAGCGTCGGGTATAGGAGACGCACCCCATGGTAAGGCTCTCCAGCGCCAGCGGATCGAAATCCTCACCGATAATGAGCTCGGTTGATCCTCCGCCGATATCGACGATCAGTCGACGTCCGTGGACTTCCGCCAGGGCATGCGCTGCGCCCAGATAGATCAGGCGAGCTTCCTCGCGGCCGGCGATGATTTCGATGGTATGACCAAGCCGTTGTTGTGCCTGGTCAATGAACTGATCACTGTTGCTGGCGCTGCGCAGGGCATTGGTGCCAACAATACGCATGTCGCGTGCAGCAATACCGGAAAGCAGTGTGCTGAAACGCTCAAGACAGGCCAGGGCGCGTTCGATGGCCTCCTCACCGAGATATCCTTCGTCATCGAGCCCGGCCGCCAACTGGACCTTGTCGCTACGCCGGTCGAGGACACGCAGGCGACCATCGACATAATCGGCGATCAGCAGATGAAAACTGTTGGAGCCCAGGTCGACTGCTGCCAGTCGCCGGGGCGTAGGATGCGGGGATGACGCCACCATGGGCTGAATATACCTTTCAGTGAGTGAGAGTCCGTTCTTTCATGACTGGCAGAGTGCGCAGCCGCCCGGAAGTTGTCAATTGCCCTGCCAGAGTGACTCACCGGCCGAAACCGGCCCGGCTCGTGGCGCGCATCTTGCTCTGCGTTACCGTAGGCGGAACGATCGGGATAGCGCATCTGATCATCAAATTTTTATCAGGGGTTGCATTGTACAATATGGCTGATCTACCATCACGATGTTCGCCTGCTTCAGAAGGCTTCTGACCGCATGGTTCATGTGGTCCCCCCTGCGCCGGTCAGCCCGCATCTTCCTTTTCATTCGATCAGGCATTCCACTGTATACGTGTCGGTCGAACCGAAAAGCGTTCAGGCGAAACGAAGTATCAGGTTTCAATCCAGGGTGACCTTCCTCAACACGAGACTCGTAATAGTCGTGCTCTACTCATGAGCCCGTCTGATCGAGCCCGCCTGTCGAGTGCTTCCGTTCAGTGGGCACCTTAATTCGCCGGCGGGTCCCCGATTCGCCAGCCGCCGCCTGTTCCTGGCAGCACTGCCGTTGTCATATCGACAAGAGCGATTCCGAACAAAGCCGATGAATCTTACCGAACTCAAGCAAAAGTCTGTCCCCGAGCTGCTGGAAGTTGCCCAGGAAATGGGTATCGACAACCTTGCCCGCTCGCGCAAGCAGGACATCATTTTCGCCATTCTCAAGAAGCACGCCAAAAGCGGTGAAGACATCTACGGTGATGGCGTGCTGGAAATCCTGCAGGATGGCTTCGGTTTCCTGCGCAGTGCCGACAGCTCCTACCTGGCCGGTCCGGATGATATCTATGTCTCTCCCTCGCAGATTCGGCGTTTCAATCTGCGCAAGGGTGATTCCATCTCCGGCAAGATTCGCCCGCCCAAGGAGGGGGAGCGCTATTTCGCGCTGCTGAAGGTCAGTCAGATCAATTTCGAGCGTCCTGAAAACGCCCGTCACAAGATTCTGTTCGAGAACCTGACGCCGCTCTTCCCGCAGGAACGCCTGACCATGGAGATCGGTAATGGCGCGACCGAGGACATTACCTCGCGGGTCATCGATCTCACTTCACCGATCGGCAAGGGCCAGCGTGGTCTGATCGTTTCGCCGCCCAAGGCCGGCAAGACGATGATCCTGCAGAACATCGCCAACTCCATTACGCGCAACAATCCCGAGTGTTACATGATCGTGCTGCTGATCGATGAGCGGCCCGAGGAAGTGACCGAGATGACGCGTACGGTGCGTGGCGAGGTAGTAGCGTCCACTTTCGATGAGCCGCCGGCACGCCATGTTCAGGTAGCCGAGATGGTGATCGAGAAGGCCAAGCGGCTGGTCGAGCACAAGAAGGATGTAGTGGTACTGCTTGACTCCATTACGCGCCTGGCCCGTGCCTACAATACCGTCGTGCCTTCTTCCGGCAAGGTGCTGACCGGTGGTGTCGATGCTCACGCGCTGGAGAAGCCCAAGCGATTCTTTGGCGCTGCACGAAACATCGAGGAGGGCGGCAGCCTGACGATCCTGGCCACGGCGCTGGTGGACACCGGCTCGAAGATGGACGAAGTGATCTTCGAGGAGTTCAAGGGCACCGGTAACATGGAAGTCCATCTCGATCGCAAGCTGGCCGAAAAGCGAGTCTTCCCGGCGCTCAATATCCGCCGCTCCGGCACCCGGCGTGAAGATCTGCTCTGCTCCGAGGACGAGATCCAGCGTATGTGGATTCTGCGCAAGCTGCTCAATCCAATGGAGGACGTGGCAGCAACCGAGTTCATGATCGATCGACTCAAGGATACCAAGACCAATCTGGAGTTCTTCGAGGCCATGAAACGGCGGTAGAAAACTGCTGCGCTCCACATCCCGGGCGCGAGCGGTGCTCGAAACCTGCACATACTTCAGTATGCTCCGGTTCCTGCGCTCCATTCGCGCCTGAGATGTGTGTGCTCGTGATGTTTAACGGGCTTTCCTGGTTCGAAAATACACGGGAAGAGTGCTGGCAACAGCTACCGGGGCGGCATGCTATGCTGCCCCTTTGCATTTCTGGACAGGACCAATCATGCAGTATCGCGATCTGCGGGAGTTCATCACCCGGCTCGAGGAGATGGGTGAGCTGAAGCGGGTTACCGCCGAGGTCGATCCTCATCTGGAAATTACCGAGATCTGCGATCGGGTTCTGCGTGAGGGTGGCCCGGCGTTGCTGTTCGAGAATGTGAAGGGCAGCGATATGCCGCTGCTGGGTAACCTGTTCGGGACACCTCGGCGTGTGGCACTGGGGATGGGGCAGGATAGCGTCGAGGCGCTGCGTGAAGTGGGTGAACTACTGGCCTTTCTCAAGGAGCCGGAGCCGCCGAAGGGTTTTCGTGATGCCTGGCAGAAGATGCCGATTTTCCGCCAGGTCATGAGCATGGGGCCGCGTCGGGTGAAAAAGGCGGCCTGCCAGGAAGTGGTGCTCGAAGGAGAGGAGGTCGATCTCGACCGTCTGCCGATTCAGCACTGCTGGCCGGGAGACGCCGGGCCGCTGGTGACCTGGCCGCTGGTGGTGACGAAGGGGCCACACAAGGAGCGCCAGAATCTGGGGATCTATCGTCAGCAGAAAATCGGCCGCAATAGGCTGATCATGCGCTGGCTCTCTCATCGCGGTGGGGCACTGGACTTTCGTGACTGGTGCGAAACGCATCCCGGTGAGCCGTTCCCGATTGCCGTGGCACTCGGTGCCGACCCGGCGACGATTCTGGGGGCGGTGACGCCGGTGCCGGATACGCTGTCGGAGTACGCCTTTGCGGGTCTGCTGCGGGGTTCGAAAACCGAACTGGTGAGCTGTGGTCATGCCGAGCTGGAAGTGCCCGCCTCCAGCGAGATCATTCTCGAGGGGTTTATCTACCCTGATGACATGGCGCCTGAAGGGCCTTTTGGGGATCACACCGGTTACTACAACGAGGTGGACACTTTCCCGGTGTTTACCGTCGAGCGCATCACCCACCGCCGTGATCCCATCTATCATTCCACCTATACGGGGCGGCCTCCGGACGAGCCGGCAGTACTGGGTGTGGCGCTTAATGAAGTGTTTGTGCCTATCCTGCGGCGACAGTTTCCGGAAATCGTCGATTTCTATCTGCCACCGGAGGGGTGCTCCTACCGGCTGGCCGTGGTGACCATGAACAAGCAGTATCCGGGCCATGCCAAGCGGGTAATGATGGGGGTGTGGAGTTTCCTGCGGCAGTTCATGTACACCAAGTTCGTCATCGTGACCGATGCCGATATCAATGCACGTGACTGGAAGGATGTGATCTGGGCGGTGACGACCCGCATGGATCCGAGTCGCGACACGGTCATGGTCGATAATTCGCCGATCGATTATCTTGATTTTGCGTCTCCGGTCAGTGGTCTGGGATCGAAGATGGGCCTGGACGCGACTGACAAGTGGCCCGGGGAAACCGATCGTGAATGGGGCCGGCCGATCATGATGGATGAGACGGTGCGTGAGCGGGTCAGCGCACGCTGGGAGGAGTTGGGCTTGACGAACCCGGAGCAGCGTTCATGAGAGGAACAGCAGTGAGAGCGACGGAGGTTGCCGGGTGAACACGGTCACGTGTCGAATCGAAACCATCGAAACCCTGAGCGGCGATGTATACCGCGTCTTCATGCGCAGCAACCAACCCTCGGTGATACATGCACCGGGTCAATATCTGGAACTCGATAGTGGTCGTGCCTGGCTGCCGTATTCCATTGCCAATCCGCCTGATCGTGAGGGCATGCTCGAATTGCATGTGCAATATGTGGCCGCCAGCGAGAACTCCTGCGCCCTGTTCAAGCGATTGCGAGTCGGTGAGACGATTCGTGCGCGGCTGCCGGGTGGAGAGTGCAGCTTCGAGCTTGGAGATCCACGGCCCCTGCTGCTGATTGCGGCCGGCACCGGTTTTGCCCAGATGAAGTCGATCATTGAGGCGGCACTGGCCCACGATCCGGATCACGATATCCACCTCTGGTGGGCTGGTCGCCGACGTGACGAACTCTATCTC
Source organism: Kushneria phosphatilytica (assembly GCF_008247605.1). Lineage (NCBI taxonomy): Bacteria > Pseudomonadati > Pseudomonadota > Gammaproteobacteria > Oceanospirillales > Halomonadaceae > Kushneria > Kushneria phosphatilytica. The sequence goes on along the minus strand of NZ_CP043420.1, from coordinate 2,823,170 downwards.
GAATCGCTGGCGCGCCAATGGGTCGAGACTTATCCGAACGTACGTTTTACGCCAGTTGTGGAACTGCCGGGCGAAGAGGATTTCGATGGGGTCGTGGAGCGTATCGACCGTGCCCTGCATGAGCGGGTCGGCAGTACGCGAGAAGCGAACATCTTCATCGCCGGATCACCCGGCATGGTCTATGCCGTGGTAGATACACTCGAAGCGCTGGAGCCGCTGACCGAGCGCGTCTTCTCTGATGTCTTCAGCTATGCGCCCCGTCAGCCCGATCAGGGTGGTCAGGCATGAGTCAGGCCCCGATTCTGATTACCGGAGGTGCCCAGCGGCTGGGGCGCTACTGTGCCGAACGACTGCAGGATGATGGTCATCCGGTCATTATCACCTACCGGCGTGAGCGCGAAGCGGTAGCAGCGCTGCGTCGTCGTGGTGTCACGGCGCTACCAGCAGATTTCTCCAGCGAAGCCGGCATCATGGCGTTTATTGATGCTCTGAAGGCGCATACTCCGCGGCTGAGAGCCGTGATTCACAATGCTTCGCTCAGGGAAGCCGACCGCTTCGATGAGCAGGCCGGTGCCGCCTTCGAGCGCATGTTTCATCTCCACATGCAGGCCCCCTACCTGATCAATCTGCATGTGCAGTCACTGCTGATGGCCTGTAGCGAGCCGATGCGCGATATCATCCACATGACCGATTTCGTCGCAACCCGAGGGGCAAGCCGGCACGTCGCCTATGCCGCGACCAAGGCTGGCCTGGAAAGCCTGACACGATCATTTGCCGCACTGTTTGGTGCCGACATCAAGGTCAATGCCATCGCGCCGGCAGCCATCATGCACGACGAGAGTGAGGTGTCCGGGGGATCGGTGCCGCTTCGGAGCGGATCATTGATGCCGACACCGCCCGGGCCCGGTGTGATCTGGCAGAGTGTACGCTACCTGTTGGACAATGCTTACATGACTGGTGCCGTTCTACCCGTTGACGGCGGGCGTCATGTGCAGTAAAGGTAATAACAGGTAACGCTCGGGCAGTGCTCGGTGACTGCTGAAGAAGCATGGATGTATCAAACGGAGATGAACTCATGAGTTCACGAATGTCCCTGTTTCGCCGTCTTCACCGGCGCTGTGAGCGCCACGAGAAACTGCTTGCCGTACTGATGGTCGTGGCGCTGGTCATGGTGGCGCTGCTGGCAGCCCTGCCGGGTTTGTTCCTCTGGCATGAGCTGTAATACTTTCAGTGACGGTAATGGCATCCTCAAGTTTTGAATGCCTTGAGCACGCAGTAATGAACGTGAATTTCGCAGCAGGAACATGATCATGTCGCAACATTCAGCTACCCATCCCGAATCCCTGGCCTCTACTGGCAGGCGATGGGCGGCGTGTACGGATCATGTCGGTTATTTTGGCAGCTATTGGTTTGGTATCAGGCACGCCTGAGTCAATCGGGTGTGCCTGAAAGCGATCAGGCTGCCCACCTCAAGGAAAACCCCCGGTCGGCAGCCAGCCACCGGGGGTTTTTTGTATCACGCCCTTCAAGGCCATTACGGAGCGAGAGCCATGCGTTATTACAACCCAGCCTTCAACCGCCTGTTTCGCTGGTCGTTTGTCACCTGGCGCTCTTTCGGGCGCGTAAGCCCTGCCTGTCCACTGCAACCACGAATCCTCGCGTCGTTGTGCTGAATCACAACGGCGCCTGACATATCGGAGCGCCCTGATGTCGACTCTTGCTACTCCCGTTGAATCCACCTGTTCCGCTCGTACTGCCCGGGCAGCCTTGCCCTCCAGTGCTGAATTGAAGCGCGAGCTACCGCTAACGACTGCCACCACTCGTGAAATCGCCCGGCAACGGCATGCCATTCGTCGCATCATTCATGGTAGCGACACCCGTCTGCTGGTCGTCACGGGGCCCTGTTCGATTCACGATGAACATGCGGCGATGGAGTATGCCCATCATCTGAAGGATCTGAACGACCAGGTCGGCGAGCAATTACTGCTGGTGATGCGCGTCTATATCGAAAAGCCGCGGACGACGGTGGGATGGAAGGGGTTTGCGTACGATCCTGATCTCGACGGTCGCGATGACATGGCGGCCGGACTGTGGCGTGCACGACGACTGATGCGCGATATTGCTGCGCTCGGCGTGCCGATTGCCACCGAACTGCTTCAGCCGATGACAGCGGCCTACATCGATGACCTGGTGAGCTGGGCGGCAATCGGGGCACGTACGACGGAGTCACAAGTACATCGGGAACTGGCCAGTGGTTTTCCGGCTCCGCTGGGCTTCAAGAACGGCACTGATGGTGGCCTGGGTGTGGCGCTGGATGCCATGACCGCCAGCGCGCACGGTCATCGATTCTTCGGTGTCGATGAGCAGGGCGGCCCGGCAGTGATCGAGACAGCCGGCAACCCCGATACCCATCCGGTACTACGGGGAGGTCGCCAGGGACCCAATTGTGACGCTCAAAGTGTCGAAGCAGCCTGTCGGGCGCTCGAGTTGGCCGGCCATCGCCCCTCGCTGATGGTCGACTGTTCGCATGCCAATTGCGGCAAGGATCCCTTTCGTCAACCCGAAGTGCTCGAGCAGGTGATCGAGCAGCGTCTGGCAGGGCAGCAGGCGCTGACGGGTGTCATGATCGAGAGCCATCTGGAAGCCGGTCGACAGGCGTTGAGTGACGAACTCCAGCATGGCGTATCGATCACCGATGGCTGCCTGGGTTGGGCCCAGACCCGAAGCGTGCTGCTGGATGCCGCAGAACGCTTGGCGAAAGCATCGTTGAGCGGCTCGACAACGGCGGGAGTACCGGCCTGAGACATGGCCATGCCGAGCGGTGAGCACCCGGCTCGGCATGGCGGCGTCACCAGAATGTCATGCCTCGCGCCTAGCGTAGGTGGATCAGGACCGTGTTATCCACACTATCGCCGGGGAGTACCCATGAGTGCCGAAATCGAGAATCACGATAACCATAATCTCAGTCGGAACACGCCGTTTTCCACCATTCTGGATCGCCGCATGTCCCGCCGCCGGGTCATGCAGGGAGGCCTTGGCGTTGCTGCGGCAACCCTGTTCGCCGGTTTTGGCCTGCCAGGTGCCGTGCGTGCAGCAACCGCGGCGGCCAGCGGGCAATCGCTGAGTCTGGGTTTCGAATCGATTCCCGGTTCGATGACCGATGCCGTGGTGGTACCACCGGGCTATCGCGCTCAGGTCCTGATCCCCTGGGGGACACCGCTGACCACTGACGGCACCGCCTGGTCGCCCGATCTCTCACTGACACCCGAGCTTCAGGCCCGGGCAACGGGCATGCACCACGATGGCATGTACCATTTCCCTCTGGACCCTGAACAGGCCTCGAGCGATTTCCTGCTGGTCGTCAATCACGAGTACATCGATCAGAGCGCCCTGTGGGCACCGAGCAATGGTGCCACCAACCCCAAACAGGGGGCGCGGCCGGCTGATGAAGTCCGTACCGAGATCAATGCCCATGGTGTCAGCGTGGTACGCATTCGACGCGATGCCGATGGACACTGGGCGCCGGTCACCGGGGATCGACACAATCGGCGGTTTACCTCGGCGACGTCCATGGAACTGGCCGGTCCGGTCCGTGGCAGCGAGATGGTGATGACCGCCTGGTCGCCGGATGGCACTCGGGTGCGTGGTACCAACAACAACTGTGCCTGTGGCCATACGCCCTGGGGGACCTATCTGACCTGCGAGGAAAACTGGCCCGAGGTCTTTACCAACAGCGGTGAGCGAACGGCCGATCAGAAGCGCCTCGGGATGCCCACCGGGCGCGGGCGCTATGGCTGGGAGACCGCTGAACAGGGGCAGGAGGGTGAGTTCAGCCGCTTCGACAATACGCCTCGTGGCGCCAGTGCCCGGGAGGATTATCGCAACGAAGCGCGGGCTTTCGGTTATGTGGTGGAAATTGATCCCTACGACAGCGATAGCCGGGCTTACAAGCGGACCGCTCTGGGACGTTTCCGGCATGAGGGCTGCTGGCCCGGACGGGTCGTCGAAGGCGAGCCACTGGCCTTTTATACCGGTCATGACGCTCGCAACGAGTACATCTACAAGTTTGTCTCGAAAAAGCGCTGGGATGCGCGTGATGCCAACCGTCCGGGCGAGCACTACGACCGTCAGAGCATCGGTGCCAGCTATCTGGATGAAGGGACGCTTCATGTAGCGCGTTTCAACGAGGATGGCAGCGGCGACTGGCTGGCCCTGACGCCGGAGAGTGAGATCCCCGGGGGTGGCCCCAATGGCGAGCGCACCCTGGGAGAGGTGTTCGGCGATCAGGCCGGCATCATTATCAATACCTGCGATGCCGCCGATCTGCTGGGCGCGACGCCCATGGACCGACCCGAGTGGGGAACCGTCGATCCGGGCTCCGGCGATGTCTACATGTCATTGACCAATAACTCGGATCGTACCGCCCAGGACACCGAGCCGACCTTTACCGATGGCGCTGCCGGGCTCGGAGCCCTCGGTGCCGGTTTTGATACGGCGCCGGTCAATGCTGCCAATCCGCGCCCGGACAACAATTTCGGGCAGGTCATGCGCTGGCGTGAAACGGACAGGGCGAATCGCTTTGAGTGGGAAGTCTTCCTGTTCGGTGCTCCGGCCGGCGCAGGTAATGAGATCAATCGCTCCGGATTGACCGAGGCCAATGAGTTCGCCAGCCCCGATGGACTCTGGTTCGATGAGCGCGGGGAGAATGGTGAAGGTATCCTCTGGATCGAAACCGACAATGGCATCGACAAGGGGCGCGACAATGCCGTGGCTCAGGCCACCAATGACCAGGTACTGGCGATCGTGCCGGGGGCCCTGGCGCGCGGCGACACCCGTCAGACAGGCCAGCAGCTCAGGCGATTTGCCGTGGGCCCCAATGCCTGTGAGGTGACCGGGATCTTTGCGACGCCGGATCGAACGGCGCTGTTCATCAACATTCAGCATCCGGGCAACTGGCCGGCCAGTGACGATGCCACACAGGTGACCAAGGGGCAGGTGCGTCCTCGGGCTGCGACAGTAGTGATCCAGAAGGAAGATGGTGGACCGGTCGGCGTTTAGGGCCGTCAGACACCTGCCACCCGGCCGGGTGGCAGGTGATGAGCACTGTCAAGCGCTACCGAGCAGCGTGGGCTGTCAGGCGAATGTGCCCGGATGGATTGAAAAAGTGTTGCGAGACAGGGGCTGGGCGTTTTGCCCGCCCCATGTCTTCAGGCGCGGGCCGAGTAAGCGTAGAGCAGGGTCTCCTGGGCGCTGATGGCCGCTTCTCCTTCACCCGGTTGGCGTTTCTCGTAATGCCCATCGCTCTGTAACTGCCAGCTTTGACAGTTATCCAGCATGTAGGTATCGAGATCCTTGCGAACGCGTTTGGCGATACGTCGATCCAGCAGGGGAAAGCAGGTCTCGACCCGATTGAACATGTTGCGCTCCATGAAATCGGCACTCGAACACCAGGTCTCCGGCTTCCCGGCATTATGAAAGTGATAGACCCGGGTATGTTCGAGGAAACGGCCCACGATCGAACGCACCGTGATGTTTTCCGATACGCCGGCAACGCCGGGTCGCAGGCAACAGGTGCCACGAATGATCAGATCGCACTGCACTCCGGCCTGCGAGGCCCGATAAAGCGCTCGGATCAGCTGTGGCTCGGTCAGCGAGTTGCACTTGATGATGAGGTGGCTCTTGCGCCCCTTGTGCGCATTGCGCGCCTCACGATCAATCATCTCGATCAGGCGGCTGTGCAGAATAAAGGGCGCATGCAGAATGTGCTCGGTATGGCGGGGTTCGCCCATTCCCGAAAGCTGCTGAAAGACGTGATGCACATCTTCACAGAGCGCTTCGCGTGCCGTCATCAGGCTGTAATCGGTATACAGTCGTGCTGTCTTGGCATGATAGTTGCCGGTGCCCATGTGGGCGTAGTGTCGGATCTGGCCGGATTCACGACGCACGATATGCAGCATCTTGGCGTGGGTCTTGTAGGCCATCACCCCATAGATGACATTGGCACCGGCTTCCTGCAACCGTGATGCCAGTGCGATGTTGTCGGCCTCATCAAAGCGTGCACGCAGTTCGATAACGACCGTGACCTCCTTGCCGTTACGTGCCGCATCGACCAGGGCATTGACTACGCCCGAGTCGGCTCCGGTGCGATAGAGCGTCTGCTTGATGGCCAGTACATTGGGATCGCGTGCCGCTTCTGCGAGCCAGTTCTCGATAACACTGAACGACTCCCACGGGTGCAGCAGCAGGACATCCTCGCGAGTAATGATATCGAACAGGCTTTCATCGCTTTTCAGAACCTTCGGCAGGCCCGGCGTGAAGGGGGTATAGCGCAGGTCATGGCGATCGCTGTCACCGATCATCGACATCAGGCGGCTGAGATTGACCGGTCCGTCGACCAGATAGAGATCACGACGATCCAGCCGAAACTGAGCGAGCAGGAAGTCACTGAGATGCTCGGGGCAGTTGTTGGCGACCTCCAGGCGCACACCATCGCCATAGCGTCTGGCCAGCAGTTCCCCCTTGAGCGCCGAGGCCAGGTCGGAAACATCTTCGGTGTCCACGCTGAGATCAGCGTTGCGCGTGAGGCGGAACTGGTAGCAGCCACGGATGGTCATGCCGGGGAACAGCTTGCTGGCATGCGCATGAATCATTGACGAGAGAAAGACATATTCCTGACATCCTTCGCGACCCAGCGAGTCGGGTACGCGGATCAGGCGTGGCAACGAGCGCGGCGCGGGAATGATGGCCATGCCACCGGTGCGGCCGAAGGCATCGTGCCCCTCGAGTTCGACAATGAAGTTGAGGCTCTTGTTGACCAGTCGTGGAAACGGATGAGAGGGATCGAGCCCGATGGGACTGACCACTGGCATGATCTCATCGTCGAAATATTCATGCACCCACGCCTGCTGCGCTTTGGTCCATTGAGTACGGCGCAGAAAATGAATGCCCTGATCTGCGAGCGCCGGTATCAGGTGATTGTTGAGAATATGGTACTGGCGCTCGACCTGCTCGTGCGCCAGGCGTGCGATTTCGGCAAAGACCGATGAGGGGGAGTGGCCATCGACACTGGGTTCCTCGTGACCGAATGCAATCCGGTGCTTGAGCCCGGCCACACGAATCTCGAAGAACTCATCGAGATTCGAGGAAAAAATCAGCAGGAACATCAGTCGGTCCAGCAGGGGGTGGCTCTCGTCGAGCGCCTGTTCCAGGACACGGATATGAAACTGCAGGGTGGAGAGTTCGCGATTGAAGTACAGCCGCGGATCATCAAGCTCGGGAATATTGTCAGATGGCGTCGAAGCGCGTACCCCGGTCTTGCTGCGATTGATGCGCAGCCCCGTCGTGGTGCTTTCCCCGGCTTCGCCCTGATAATCCGTTTCATTGGCCGAACTGGCTGCCATGACGCTGTCTCTCCATTGATCTGGCGATAAGCCTGCCCCCGGATTAATTCCGGGCGCACAACGAGGCGGTCAGTCTGCATGAGCCGGATGACGAACTGATGACACTCTCCGGCTCATGCACGGCCGGTCACGCTTGCTTGAGCCACTGGGCTGCACGCTTGGCAAAATAGGTCAGAATGCCATCGGCGCCGGCCCGCTTGAAGCACGCCAGTGATTCCATGATGACCTGGCGTTCATCGAGCCAGCCACGCTCGAAGGCAGCCATATGCATGGCGTATTCACCACTGACCTGATAAACGAAGGTGGGCACCTGCAATTCATTGCGGACGCGGTGCAGCACATCAAGATAGGGCATGCCGGGTTTGACCATGACAGCATCGGCACCTTCGCTGATATCCATGGCCACTTCGTGTATGGCTTCGTCGCTGTTGGCCGGGTCCATCTGATAGGTGGACTTGTCTGCCTTGCCGAGATTGGCCGTAGAGCCCACGGCATCACGGAAGGGACCATAGTAGCGTGAGGCATATTTGGCAGAGTATGCCATGATGCGGGTGTTGATCAGGCCCTCGCGCTCGAGTACCTCCCGGATTGAACCGATTCGGCCATCCATCATGTCGGAGGGCGCGATGAAATCGGCACCGGCCTCGGCATGAGACAGACCCTGCTTGATCAGGGTTTCGACGGTGCGCTCGTTGAGCACATAGCCCTCATCATCGAGGATGCCGTCCTGCCCGTGGCTGGTATAGGGGTCCAGTGCCACATCTGTAATAATGCCCAGCTCGGGATGGGCCTGCTTGAGTGCGCGCACACTGCGCTGAATCAGCCCGTTGGCATTGTAGGATTCCTCGGCATGCAGGGTCTTGCCCTCGGCATCAATCACGGGAAACAGAGCGATGGCGGGAATACCCAGCTCACTCAGCTCGGCGGCTTCTTCCAGCAGCAGATCGAGGGAGAGCCGTTCAACCCCCGGCATGGAAGGAATGGCATCACGTCGCTGTTCGCCTTCCTGAACGAACATCGGCAGAATCAGATCGTCCACGGTGAGGGTGGTTTCGCGCATCATGCGCCGCGAGAAATCATCCTTGCGCATGCGCCGCATGCGGGTGGCAGGGAATTGACGAAAGGTCATGTGTGGCACGAAAACGCTCCACTTGATCAGCATTGACAGGTGACAGGCAGTATAACAGTCCCCGTGCTGCGACGTTGGAAACGGCGTAACGAGCACCAGCAATAGCGCGGAAGCCGGTTGAGTGGCGAAGGAGACAATGAGATGAAAAAACCGATTGCGGTGGTTCTGGCCGGTTGTGGGCGTGTAGATGGATCGGATCCCGTGGATACGCTACTGGCACTGTGGCGACTCGATCAGCGTGGTATCGCCTGGCATGGTTTTGCGCCTGAGATCGATCAGCAGAATGCGAACTCCTTTCGTGATGATGACGGACACGAGCAGACGACGCTGCTGACAGAGTCGAAGCGTCTGGTGAGCCGGGATGTCGCGCCGCTTGGCGCGCTCGATCCGAAGGCCCATGCCGGTATTCTCATTCCGGGGGGCGGCGGCATAAGCCGCCAGTTGTCGACTTATGCGCGTGAAGGTATTGGCATGAGTGTGCAGGAAGAACTGGCCCTCTGCCTGCATTCGTTCTTTTCTGACTATCGGCCAATCGCGCTGATGGGCATGGCCTCTCTACTGATTCCACGTCTGTTTGAGCAGGCCATTCCGGTAACGGTAGGCCATGATGCCGAGTTGAGCGGTGCCATCAGCGCCATGGGTGGCCTGCACAAGAGCTGCAGCGTGGACGAGATCGTCGTTGATCCGGTCCATCGGGTGCTCAGTACGCCGGCTTCATTGCTTTCGGATAACATGGAGACGGTCTCTACCGGCGTTTTCCGGCTGGTGGACCGCCTGATCGACATGGCGGCGGATGAGCGCTACCGCTGATGCCAACTGGCGTCTGATCGGCAGCTGTTTGTCAGGCGCTATCATCGTCCTGTTCCTGGCGACTTTCATCACGGCCACCACGTGGGTGACGGACCAGCCGTCCGAACAGGATGCCGACCTCGAACAGTAGCCACATCGGGCCTGCCAGTAGCGTCTGCGAGATAATATCGGGAGGTGTCAGTAGCATGCCTACGACAAAGCAGCCGATGACGACATACGGGCGCTTGCTGGAGAGAGACTGGACTGTCACCGCACCGGTCAGGATCAGCAGGAAGGTGGCGACCGGGATCTCGAATGCCAGGCCGAAGGCGAAGAACAGCTTCAGCACAAAGGAGAGATAGGCGTTGATATCGGTCATCACCTGAACACCCTCGGGCGCGGTGTTGGTGAAAAACTTGAACAACAGCGGAAAGACGACGTAATAGGCAAAAGCAGCGCCGCAGTAAAACAGTGCCACGCTGGAGGCCAGAATCGGAATCGCCAGCCGCTTCTCGTGCACGTAAAGCCCCGGCGCGATGAACGCCCAGGCCTGATAGAGCACGAAGGGGATGGCCACGAACAGGGCCACGATCAGTGTCAGCTTGAACGGCGCCAGGAAGGGGGAGGCCACTTCCGTGGCAATCATCTGCGACCCTTCGGGCAACAGCGCCATCAATGGATGCGCCACGAACTCGTAGAGCTGATTGGAGAAGGCATACAGCGCTGCAAACACGACGACCACGGCAATAATGGCCTTGAGCAGACGTGAGCGCAGCTCAATCAGATGCTCGACCAGTGGCGTTTGCTGTTCGTCGGGATCCTGCGACTGACTCATCGGGGGGTATCGTTCCTGTCGGCGTCCGGGGCGGCAGTAGCCCGATTATCGTCGGTGGCAGAAGAGATCGGGCCGGTATCTTCTGGCGAAGCGTGCTGGCTCGACGCGTCGCTGGCGGCCTCGTCCTTTTCATCACGAGGTGTAGAAGGATCGGATTGGCGCGAGTTGTCGCCCAGCCCTTCAACTTCACGACGCACCTTCGACAGCCCCTGATCGACCCGGTCGCGCTTCTGTTTCATCTGACGCTGCAGCTCTTCGGTTTCAAGCTGGCTGGAAATTTCCCGCTGAACATTGCCAATGGTGCGACGAATGCGTCCGATCCAGAGACCGGCAGCCCGGGCGGCAGTAGGAAGCCGCTCGGGACCAAGCACGATCAACGCAATGACTGCAATGACCGCCAGTTCCAGAAAGCTGACGTCAAACATCGCTTATGAGTTCCGGGACTCTTTGTCATGATCGTCAGGAGCGTGCGTTGTCACGTTCTCCCGCTTCTCTGCCGGCGTTTCATGAACGCTCCCCTGTGTCGTCTGGTCTTCGACCTGACGTGTCTGGACGTTCTGTTTTTTGTCGGCCTCATCCTCGCCATCGTTGACGGCCTGCTTGAAGCCCTTGATGGCGCCGCCGAGGTCACCGCCAATATTGCGCAGTTTCTTGGTACCGAAGATCAGAATGATGATGCCCAGTACGATCAGAAGCTGCCAGATACTGATGCCACCCAACATAAGCGTTCTCCATTACCACTCAATTGATCGTGTTCCGCGTGAAAGCGGGATCAGGAAGCGTTGCGGGCGGCCTTTTCGTCGAGTCCGGACACACCGAAACGGCGCGCCAGTTCTTCGAGTACTGCCCGATGATCGATATCGAGGTGTGACAGCATGACCAGACTGTGAAACCACAGATCGGCGGTCTCGTTGATCAGCGCCTGACGCTCGGCCTCACCTCCCGATTCGGCGTCACGTGCCGCCAGCAGGGTTTCGGTAGACTCTTCACCGACCTTCTCGAGAATCCTGTTGAGCCCTCGCTGGTGCAGCCCGGCCACATAAGAGCTGTCAGCATCACCGTGGCGGCGGCTGGCGAGCACTTCGGCCAGCTGATCGAGTATATCGCTGCTCATGCTGTTCTTCCCCTGACGCCTGACGGGCGTCGTTGAATCGCTTATAACACCCAGCCTGGCCGGCTGTCGATGCACTTCCGGACCTTCGTTGTTCGGCAAACGGTTCAGCGCCAGACAATCAATACCAGGCCGATGCCGGCAGCCACCAGTACTGGCCAGGGCTGGTGGCTCAGCCATCCCCAGAGCGGCTGCCAGACAAATGCCAGTGCAATGAACATCAGTCCCAGTCGGAATCGATGAGTGCCCCGACGCAGACCGTTGAGCGTGTCTCGCAGCGTACTCAGGGCGGCGGTCTGCTCGCGACGCTGGCGACGCTCGGTCTCGATCTGTGACATTGCCTGATGGGCAAGTACTGGTAACTGGGGCACCCGTTGCACCAGTTCGGGTGCCTGTTTCTTGAGCTCTTCCCAGAATCCCTTTGGGCCAGCGCGTTCATGCATCCAGCGTTCCAGATAGGGCTTGGCGGTATGCCACAGATCCAGCTCGGGGTAGAGCGTGCGCCCCAGCCCCTCGATGTTCAGCAGGGTTTTCTGCAACAGCACCAGCTGAGGCTGAACCTCCATGTTGAAACGACGCGCTGTCTGAAACAGCCCCATCAACACCTGGCCGAAGGAAATGTCCTTGAGCGGTTTTTCCAGAATCGGCTCGCAGACCGAGCGAATGGCAGCTGCAAATTCATTGGCGCGCGTGCCTTCTCCGACCCAACCGGATTCGATATGCAGCATCGCCACTTCGTAATAATCCTGGCGGAAGAAGGCAATGATGTTACGCGCCAGATAATCCTGATCTTCACGGGTCAGGCTGCCGACAATCCCGCAGTCGATGGCCACGTAGCTGGGATCGCGGGGGTTATCGGCGTTGACGAAGATGTTGCCCGGATGCATGTCGGCATGGAAGAAATTGTCGCGGAAGACCTGGGTAAAAAAGATCTCCACACCACGCTCTGCCAGCACGCGCAGGTCGACGCCACGTTCGATCAGCGCATCGATATCGGCGACCGGGATACCGGTGATACGCTCCTGGACCATCACGCTGCGGCGGGTCAAAGGCCAATGGATCGCCGGGACATACAAAAGCGGGGAGTGCTGGAAATTGCGCTTGAGCTGCGAAGTGTTGGCGGCCTCCTTCTGCAGATCGAGTTCGTCGAACAGGGTCGCCTCGTAGTCCTTGACTACTTCCACCGGGCGTAGTCGTCGGGCATCGGGCCATACCTTCAGCAACAGTCTTGCGAAGGTGTACAGCAGGGCAATATCGCTGCGCATTACGCCATCGATGCCCGGACGAATGATCTTGACCACCACCTGCTCCCCGGAATGAAGCTGGGCGGCGTGGACCTGAGCGATCGATGCCGAGGCCAGAGGGTCGGTATCGAAATGGGCAAAGCTTTCGTCAACGGAGGCGCCAAGCGCTTCTTCGACACTTCGGCGCGCCTGGTCGCTGGAGAAGGGAGGGACCTGATCCTGCAGACGCTTGAGCTCGACGGCGATATCCGGCGGCATCAGATCACGACGGGTCGACAGCATCTGACCGAATTTGACGAAGATTGGCCCGAGGTTTTCCAGCGCCAGTCGCAGTCGTTCACCGTCGCTACGCTGACGTGTGGGGAACAGCCGAATCGGCGCGATTTTCATCAACCACCGGCCATAACCCGGTAGCCGGTCAAGTGGCACCAGCGTATCCAGACGATAACGGGTAATAACCCAGCCAATGCGTATCAGGCGCCACAGCAGATTCAAGAGTGCGATCCCTCCCGCAGTCGGCGGCTGAGACGTTCCAGACGTGCTTCGAGACGGTCGGTGGCGATTTCCAGTTCAGTCAGATGTTCACGGGCAATGTCGAGCTGATTGCGTCCGGCCAGCCAGCGTCCTTCCTCGAATACATACTCACGCAGATCCTGCTCCAGCGAATGGCTCGAGCGCACGCCGAAATGACCGATGCGTCGCAGGCCGGTAGCAAGGCTATGGGCCGGCATATCGCCAAACCATTCCGCCAGCGCACCTTCCCAATCGACATCCAGGTCCATCAACAGATCGCGTGTCGCCGCCAGCAGCCCCAGGTCACCATGGACGATCAATCGATTGTTGGTCATACAGGAATCGATGGATGCACCGCCCATGAGAGCGCCCAGGGTATCTGCATCGATCTCGACGCAGGCATCGGCATCGCCCGGGGAGGCATCCGGTAGTCGGGTCAGCGCCAATCCACCATTGTGGAAAGTAATCAGTACTTCGAATGATGGGGCGGTGACACGCAGCAACAATCGCCTGCCGGCCAGTCTGGCCAGGCGTGAAGGGGCGGCGGGATCGCGCGCCAGCAGATGATTGAGCGTGCGTTCGGCGCTGGCGAGCAGCAGGGGCATGATCAGTGACATCAGCGCCACGACCCTGTGCGGGCATTCAGGCCGGTCTGCGGCATCAGGGGCTGCTTGTCCATGAAAATCGTCAACCTGAGGTAATTCGTATCATCGGGGGCATTCCCCCGGACATCGGAAAAGCACTGTCGATGTCCGACAGGCAGATGAGCCGGCATGCAGCGGTTCAGAGCTTGAGACCGCGATGCAGAGCGACAACACCCCCGGTCATGTTGGTGTACTCGACACGTTCCAGCCCGGCCGTTTCCATCATGCTCTTGAGCGTGTCCTGATCAGGATGCATGCGAATGGATTCTGCCAGATAACGATATGAGTCGGCATCGTTGGCTATCAGACTGCCCAGACGCGGCAGTACATGGAAGGAGTACTGATCATAGATACGCTCAAAGACGGGATGGGTGGGTTTGGAAAACTCCAGCACCAGCAGGCGTCCCCCCGGTTTGAGCACACGTGTCATCGAAGCCAGTGCCCGGGCCTTGTCGGTGACATTACGCAGGCCAAAGGCAATGGTAATGCAGTCAAAGGTATTATCGGGGAAGGGTAGCGCTTCGGCATTGGCCTGAACCACTTCCACGTGCGCACCGGCGCCCTTGTCGATCAGCCGATCACGGCCGACCTTTAGCATCGAGGCATTGATATCAGCCAGCACGACGCGTCCCTTCGGACCGACCCGACGCACGAACTGCTCGGTAAGATCGCCGGTGCCACCGGCGATATCGAGCACCTGATGACCTCGCCGAACGCCCGAGCGCTCAAGCGCTACCCGCTTCCAGAGACGATGAATGCCCAGCGACATCAGGTCGTTCATCAGATCATAGCGAGCGGCAACGCTATCGAAGACTTCGGCGACCCGGCCGGCCTTCTCCTCAAGGGGCACTTCCTGATAGCCGAAATGCGTAGTCTTGCTGTCCATGTTCCGTGTCCCTGATTCGATTGTCGCTGTGCCGAAAGTCGGCAATGATTCAGCAGCGAAGCATTGTAGCGTCGCACCGGGAAATTGTCCCGGGGTGGTCAGTGGCTGCCCGGGGGCTAGTGCAACTGACGCACTGCAATACCAAGTGACTCTCGTGAAGCGCCTGCTTCTTCGAGACGACGCAGATAATCCTGCCACCACTGCTCGCGATGCTGACACATCTCCCACAGATACGCCCAGCTGTAGAGGCCACTATTATGGCCATCATCGAAATAAAGCTTCAGAGCGTAATTGCCGACCGGTTCGATGTTCATCAGCCCGACATCCTTTTTGCCGGTCTGCAATACGGCCTGCTCGGGACTGTGGCCGCGGACCTCTGCGGAAGGAGAGAACACCCGGAGCAGTTCAGCGGAGAGACGAAAATGAAGACGCTCCCCGGCCACATCGTAGCTCAGCTCGAGATCACGATCGTGTTTGTGATAGTGCACATTCACGGGAATCGGAGTGCTCATGATACCTCCGGGAAATCATGCTGACAGCTGATCGCCGTCGCACAAGAGAAAACGGCGCCGCGAGAGGGCGCCGTATCCAGAATACGCGTTGAATCAGGCGGGTGCCAGTTGCGTATACCTGCCTGTCGGGACTTACAGGATATAGCGCGAGAGATCTTCGTCCTTCGCCAGTTCGCCCAGCTGCTCATCCACATAGCTGGCATCGATGACCAGCGGTGACTGCATGTCACTACCCTCGTAGAGCGCCTTTTCCAGCAGCCTTTCCATCATCGTATGCAACCGGCGTGCTCCGATATTTTCGGTGCCCTCATTAACCTGCCAGGCCGTCTGGGCGATACGCTCGATCCCGTCATCGGTGAAACTGATGGAGAGATTCTCGGTCGCCAGCAGCGCTTCGTACTGTCGGGTCAGCGATGCCGAGGGTTCGGTCAGGATGCGCTTGAATTCATTCGGTGATAGCGCCGAAAGCTCGACACGGATCGGCAGGCGCCCCTGCAGCTCAGGGATCAGATCCGAGGGTTTGGAAAGATGGAAAGCCCCGGAAGCGATGAACAGGATATGATCGGTACGCACCATGCCGTGCTTGGTGGAGACCGTTGAGCCCTCGATCAGCGGCAGCAGATCACGCTGTACCCCTTCGCGGGAGACATCTCCGCCACTGCCCGATTCGGCGCGCTTGGCGACCTTGTCAATCTCATCGACGAAGACAATACCGTTCTGCTCGACCGCTTCGATGGCCCGCTGCTTGATCTCTTCCTCGCTGACCAGCTTGGCGGCTTCCTCATCGCGTACCAGCCGCAGTGCTTCGGCGACGGTAATGCGCCGGCTTTCGCTCTTCTGCTTGCCAAAGCTGGAGAACATGTTCTGCAGCTGGCTGGTCATTTCCTCCATGCCGGGCGGCGCCTGAAAGTCCATGCCCTGGCTGGCGGGAGTGAGTTCGATATCGATCTCGCGATCGTCGAGTTTGCCCTCGCGCAGCTGTTTGCGGAAGGTCTGACGGGTCGAGCTATCGCGATTGCGGCCGCTGTCATATTCGCTACCACGGGCCGGTGGCAACAGGGCGTCGAGCACACGCTCTTCAGCGGCCTCTTCAGCCTTGTGCTGCATGGCCTTTTTGGCATCCTCGCGCACCATCTTCATCGCCATCTCGACCAGATCGCGAATGATCGATTCTACATCGCGTCCGACATAGCCGACCTCGGTGAACTTGGTCGCCTCGACCTTGACGAAGGGCGCGCCGGCAAGCTTGGCCAGACGGCGTGCGATCTCGGTCTTGCCCACCCCGGTCGGGCCGATCATGAGGATATTCTTGGGGGTGACCTCGGGGCGCAGTTCATCGTCGAGCTGCATGCGCCGCCAGCGGTTGCGCAGCGCAATGGCGACGGCACGCTTGGCGTCGGCCTGGCCAACGATATACTGATCGAGGGCATGAACGATCTCGCGCGGCGTCATCTGCGACTGCTGCGTGGTCGACTCGGTAGTTGCTGATGGCGAATTCTCAGACTGGGTCATGATCAATCCAGTGCCTCGAGTGTCACGGTGTGATTGGTGTAGACGCAGATGTCAGCGGCGATGTTGAGGCTCTTCTCGGTGATCTCGCGCGCGGACAGCTCGGTGTTGTCCAGCAGGGCTCGGGCCGCGGCGTTGGCGTACTGTCCGCCGGAGCCGATAGTGATGATGCCGTACTCCGGCTCGAGCACATCGCCGGTGCCGGTGATGATCAGTGATGAATGCCGATCAGCCACGGCCAGCATCGCTTCCAGTCGACGCAGGGCGCGGTCGGTACGCCACTCCTTGGCGAGCTCGACGGCAGCCTTGGCAAGATGCCCCTGGTACTTCTCGAGCTGAGCTTCGAAACGTTCAAACAGGGTAAAGGCATCTGCCGTGCCACCCGCGAAGCCGGCCAGTACCTGGCCGCGGTGAAAGCGGCGTACCTTGCTGGCATTGCCCTTCATTACCGTATTGCCCAGCGAAACCTGACCATCGCCGGCCAGGGCTACCTGCTCGCCACGGCGCACGGATACGATCGTGGTCATGAACGGGTCTCCAGTAGACGGGGGAATGTATCCCCGGGGAAGATTGCGACGCCGGGCGCCACTGTCTGATGGGGAAATTAGATGCGGACGCGCGGTGAGGAAATCAAGTCACCGGGTGATGATGACCCATGAGAAGAGAAGGTAAAGGCTGAGGGAGCGGGCTACCATGCCCGCTCCCGGAGACCCCAGCGATCAGCCCTGCAGCTGGATCAGCATCGGTTCGATCTTCTGGGTCTCCATCAGATCCCGGGCACGGGAAATTTCCCGGGTGTCCTTGTAAGGGCCAACCTGCACGCGATACCAGTGCGTCCCATCGGCTGTCGTGACCTCGCTGACCCGAGCCTTTAGGCTGAGGTCCTTGAGTTTGCGGGCCATCTTTTCGGCATCCGTATTGTCTCGGAACGAGGCTGCCTGTAGTACATAGCTTGGCAAGGCTTCCTTGCTGCCACCATTGGCGTCGGCCTGATCGGACTTCTCATTGCCCTGCATGATCTTGCGCGCCTTTTCATCGGCGGCAGCCTGGGTGCCTGGGCGAGGCGTCGACTTGTAGGCATCCACCGTGGGCGCCACGACTTCCGATTCAGGCAGCAGCGTGTAGAACTCGAAGGTCGGCATCTTCTTCTGTTGATCGGCCTGCTGCTGACCCTGAGCGGATTTCCCTTGTTGGGTTGAACCCGAGTCATTACCGGTACTGCTGGATTGACGTGCCACAACCGCAGCCACCTGACCCTGCTGCGGTCGGGGGGCCGAGTCATGGAAATACTGTGCCGCGGCAAAGCCGGCAATCAGCCCGACGATCCCCCATAGCCAGCCCGGGACATGGAAGCCGTCGCTGCTCTGAGTGCGCGTGTTATTGCGCTTCGAAGCACCTCCGCGGCTGTTACTGCGCTGGTTGCCGGAGCTGTTGCGGGAGTTGGAGCGACCGCCTGCCATTTACATCTCCTCGGGGGCGCTGACACCCAGTAGCTCAAGTCCGTTGCGCATGACCTGACGCACGGCCAGGCCCAGCGCCAGTCGGGCATTGCGCAGGGCGTCATCGTCAACCATGACCCTGACCGCGTTGTAACAGCTGTGGAATTCTGCGGCCAATTCCTGCAGATAGACTGCGATCTGGTGTGGTTCACGGGCCAGCGCAGCGCGAGCGACCGTTTCCGGCCACAGTTGCAGGCGAGTGATCAGCTCGCGCTCGCGCGGCTCTTCCAGATAACCGAGGCTGGTGCGGGCCAGGTCGGCGTCAAAGGGATGGCCATCACGTTCGGCACGTGCCATGACACTGCACATGCGGGCATGAGCGTACTGGGCGTAGTAAACCGGATTATCGTTGGATTGCGAACGCGCCAGGTCAATATCGAAGGTCATCTGCGAGGTGGCCGGGCGAGCAACCAGGAAATAACGAGTGGCATCCCGTCCGACTTCCTCGATCAGGTCGCGCAGGGTGACATAGCTGCCGGCCCGCTTGGAGAGTTTGACCTCCTCGCCGGAACGGGTGACCAGAACCATCTGATGCAGCACGTAATCGGGATAGCCTTCGGGAATGCCGACATTCAGTGCCTGCAGGCCGGCGCGTACCCGAGTCACGGTAGAGTGGTGATCGGCCCCCTGTTCATTGATGACCGTGGTGAAGCCTCGCTGCCACTTGTCGAGATGGTAGGCGACATCCGGCAGGAAATAGGTATAGCCGCCTTCCCGCTTGCGCATCACCCGATCCTTGTCGTCACCGAAAGCAGTGGTACGCAGCCACAGGGCACCATCGGCTTCATAGGTGTGACCACCCTCGATCAAACGGTTGGCGGTCGCTTCGACCTTGCCGTCGCGATAGAGCGAGGATTCGAGGAAGTAGACATCAAAGCTTACGCCAAACGCGCGCAGATCAAGATCCTGCTCATGGCGCAGATAAGCCACGGCAAACTCGCGAATGGCTTCATGATCCTCGGGATCAGCCCGGGCGGTGACCTGGCGGTCATCGGCAGTCACTGTTTCTCCACGCAGATAGCTCTCGGCCACATCGCGGATGTAGTCGCCTCGATAACCATCCGCCGGCCAGCTCGGGTCGCCGGGCTCGATACCACGCACCCGAGCAGCTACCGATAGCGTCAGGTTGTCGATCTGAGCGCCGGCATCGTTGTAGTAGAACTCGCGCGTGACCCGGTGGCCGGTAGCTTCAAGCAGTCGGGACAGGCTGTCACCGATGGCCGCGCCACGTCCGTGGCCGACATGCAGAGGGCCGGTCGGATTGGCGGAGACGAATTCGACCTGCACCAAAGCTCCCTCGCCGACATTGCTGCGGCCATAGGCGTCGCCGTTTTCGAGGATGGTCATCAATATCTCGGCCGCCGATCCGGTGTCGACGAAAAAATTGATAAAACCGGGGCCGGCAATCTCGATGTCGCGCAATACCGGGCTGGTGGGCAGTGCAGCCGCCAGACGCTCGGCCAGTTCGCGCGGTTTCATGCCGGCGCTTTTGGCCAGGGTCATTGCCAGATTGGTGGCATAGTCGCCGTGTTCACGATCCCGTGTGGCATCGATGCGGATGGCGGGCTGGATATCGTCGGGCAGGGTGCCGTCAGCCTTGAGCGCCTCGAGCGCGGTCTCCAGCAGTGCGGTAATGGTCTCTTTCATTGATCTGGCATTCCGATGGCGGCTCGGGCCCACGCGGGGCGGGGACAGTCATGCATGTATTCGATGATCGACCCGGGAGCGTCCGTTCAAAGCAGACCGGGGCCGATGTGGGCCCGCCATTATCGTTCAACCAGCCCCGGTGTCAAAATCGGCGCCCGGTCGTCAGGCCATTTCCTGAGGATCGACATCGATCGAGTAACGCAGCCGGCGGCTGTCGGGGTGGCGGCTCAGCCACTCATCGAGCCAGGCTGTAGCACGGTGCAGCGCGCTGCGGCGCTCGGCGGTCAGCATGACCTGGGCATGCCAGCGCGTCTGACGACGTTCCATTGGTGCCGGTACCGGGCCCAGGCACTCGACTGTCATTGATTGCTCCTGCAACCAGCCTCGCAGTGCCTCGGTCCCTTCACTCAGTACGCTTTGCAGTGTCTCGGCATTCTGCCCCTCGGCCCGAATCAGGACCATGTAACGATAGGGTGGCAGTCGAGCGATGCGGCGCTCTTCAAGCAGTTGAGTTGCCAGAGCATCGAATCCCTGTTCGATCAGCAGCTGCAGCCCCGGGTCATCCGGATGATGTGTCTGAATCAGTACCCGACCCGGGTGACTGGCACGCCCGGCTCGGCCGGCCACCTGGGTCAGCAGGGCTGCGCTGTGCTCCATGGCACGGAAATCGGCGCTGTAGAGCCCACCATCGGCGTTGACCACGACCACCAGGGTCACGTGCGGGAAGTGATGTCCCTTGGCCAGCATTTGAGTACCTACCAGCAGACAGGACTCGCCACGGCGGACCCGAGCCAGTGTCTGCTCAAGTGCATCGCGACGACGAGTGGTATCGCGATCGACGCGCAATACCGGGGTGTCGGGGAAAGCCTCGGCCAGCGTTTCCTCGGTGCGCTCGGTGCCAGCGCCCTGTGGGCGCAGATCGGCACTGCCACAGCTCGGGCAGGCGTCCGGAACAGCCATCCGGCTGTCGCAATGGTGGCAGATCAGTTGATGCGGCTGGCGATGCAGCGTCAGGCGAGCATCGCAGTGGCGGCATTCACTGATCCAGCCGCACTCATGACAGCTCAGTGTGGGGGCAAAGCCTCGGCGGTTGATGAAGACCAGCACCTGTCGTCCGGCATCGAGCTGTTCGCCGATCGCCTTGATGGCCTGCGGGCCAAGTCCTCCTCGCAATGGGCGTCCGCGCAGATCGACGAGCTGCATCATGGCGGGCTGGGCATTGCCGGCGCGCCGGGTCAGACGCAGATGGCGATAGTCACCGCGCTGGGCATGATGCAGGGTTTCCAGCGCCGGCGTGGCGGTCCCCATGACGATCGGAATACCATGATGCTGGGCGCGAACCACAGCCAGGTCGCGAGCGTGATAGCGCAACCCTTCATGCTGCTTGAATGAGTTGTCGTGCTCCTCGTCGATGATGATGACCCCGGGCGTTGCCAGCGGTGTGAAAATGGCAGAACGGGTGCCGATGATGATGCGTGCCCGGCCGGCGCGGGCAGCCTCCCAGGCGTCCAGCCGCTCGCTGTCATTGAGGCCGGAGTGGAGGGTGACCACGGCGACGCTGAAGCGACGGCGAAAGCGTTCCAGTGTCTGAGGTGTCAGGGCGATCTCCGGGACCAGAATCAGGGCCTGACGGCCCCGCTCAAGCACGGCTTCGATCAGCTGCAGATAGACTTCGGTCTTGCCGCTACCCGTTACGCCGTGTAGCAGCACCGGATGAAAACGATCCAGACCCTCATGCAGGGCGGACAGGGCATCGCTCTGCTCCCGGTTAAGGGTCAGTGCCGGCTCGGCCAGCACAGGACCATGGCGGCTGTCGGGAGCGGCCAGCCACTCGCTTTTGCCATCGATCAACCCTTTCTCGCGCAGACCGCGCAGCTGAGCCTGATCGAACCCCTGGGCGGTGATGGCCGAGGCAACCAGCCCCTGCCGATGCTGCTGGAGCACAGCGAGCAGTTCCGCCTGGCGGCGAGCGCGGCCGAGTTGTTCGGGGGGGGTCGTGTGTCCCCGCTCGGTGACGAACCAGCGGGTGCGGGTGCGTGCTTCGAGCGGACGTCCCTGGCGCAGCAGTACCGGCATGGCATTGGCCAGCGTATCGCCCAGCGAATGCTGGTAATAGCGGGCAGTAAATCGGCACAACCAGAGCCAGTCTGCCGGTAACGGCGTCTGATCGAGCAGGGCCTCGATGGGTTTGAGGCGATGGCGCTCAACGTCGCTGTCCATGCGAAAATCGACCACTACGCCCACGACCTGACGGCGCCCCAGTGATACCCGGACGCGCACGCCACTGCACCAGCCGTTTTCGGGACGCTCGTGGCCGGGCAGGTAATCGAAGCAGCGCCGTAGCGGGGTCGGGACAGCCACGACCAGAATGGCCGGATGGGTCGTCGAGCTATCCGATGGGGCACGGTCAAGAGGCAAGGCAATTCTCCTGCAGCTGCCGCAAGGGATGAAAAGAGGCAAGGCGGTGACGCCATTGGGTGCCCATCTTCGGCGTCGGGGCAGCGACTGGCAAGCTCGTGATGTCAATGGGCTGATGAATCAGGGACAACTGCGTTGATTCGACCTGGTCTTCAGGACGTTGGAAAAAAGAAAATGGCAGGTCAATAAGCCCTGATTTATGGTGAAAAGGTTAGCCATAAGGTTCGCCGAATATCTGTAAAGGTTTAAATGAAACCCTTTCATGACAGGTACTTGCGATTGTTGTGGGAGGGGTGGGTTTTCTATAGGCTGATCGGATTATCTCTGATCAGGAGTGCCTGATACCCATGTCAGATTCACGCAGGCAGGAAGCGCTGGATTATCACGCCAGGCCTATTCCCGGAAAACTCTCGGTCGAACTGACCAAGCCGACGCACAGCCAGAAGCATCTGGCTCTTGCCTATAGTCCCGGTGTGGCCGAACCGGTACGGGAAATTGCCCGCGATCCCGAAAATGCCTACCGCTATACCGGCAAGGGCAATCTGGTGGCTGTCATCTCCAATGGCAGCGCCATTCTGGGGCTGGGTAATCTGGGGGCGCTGGCCAGCAAGCCCGTTATGGAAGGCAAGGGCGTACTGTTCAAACGATTTGCCGGGATCAATGCCGTCGATATCGAAGTTGATGTGGCCGAGCCGCAGGCCTTTATCGATACCGTTACGCATATCGCCGACAGCTGGGGGGGCATCAATCTCGAGGATATCAAGGCGCCGGAGTGCTTCGAGATCGAGAATGCCCTCAAGCAGCGCTGCAGTATTCCTGTATTTCATGATGATCAGCATGGTACGGCGATTGTTACCGCCGCCGGGTTGCTCAATGCGCTGGAAATCGCGGGCAAGTCACTTGAATCAGCGCATATTGTTTGCCTGGGGGCCGGTTCTGCCGCGATCGCCTGCATGAAGCTGCTGATTGAAATGGGCGCGCGCAACGAGCAGATCGATATGCTCGACAGCAAGGGCGTGATTCATTCCGGGCGCAGCGATCTCAATCCGTACAAGGCGCAGTTTGCCACCGAAACCGAGCATCGTACGCTCGATGACGCCATTGAAGGCGCCGATGTTTTCATTGGTCTGTCCGGGCCGAATCTGTTGAGCACCGAACAGCTCAAGCGCATGGGCGCCAACCCGATCGTGTTTGCCTGTTCCAATCCCGATCCCGAAATTCACCCCGATGAGGCGCACGCGGCACGTGATGACGTCATCATGGCGACCGGGCGTTCGGATTACCCCAATCAGGTCAACAATGTGCTCGGTTTTCCGTTCATCTTCCGGGGTGCGCTGGACGTGCGCGCCAGCGACATTACCGAAGCGATGAAGATCGCGGCAGTTCACGCACTCCGGAATATTGCCCGCGAGCCGGTGACCCGGGAGGTGCTGGAAGCCTATGAGCTCGACAGTCTCGAGTTCGGGCGAGGTTATATTATCCCCACCCCGGTCGACTCGCGCCTGCTGGGCCGGGTGTCCAGTGCCGTGGCACAGGCGGCCATCGACTCAAACGTGGCGACCCGAGGCTATCCCGAGCACTATCCCCTGCAAGGCGTCGATGACATCTACGGTGGTACAAACCACTGAGACGCGATCGATACCTCGGAAAGCCCCTCGTCTCGAGGGGCTTTATTCTTCAGGTGAGACCGGACCGCCTCAGTGACGATAGCGAAATTCGGGTGTGAGGCTACGATCAAGTCGTTGCTGTCTCATGGCCGCACTCTCTCCGCCGCTAATGGCAAATTGGGGGGTGCCCTGCCAGCTGGTCATGGCAAGCGATTGATTGGGTAGTGCCAGCGGCTGATCCAGTGCTGCCTGGGTAGTGGCCAGTGCATCACTTTGTCCCGGTTCGGCAAGTTCGGCACTTGATGCCCGGGGCATCGGGATAGGCATGGGTTGGCCATGAATGGGCTCAATCATTCGAGCGCGTAATTCTGTCATGGCGTCGCTCTCGCCAGTGCCCGGATAACCGGACGAAGCCTGTACGGCAATGGGAGTAAGTGCACTCAGCAAGGTAGCAATGGCGAAACCGCGCAAGGACAGGAATGTCATTTCAAGACTCCTTTTAAATGTTGACGGAAACTGATCTTTGGCAGGGTCATTATTTCTGCTGTTGTGCTTCCCATTATAAGGTTTGGTAGTGACCGGTTTGATGATAATTTCGGGTGCGTGAGATGACATTGCGGTCACTTTATATGGGTTTTTTTTCGGCATTATTGGAGGGCAAATAAAAGGCATTCCTGGTTTTTTGTATATACCGATGATCCATGGTGGTTTGGCTTCAGGGCAGGTGGGGTATGGATCGCCAAAGTGAGTCGGGAAGTTTTCAAACATATCTGCATGCAGACAGAAACGGAATGTTCAGGAAATCCATCACTCCCATCTCTTTCAGTGCTATCCAGGTTTTATAAAGAGTAACGGGTGCATGTTCGGGGATAAATCAGGAATGTTGTTACGAATCAATTACTGGTTGAATTGATCTCGTAAAATCTCCGAATGCCGGATTTTAAATCCGGCGCTGAGATGTTCTGACAATGACAAAAGGGAAGCGGCGTCAGACGCCGCTGAACCAGTTATAGCCCTGATCTTCCCAGTAACCGCCGGGATAGGTATTGGTCACAGTGATGGCCGTGACATGCTTGGCACTCTTGAAACCGAGTTTGGTAGGAATGCGCAATCGCAGTGGAAAGCCATATTCATCCGGCAGGGCTTCGAGGTTGCGCCCTGTTTCAAGGGCCAGCAGGGTTTGCGGATGAAGTGCCGATGCCATGTCGATACTGGTGTAGTAGCGATCGGCGCACTGAAAGCCGACGTAGCGCGCGCTGGTATCGGCACCGATCCGTTTCAGGAAGTCGCCCAGTGGCACCCCCCGCCACTGCCCGATGGCGCTCCAGCCTTCAATGCAGATGTGTCGGGTAATCTGGGCGCGCTGGGGCAGGGCGCGTAGGGCGTCCAGTGTCCAGGGCCTGCGCTCCTGCACCATGCCGGAGACTTCGAGTCGATAGTCCGATGCCCCGACGATCGGCACGTTGTACTGCGGGTAAAAGGCATTGAAGGGAAACGGTTCGGTGAGCTCGCTGGCAGCGAAGGTCGGGGCCAGCCGCTGGCCGCTGAACAACCACGCCTGAACCCGATCATTGAAGCGAGACATCGACCACAGCACACGATCGACGCTATCGCCATCCTGCAGGTTGCAGCCCGAAAGCATTGCCAGCGCGCCCAGTGACAGGGAACCACGCAGCAGCAGACGCCGTTGGACATCGACCAGCTGTCGCTGCTGCGCCGGTTCCAGCGATGGCGGTGAGCGGCGTGAATCACGATGGTTCATGGTGATCATCCTCGTGCTGACGGCTGCGCGCGCGGCCGCTGATCATGGGCCACAGGGTGCGGGGGACCAGTGCCACCAGTACCAGATGGATGGCAATGAACAGGCCGATGCCGGCCATGGCAAAAAAGTGCACGTAACGCGCCGTATCGAAACCGCCCAGCAGGGCGGTCAGTGGGTGGAACTGTACCGGCTTCCAGATGGCCAGCCCTGACAGCACCACCAGTACGCACAGTGCGATAACCCCCAGGTAGAGCAGCTTCTGCACCGCGTTGTAGTGACCGAGACGGTGGGCCAGTCGAAAGGTCAGGGCCGCGCGCAGATCGGTAATCACCGCTCGCGGTGAGAGTGGCAGCAGATCATGTCGAAAATGCCGGCTCAGTACCCCCCAGGTGATGTAACCCAGTCCGTTGATGACCAACACCCACATGATCGCCAGATGCCAGGCGATATTCCCCCCCAGCCAGCCACCCAGGGTCAGGCTGTGCGAAAAGGTGAAACCGAACAGGGGCGACGCGTTGTAAATACCCCAGCCGCTCATGAACATGCCCAGCATGCAGCCGGCATTGAGCCAATGGGTCATGCGTACCGGCCCGGCATGAATCCGCCGATAGCCGGGGAATGACATCGGATTGTTCATGTCATTGTCTCCGGGAGCCCGGGCACCCCGTTTGTCGGGGTGCCGTCACGGGCGCATTACATTGGCGGCGCGACACCATCGCGACCGACTGAAATGCGATCAGCCACAAGATCATCGTTCTGACTGTCAGCAGTGGGGAACAACACCAGTTTCTCGCCAGCTTTCAGATCGCTGTGGCTTCCCGGGGCCAGTGAAACAATGGGCACATTCTCGGGAACGGTCAGCTTTTTCTGCTGGCCGTTGTAGTCAACCACCAGGGTGCGGCCACTGGATTTGACGAAGCTGCCGACCGAACCATTGGTCATGGTGCCCATCGATCCATCGGCGTTCTCCCAGCCGTAATGCCCTTCCCCGGTGCCTTTCATGCTGGGCGCAAAGACATGCACTTCCAGTGCCTTGAGCGTGCCATCCGGCTGAGGAATAGCGGCAGAGCCGATATAGCTGTCGGGTTTGATGTCCTTGAAATCAGCGTTGGTAACTACCGCCACTTTCGTCTGGTCGGTGAGCTGAACATGCAGGTGCTTGTCACCACGCGCCGTAGTGATATCGAGTGCCTTGGCACTGACCTGATTGATGGTGCCACGCATGGGATGGACGACCTTTTGTGCATCGGCATGCGCCAGGCTGATACCGCCGAGCAGCAGCAGGCCGAGTGTGGCACTGGCAAGACGATTGACCATGAAGGAACTCTCCTGGGTGAGTGGACACCTTCGATTGTGGCTCGCCGGCAGGCACGGGAAGCTGACTTGCAGATGACAGAATTGTCATCCGTCAGTGGCTCGGGAGTCGCTACAATGGCAGCTTCAGGAGTGGGGGAGGTCATCATGAAACTGCTGATCGTCGAAGATGACGCCAGTACCGGTGCCTATCTGAGCAAGGGGCTGGGAGAATCCGGCTATGTGGTGGATCAAGCCGATAACGGCGTCGATGCCCTGCATATGGCACTCGAGCACCATTACGACCTGATCGTGCTCGACGTCATGCTGCCGGGCATTGATGGCTGGCAGGTTCTGGAAGTGTTGCGCGGCAAGCAGGATGTCCCGGTATTGTTTCTGACGGCCCGGGATCGGCTTGATGATCGTATCCGGGGTCTGGAACTCGGGGCCGATGATTATCTGGTCAAACCCTTCTCCTTTACCGAATTATTGCTGCGTATTCGCACCATCCTGCGTCGTGGGGTGGTACGCGAAGTCGAGCATTTTCATCTGGCCGATCTGGAGATGGATGTCCTGCGTCGCCGCGTGACCCGGCAGCAGCACAATATCCCCCTGACCAACAAGGAATTCGCACTGCTGCATCTGTTCCTGCGTCGTGAGGGAGAAGTGCTCTCGCGGGCACTGATCGCCTCTGAGGTATGGGACATGAATTTTGACAGCGATACCAATGTTGTTGATGTCGCGGTCAAGCGGTTGCGCGCCAAGATCGATCATGACTGGCCGGTAAGACTGATCCATACCGTGCGAGGTATCGGTTATGTCTGCGAGGTTCGCACGTGCGACGTTCCCTGATTCTGCGCATGACACTGGTCTTCGCCCTGATCGCACTGATTGTCGTCGGGGCCACCGGGTTATTTCTCTACCATTCGGTGAAAGCCGATATTCTGATGCGTGCCGATAACGGAGTGCTGACCCGAATGATCCGTTATCGCAATCTGTTGCATACCGATCTGGGGCTCGAAGACCTGCGTTCCCGGCCGCAGCTGTTTCAGAACATGCTGGGAGACGAGCAGGATGTGTTTCTTTTGCAGCGTCCCGGCCATGCGCCATTGATTGATATCAATCCGCGCCAGGCGTCGATCCCCGAGCTGGATGTCATTGCGGAGGGACGTACACCGAGCCGTTCGGATCTGCGCACCGGCCGAACTGCGGATGGGACGCCTCTGCGAGTGGCGGCCGCTCGCGTCAGTATCGATGGGGAGCCGGTCAAACTGATCATCGGGCACCTGCTCAACAAGGAGATGGCCCTGCTGGCGAGTTATCGTCGCTGGATTCTGGAGGCAGTGCTATCGGCCTTCCTGGCGACGGCGCTGTTCGGATACATGGCGCTGCAGCGGGGCTTGCGCCCATTGAGACGACTCGCCCGGCAGGCTGCCGACATCCGCCCCACGACCCTGACCCAGCGGTTGGGGCTTGAACATACGCCGGCCGAGCTGGATCGACTGACGCAATCGGTGAATGGGATGCTGGATCGGCTGGAGGATGGCTATGAGCGCCTGACCCAGTTTTCTGCCGATCTGGCGCATGAGATACGCACACCCGTCAATGCGCTGATGGGACATCACCAGGTGGCGCTGAGCCACTCCCGGTCGGTCGAGGAGTATCAGAGCCTGCTGGTCACGAATCTGGCCGAGCTTGAGCGTATCTCACGACTGGTCGAGAACATTCTGTTTCTGGCGCGTGCTGACGATGCCCGGGAAGTGATCGAGATTCGTTGCCTGTCACTCGAGGAAGAAGTCAGACGGGTAGTGGAGTATTTTGAAAATCTCGCCGAAGAGCGCTCACTCTGCTTTCAGGTCAGGGTCGAAGGAGATATCCGGGCCGATCCAATGCTGCTGCGTCGAGCCCTGAGTAATCTGGTGGCCAATGCCGTGCACCATGGTAGCCCGGCCAGCGACATCATTATCCGTATTGAAAAAGAGCGTCGCTACTGTTGCCTGATTGTTGAAAATCGCAGTCTCCATCGACTGCAACCCGCCCAGGTCGAGCGGCTGTTTGATCGCTTCTATCGGGGCGATGCCTCACGTCAGAGTGGAGGAGATTCCAATGGTCTTGGTCTGGCCATCGTCGCCGCCATCATGAAACTTCATGGGGGCCACGTCCGAGCCGAGGCGCGGCATCCGGACGGTCTGCAGGTCATGCTCTGTTTCCCCTCAGGTCAAAGGGATAACGGCCCGGTAGCGTCATCGACATGAGCATTGCGCGTTGCCGGAGGGAGAGGCTGCAGGCTATCGGGCAGCCACCAACTGCGGCTTAGAAGTTGTAAACGATGGACGCTGCGGTGGTGCGGTCGGTATGGGACTCGGCTTCGTCTGGCGGATTGGAGTTGCTTTTGAGTTCGTGGGAAACGCGCAGTGACAGGCTGGAATTGAGTGCAACGGAAATGGCGGTATAGGAGCGAGCGGTAATGTTGTCCGAAGCAGCCTCGACCGAGGCCTGCTGGGTAAAGGTAGCCGTATCGGTCAGCTGGAAATCGTAATCGAAGGCCCCGTAGCCGACCGCATTGTGCTTGCTGCCACCGCCTTCGAAGTCATCGAAGCGATAGCCCGGGCCTCCTTCGATCGAGAACTGCTGGTGCTCGGTATCGAGCAGTTGGCGACCATAGCCGACAATGGTCGTGAACTGATTGTCATAGCCGGAAAAGCGCTCCTTCTCCCATCTGGCCAGTTCAAACAGATAGTTCGATGCGGACAGGTTGTAGCGTTCACGCTGGCCGACCAGGTACTGTTCGGCACTCGTATTGCCGCTGTCCCTCACGCTTTTGGTTTCCATCCGGAAGGTATGTGTCCATTGCTCGGTATACCAGGAGAGTCTGCCCTTGGCCAGCAGGGTTTCGGTATTGGTATTACCACTCAGCGCGGTATAGCCGAGTTCGGCATGACCACTGAAACCATTGTTCTGGTCAGAGGCGGGGGGTGGCGCATAAAACAGGGACTCGGCCCCGGATTCGGCGTAGGCATGATGAGATCCTGGACCGAAGCCCCAGACAACCAGCAACAGTGCTGAGAGCAAAGCGGCCACCAGTGGCAGTCGCTTGCCGGGATGAAGAAAATCGTTCATGTCGCGTAATGGTGTCGTGAGCCCGTCACCCGAGGGTGACGGGGCGTGGACAGTATCATGAGCATCGGTATCATCAGCAGCGATCAGAAGATGGCATCATAGCTGCCGGTGCCCTGAGAGCCACTTTCGTCTTCCAGCTCGGGCTGAACCGACCGTTCCTGATAGGGCGGCAGATTGTCCTTGCGGAAGATTTCGGTGATGCCCCCACTGTCGCTATCGTGCAAGCGTTTACCCGTATCCGGATCGATGCGTACCGAGACGATATCATCCGGGCGTGGCGGTTCCTCTTCGGGGGTGCCCTTGAGCGCCGGGCCCATGAACTTCATCCAGATCGGTAGCGCTGCCTGGGAACCATACTCGGCAATGGTCTTGTTCGAATCCTTGCCGACCCAGACAGTTGCGACCAGAGAATCGTTGAAGCCGGAGAACCAGGCATCACGCTGATCATTGGTGGTGCCGGTCTTGCCGACGATGTCACTGCGATGCAGGGCACGGGCGGCATGGCCGGTACCCTTTTCGATGACATCACGCATGATGCTGTGCAGCAGATAAACCGATTCCGGACTGGCAATGCGCTCGGCAACCGGATAGGTATTGCCATCAATGGTCACGGTTGAATCCATCGGATCGCAGCTGCGGCAGGCCGCGGGCGGATTAGGGGTATGGAGCAGGTTGTCGTCGCTGTCACCCTTGTGCACTTCCGAAATGAACCAGGGCTTGACCCGGAAGCCGCCATTGGCAATTTCAGCGTAGCCCCGGGCGACCTCCAGCGGCGTCAGGTTGGCACTGCCGAGCGCGAGTGACAGGCCATGTGGCAAACGATCCCGATCGAAGCCCATGCGCTGCAGAAAGTCCAGAGTATGGTCCAGACCGACCGAACGCAGAATACGGATGGTCACCAGGTTGAGCGAGCGATAGAGCCCCACGCGAAGACGGGTAGGGCCGCCGAAGCTGCGCTCGGCGTTCTCGGGGCGCCAGTCTTCCTGATTGCCGACGCCTTCCTGCACGATCGGTGCATCATTGATGATGGTGGCCGGTGTCATGCCGTTTTCCAGTGCCGCCAGATAGATGAACGGCTTGAAGTTGGAACCCGGCTGACGCTGCGCCTGGGTGGCTCGATTGTACTGGCTGCGCTGGAAGCTGAAGCCGCCCTGCAGTGCCCGCAACGCGCCGGTCTGTGGGTCCAGCACTACGATGGCCCCTTCGGCCTCGGGAATCTGCGACAGCCGCCAGTCACCGTTACTCTCCTTCATGACGCGTACCATGTCGCCGCGCTGGGCAATATCGCCAGCCGAATCGGGAGCCGGCCCACGCCATTTGGGGCTCTTCCAGGCACGGGCCCATTTCAGCCCGTTCCAGTCGATGGTCACTACCTGATCGTTCTTGAGCAGCACCTGCATTTGCTTGCCCTGAGCATCGACCACGATGGCCGGCTGCAGGGGGCCAAGCTGTGGGGTGCGATCCAGCACCTGTACCCAGTTGCTGACGTCGCCTTCGATACCGCTGACAGTGGCCTTGCTGCGCTCCGCAGCCTGGCGGGCAGTTTGCGCCACTTCCGGCGACTCGGAGAGTTCTTCCTCCAGCCCCTTGTGACTGGCCTTGTCCTGAGCCTCAGCCAGTCCCGGGGGAATATCCTGTTTCTCGGCGCCTCGCCAGCCATGGCGGGTGTCGTATTCGATCAGCCCCTGAACCAGTGCCTGTCGGGCGTCCTGCTGCAGCTTGCTGTTAATGGTCGTGATGACGCGATAGTTGCCGGTATAGGCATCGTCACCGAATCTTTCCACGGCGAACTGGCGTGCCATTTCCGCCACCCAGGGGGCCTGGACCTCCGGTGCGCTGTGATGATGCTGAACGCCGATCGGTGCCTGAACGGCCTGATGATAGGTCTCATTATCGATATAGCCCAGCTGATGCATGCGCAGCAGGACCCAGTTGCGCCGAATCAGTGAGCGTTCGGGGTTGGCGATCGGATTGAGACTCGAGGGCGCCTTGGGCAGACCGGCAATGGTGGCCATCTGCGGCAGACTGAGCTGCGCGACCGGTTTGTCGAAATAGGTTTCGGCTGCCGCACCGATGCCGTAGGCACCCTGACCGAGATAGATCTTGTTGACGTAAAGCTCGAGGATCTGCTGCTTGTCGAGGATCTGTTCCATCTGCAACGACAGCAGGATTTCACGGATCTTGCGTGTGAAGGTCTGATCCAGTGTCAGCAGGTAGTTGCGCGCTACCTGCATGGTGATGGTACTGCCCCCGGACTGGATATGGCCGCTGGAGGCCAGCTCCAGGGCCGCACGTGCCAGCCCCTTGGGCGATACGCCGATATGATCGTAGAAGTTGGCATCTTCGGCCGCCATCAGGGCGTGCGCCATCTGTGGCGGTATGTCCTGCCCCTTGACCAGCTTGCGGCGCTGGGCACCGAACTCGCCGATCAGCTTGTGATCGGCCGTGTAGACCCGAAGCGGCATGGAGAGCTGATAGTGCTGCAGCTGATGAACATCCGGTAAGCCGGGACCAAAGTAGATGGCGGCGCCGGCTACAGCCATGACAATGCCTGCCGTTAATGACACCAGAAACCAGAAGATATGAAACACAAGGCGCTTGATGAACGTCATGTAACACGCGATCCGTCGAATGGGCGGGCGCTGTTGCCGCGCTGGATGGGGTCGTTCACGAGTCGGGCATTATAAGTAGCCGACACTGAGGGGACCAGCATAAAAGGGAGGAGTATTTCCTTTGAGCCGGGGCTGTGTCCAGTATCGCCATGTCGTATACAGCGCGATTCGGCAAACGCGATCCGTGAAGCAACGGAGCCATACAGGAGAGTTGAGTGTGCGGACATGGAAGATGTCGACAAGTAGTTTGCTGGGGGTCGATATCACGTCGGCGACGGTCAAGCTCCTGGAGCTGACTCATCAGGGCGGTCATTTTCGCATCGACTCCTGGTCGGTCCAGCCATTGGCAGAAGGCGCTGTCATTGAGCGACGTATCCGTGACATGGAGTCGGTAGTCAGGGCGCTTGGCCGGGCAATGGAGCAGGCGAAGCCCCGCACCCGACGTGCGGCCGTCGCCATCCCGACCAGTGCGGCCATCACCAAGGTGCTCTCGCTCCCACGCGACATGAGCGATGAAGATATCGAAAATCGAATCGCTCTGGAGTCCGACAAACACATTCCCTTTCCGTTCAACGAGGTGGCCTTCGACTTCCATCGGCTCGGCGTCAGTGCACGTCACGACGACCAGGAGAATGTATTGCTGGTGGCCTGTCGACGCTCGGATACACAGCTGCTGACCGATGCCCTGGAGCAGGTCGGATTGAAACCCATGGCTGTGGATGTCGAATCCTTCGCCATGGAGCGTGCCTGCCGGCAGCTGATGCTGCAACTGAGTTCCGATGACAGCAACTGCTGTGCCGTGGTCGACATCGGCGCCACCATGACCGCCTTTCATATCGTGCATGATGGTCGCATCGTGCACTCACGCGATAGCGTGATCGGCGGTCGTCAACTGACCGACGAGATTCGCCAGCAATACAGCCTGACCTTCGAAGAGGCAGGGCTGGCCAAGAAGCGTGGTGACCTGCCCGACTACGAAGCGAAGTTGCTCAAGCCGTTTCGTGATGGCCTGGTGCAACAGATCATGCGCCTGCTGCGTCTCTATTACACCACGGCCGGTGCGCGGGAAATTGATCGGATTGTGCTTGGAGGCGGATCCAGTCTCTTGCCGGGCCTGCGTGAGCAACTGGCTTTCGAGAGTCGCCTGGAAGTGGTGGGGGCCAACCCCTTCGACGGTATGCCGCTCAACCGCAGCATGGACCGCGTGGCACTGACTCGTGACGCGCCTGCCATGCTGACTGCCTATGGCCTGGCCATGCGGGTGGCACTGTGAGCCAACATGGACCGGATGTGAGAGGCCGTGAGCTGCTGGGGATCAGTATCAATCTGCTGCCCTGGCGAGCGCGTCAGCGTGAGCGTCGTAACCGTCTGTTCCTGAGCATCATTCTGGCCTGTGGTCTGTTGGGTGCCGGTATTGGTTGGGGGCGAGCCATGCTGGTGGGCTATCAGCTGGATAACGAACAGACGCGACTGACTCATATCCGTAACCGCATGACACAGCTGCAGGAGGATATTGCTTCGGTACAGTCGCTTCAGGCGCGCCGTGAACAATTGCAGGAACGGATTGCGCTGATACGCACACTCGAGTTCAGTCGCCCGCGCACGGTAATGATCTATAACGCTCTGACCGACGCTCTGGCGGAAGGCGTGTATTTCGATCGAGTGGTGCGTCAGGACGCGCGCCTGGAAATCAGCGGGGTGGCGCGCAGCAATCGCCAGGTATCCGATCAGATGCGCCGTCTGGCGGGTAACCGCATCTTTGGAGAGCCGCAGCTGCGTGATATACGCGCCGATGAAGACGCACCACAAACGCGTCGCTTCAATCTGACCCTGCCTGTCAGGGGAGAAGATGAGGGCGATCAGCCCCGGCAGGCCAGTGGGGCCTCATCATGAATATCAGGGCCCTGCGAGGCCGGTTCGACTGGCATACCGAATGGCGGCGCTTTCGCGAAGTGGACTGGCATGCTCTGGATCCGGCCGAGGCCGGTAACTGGCCGAAGCTGCTACAGCTGCTGTGTTGCGTTTTGATGATTGCCGTCGGCATTGGCATCGTTCAGTGGTATCTGGTGGCACCGCGTCAGGAGGCGCTGGCCAGCGCTCGTTCAGAAGAAACAACGCTACTGGATGAATATGGTACGCGGGCGTGGCAGGCAGCCAACCTGCCGCTGCTCGAGGCACAGATGGGGACGCTGGACCGGCGCATGAATCAATTGATAGCCATGCTGCCTACCGAAGCCGAAGTGCCATCACTGCTCGATGGCATCAGTGAACTGGCTCGCCGCGAACAACTGGATATCGATCTGCTGAAACTCGAGCCGGTCGTACAGCATGATTTCTATATCGAGCAGCCACTGGCCATTCAGGTTCGCGGAGATTATCACCATCTGGGGGCATTTGTTGCGGGCGTGGCGGGGCTGTCCCGTATCGTTACACTGCATGACTTCACGCTTAAACCGGCCGAAGCTGCCAGGGGCACAGACATACTGCAACTATCGGTACAGGCGAAAACCTACCGTTATGCCGAGCCTCCTGCCCGCCAGGCCGACGCAAAAGGGGCGTCATGAAAACCGGCACTGGATGGATCTGGGCCGGCATCGTGATGCTGGGGGTGCTGCTCGCGGGGTGTCAGCGTCCCGATATCGATGCTCTGGACGCGCGTCTTCAGGCATTGCGAGAGCGGCCGACCGGGCACGTCGAAGCACTGCCCGAACAACCGGTTTATCGACCTGTCACCTACGATTCGGGCAGTCGTCGTGATCCCTTTACGCCCTGGGCGCAACTGGCTCGTTCGAGCGGTTCCGACGATACCCCATATCCTGATCCGCAGCGTCCTCGCGACCCGCTGGAGCGCTTCGCGCTGGAGTCGTTGCGTCTGGCCGGTACCCTCACCATCAATAGCCGCACCCTGGCGCTGATTCAGACACCCGAGGGCGAAGTGGTGCGTCTGCGTGTCGGCGAGCATCTGGGTGAGCACGACGGTCGCGTCACCGCCATCGAGGAGGGGCGATTGACCCTCGTCGAGCTGTTACCCGATGGCCGGGGAGGATTCGCGACCCAACAGCATCAGCTGACCCTGACCCAAGCCGCTTCCGGGCGACAGCCATGAAGCCCGACAGGATGATTATCATGCATGCAGGACGCTCCCCCATACTGCTGTTGCTGCTCGTAGCGCTGAGCCTGCTGGCTGGACGTGTCGAGGCAGCAGCGCTGACCGGCATCGACACTCGGTTGCTGCCCGATGGCAGGGTGCTGGTTGCTCTCGACTTCGATGCGCCGCCACCCGAGCAGCGGGCATGGCTGACGGATAACCCGGCCCGGCTGGTTGTGGATTTTCCGGACAGTGTGAGTCACATGAGTGAGCGTCAGGTCAGCGTAGGGCGTGGCGGAGTGAGCAGTATCACCGCGCTGAATGACGCGCAACGACTCCGAGTGGTCGTGGCCCTGAACCAGCCGCTCGATTGGCAGATTGAGCGGCAGGGCAATCGCCTTCGTCTGTTGTTGGGTGAGCGCGATATGTCGACTGCCTCACAGCGATCATTTCTGGATCGGATCAATACGTCTGAAGTGGCGACGACTGCCGGCGGCAAGTTACCCCGTCGCCTGCCGGACACCGATCAATCTTCCGGCCCTGTCGGCCCTCCGGCCGTGACCGGTTTCGATTTTCGCAAGCTCCCGGAGGGCGCCGGCGAGCTGCGGGTGCATCTTGACCGTGGCAATGTGACCCCACGGCTCGAAACGCATAATGATCGGGTTGAGATCATGTTGCCCGATGTGATGCTACCGCCGGCCTGGCGTCAGATACTGGATGTCAGTGACTTTGCCACGCCCGTTTCACGCGTTACCCCCGAGCGTGTGGCCGAGGGGACCCGGTTGACTCTGGCTATCGCGCCAGGGGCGGCCGCGGTGGCGAGTCAGCAGGGGGAGGATATTGCCATTACCGTCTCGGCGCCCGACTCATCGGTCGCTCGACAGCGCGATCAGCGTTTTCCGTTCGAAGGCAAGCGTGTCTCGCTGAACTTTCAGCATATCGCAGTGCGGGCTGTCCTCTCGATTCTGGCCGAGGAGGTCGGGCTCAATCTGGTGGTAAGCGATGGTGTGACAGGTGAGGTAACACTCAACCTCAGCGATGTCCCCTGGGATCAGGCACTTGATCTGATCCTGCGCACCCATGGTCTGGCCAGTCAGCGGCGCGGTAATGTGCTGCTGGTGGCCCCCGGTGGCGATCTGGCCGAAATGGCCAAACGAGTGGCGGATGCCGATCGCAGTGTCAGCGACAACGCCGCTCTGACCACGCAGTATCTGCAAATGCGCTATGCCGATGCGGCTGATATGGCCACCCTGCTGCGCGGTGATAATGGACTGGGACTGCTTTCGTCACGGGGTCGCATTTCGGTCGATCCGCGCACCAACACCCTGCTGGTGCAGGATACGCGTGAGAATATCGAACAGATCAGAAACACGGTCGATCAGCTTGATGTGCCGGTCCGCCAGGTGCAGATCGAAGCACGGATCGTGATTGCCCGCGATCGGGTGGCCAACCGCATCGGCGTACGCTGGGGCGTGTCTTCCCGTAATCAGCTCGGCGAAGATGGTGTCAGCGTGGTGGATAACTCTACCGGCACCGGCCGTGCCTACGGGGGGCTGGCTGTGGATTATGGCGATAACGCCACCCCCACCACGAATTTCGGGATCGGCTATCTGACCGGTGATGTGCTACTTGGGCTCGAACTCAATGCGTTGGAGTCCGAGGGCAAGAGTCAAACCATCTCCCAGCCCAAGGTGATTACTGCCAATCGACATACCGCGTTGATCAAGCAGGGGCAGGAGATCCCCTACCAGGAGAATCAGGGCGATACGCTGACCGGCTCATCGATCGAGTTCAAGGAGGCGGTCCTGTCCCTTGAGGTGACGCCACAGATTACGCCGGATGATCGCATCATCATGGATCTGACCGTCAACAATGATGATGTTTCCAATACTCAGTACAGCGGACAGCCGGCCATCGATACCAACCAGATCCAGACCCGGGTGCTGGTCAGCAATGGCGAGACCGTGGTGCTCGGCGGTATCCTCTCGACCGAGCAGCTCAATAATCTGTCCAAAACCCCCTTCCTGGGGGACCTGCCCGGCATTGGTCGACTGTTTCGCTATTCCGAACGCTCCAATGAAAAGGTAGAGTTGCTGGTGTTTATTACCCCGAAGATCATCGAGGATACACCGGCGGTGAATTGATGCAGGCCCTGCCCAATATTTTTCTGATCGGTCCGATGGGGACCGGCAAAAGTACCATCGGCCGCCTGCTGGCGGCCGAACTGCGTCGTCCGTTTTACGACAGCGATCATGAGATCGAGAGCCGCTGTGGCTGCGGGATTCCATGGATATTTGATGTCGAGGGGGAGGGCGGCTTTCGTATTCGGGAAGCCGATGTGATTGATCGCCTGACGTCACTCGACGAGATCGTACTGGCGACCGGTGGCGGTGCTGTTACCAATGCCACCAGCCGACAGTATCTGCGTGAGCGGGGCGTGGTGGTATATTTGTCGACCACACTTGATCAGCAGATCAGGCGCACGGCTCGCGATCGTAATCGACCCCTGCTGCAGGGAACCGATCGGCGTGAGCGATTGCGTCAGCTGATGGCCGAGCGGGAGCCCCTCTATCTCTCCACTGCGGACCTGGTGGTGACCACCGATCGACGCAGCCCCCGAGCCGTGGTACGTGAGATCAAGCGACGTGTCAGGCGTCTGCAGAACCCGCTCGAACAGGACGCCTGAAGACTTATCCCGGTTTCCTACAGGAAAGCTTGCATGCAAACGCTGAGTGTCAAACTGCCCGAGCGTCATTATCCCATTCACATCGGCCCGGGGTTGCTGGCGCGTAGCGACCTGTTGACGCCGCACATCGCTGGTCGTCAGGTCATGATCGTGACCAACGAAGCCGTGGCACCTCACTATCTTGAACGGCTGAAAGCGGGATTGACCGATTACACTGTCGCCGAAGTTATCCTGCCGGATGGCGAGGCGACCAAGACACTGGCATCGGTAGAGCGTATCTGGGATGCGCTGTTGGCCCACGGTTTCAACCGGCGCTGTACGCTGATTGCGCTGGGCGGGGGGGTCATCGGTGACATGACCGGCTTTGCAGCAGCCTGTTATCAGCGTGGGGTTGCTTTCATTCAGGTGCCGACCACGCTGCTGTCCCAGGTGGATTCTTCGGTCGGTGGCAAGACCGGCGTCAACCATCCGCGCGGCAAGAACATGATCGGTGCCTTCTGGCAGCCAAAGGTTGTCATCAACGATACTTCGGTACTGGCGACTCTGCCTGATCGGGAGCTTTCAGCCGGTCTGGCCGAAGTCATCAAGTATGGTCTGATCCGCGATGAGGCTTTCCTTGGCTGGCTGGAATCGAACATGGCGGGTCTGCGTGCGCTGGATGATGAGGCGTTGACGTATGCCATTCGGCGTAGCTGCGAGATCAAGGCGGAAGTGGTAGTCCTTGACGAAACCGAGCAGGGGATCCGCGCTCATCTCAATCTTGGCCATACCTTTGGTCATGCCATCGAGGCGGCCATGGGATATGGCAACTGGTTGCATGGTGAAGCCGTGGGGGCAGGCATGGTCATGGCTGCCACGCTCTCTCATCATTTCGGTGATCTTGATGAACAGGCGCTGCATCGGGTGCGCGATGTTATCGGGCAGGCAGGATTGCCGTTGCATGCGCCCCGGGAAATGAACAGCGCGCGATTTCTGGAGCTGATGCGTCTCGACAAGAAGATGCTGGATGAGCGCCTGCGGCTTGTCCTGCTCAGCGCCCTTGGCCAGGCCTGCATCAACGATGATGTTGATCCTGCCACCGTTATCGAGCTGATCGATAATTTCCCCCGCGCCTGACTCTTCCCTTTGACAGCCTGCTTTCTCGTGCCCGTTTCACCCTGTCGGATGAAGCGGGCACGCTACTGTTCGGCCCTTCCTTCATACGTCCTGCGTTAGCCTGTCGTGTGCCCTGCCAGACAGCGGTGACCCGGTGCTCTGCTGATAAAACGGCATGGGCTATGCAAAATCGGTATGGGGGAAAGTGTTCAGTACAGCTTGCTGGATGCTCGCCAAACGTATATTGGTTTATTCTCCAGCTCGTTGAGAATATGCGTGATTTCAACTGCTTCGAAGCTAATATCGCGATTTTGCGATGGTTTTGATCCGGGGAATCAACAACAGGGATTTGCGCCGGGCAGGTCTGATCGATATGCTCGATTGCTCTTCCATCCCCGTCATCGCGACCCGTATGACGCGGCCATAACAAAAATAACCGAAAAATATAGCCCTTTTTATAAACGACGACAATCCCCTTCGGTTTGACCGAGCGGCGTCGGTGTAGACACATTCCTGTTAGAGGCACGTCCATGACCAGAGGTCTCCACCACCCCGGAGAATTCCGTGACAACTGTGGCTTTGGCCTGATCGCCCACATGGAAGGACAGGCAAGCTTCGATCTGCTGTCGACCGCGATCGAATCCCTGACCTGCATGACACACCGTGGCGGTATCAATTCCGATGGCAAGACCGGCGATGGCTGTGGCCTGCTGTTTGCCATGCCTGAAGCGTTCATGCGCGCCGCCGCGCGTGAAGCGCTGGATGCGGAGCTGGGCAATAATTTCGCCGTAGGTGTGGTGTTTTTTGCCGACGATGACGCACGTGAACGTCAGGGGCGACAGGTACTGGAGACACAGCTCACCGAGCGTGGCCTCGCCGTGCGCGGCTGGCGTGACGTGCCAGTCAACCCGGAGGTGTGTGGGCCGATTGCTCGGGAGTGCATGCCGCGCATTCGCCAGATCTTTGTCGAGCCTGCAGAAGAGCGCGGCGATGATCTGTCGTTCAATGTCGATCTGTTCATGGGGCGTCGGCTGGCCGAGCAGCAGCTTCGGGAAGACGAGGAGTTCTACGTCTGTTCTCTCTCCTCGAAGGTCGTTTCCTACAAGGGCCTGATGATGCCCGCCGATTTGCCGACCTTTTACGATGATCTCGGCGATGAGCGACTGAAGACCTCAATCTGTGTTTTCCATCAGCGCTTCTCTACCAACACGGCACCGCGCTGGCCGTTGGCCCAGCCTTTCCGTTTTCTGGCGCATAACGGTGAGATCAACACCATCGAAGCCAACCGTAGCTGGGCCAATGCCCGACGGGCGAACTTCGCCAGCGAACATCTGAGCGACATCGAGCAGCTCGATGAGATCGTCAATACTACCGGTTCCGACTCCTCGAGCATGGATAACATGCTCGAGGTACTGCTGACCGGCGGCATGGAGCTTTACCGGGCGGTGCGCATGATGGTGCCACCGGCATGGCAGAACGTTGAAACCATGGATGCCGATCTGCGTGCCTTCTACGAATACAACTCGATGCACATGGAGGCCTGGGATGGCCCGGCCGGCATCGTGCTGACCGATGGTCGGCATGCCGTGTGCATGCTTGATCGCAACGGCCTGCGCCCGGCGCGTTGGGTCATCACCGATAATGGTTACATCACACTCTCCTCCGAGATCGGTGTGTGGGACTACGCCCCGGAGTCGGTGGTGGCGAAAGGGCGTGTCGGCCCCGGTCAGATTCTTTCAGTGGATACCCACACCGGGGAGGTGCTGCATACCAGTGACGTCGATGATCGGCTCAAATCGGCTTATCCCTACAAGCGCTGGCTGAAGGACAACGCCCAGTATCTTGAATCGGCGCTGACCGAGCTGGCTCGCTTTCAGCCGATGGATGCCGAGACCCTGGCGGTACAGGAGAAAATGTTCCTCGTCACCAATGAGGAGCGCGACCAGGTACTGCGACCGCTGGCCGAGAGCGGCCAGGAAGCCGTCGGCTCGATGGGAGATGACACGCCCATGGCAGTGCTGTCCCGTCAGCCTCGGGCACTAACCGATTTCTTCCGCCAGAAGTTCGCTCAGGTGACCAATCCGCCGATCGATCCATTGCGCGAAGCCATCGTGATGTCACTGGAGACCTGTATGGGCGCTGAGCTCAATGTCTTCAGAGCAACGCCCGAGCACGCTCATCGGTTGATCCTGACCACGCCGGTGCTGTCACCGCGCAAGTTCACTGCGCTGACCACCCAGGAAGACCCCGCCTTTGCCAGCGAGACGCTGTCGCTGAACTACAACGGCGAGAGTGTCTCGTTGCGTCAGGCGCTGCACGAGCTCTGTCGCCGCGCCGAGCACGCTGCCCATCATGGCAGTGTGGTACTGGTGCTCAGCGATGCCGGGCTTGAGCGTGGCCAATTGCCGATCCATCCGGCCCTGGCCGTCGGCGCGGTTCATCACCACCTTGGGCGCCTCGCGTTGCGACCCCGAGTCAACCTGGTGGTGGAAACTGCCTGGGCGCGCGACGCCCATCAGATGGCGGTACTGTTTGGCGTGGGGGCCACGGCCATCTATCCCTGGCTCGCCTATCAGGTCATGGCGGACATGTATCGTACGGGCGAACTGACCGGTGACCCTGCCGAAGGCCGGGAAAACTATCGGCGTGGCCTGCAGAAGGGGCTTTACAAGATCCTCTCCAAGATGGGGATTTCACATATAGCTTCCTATCGCGGTTCGCAGCTGTTCGAGGCTGTAGGCCTCTCTTCCGAAGTTCGGGATATGTGCTTTCCCGATATGGCCTCACGTATCGAGGGGGCCGGCTTCAGTGAGCTGCAGATGGCACAGGAGCTGTTGGCCCGTGATGCCTGGATTCGCCGCAAACCGCCTCGCCAGGGGGGGCTTTATCGCTATGTGCACAATCACGAATATCACGCCTATAACCCGGATGTGATCAAGTTGTTGCAGGAAGCGGTACAGGAGAGCGATTACGGCAAATGGAAGAAGTTTGCCCGCCTGGTCAATGAACGCCCGGTAGCAACGCTGCGCGATCTGTTGAAGCTCCGGGAAGGCCATGAACCGGTAGCGCTTGATGAAGTTGAACCGGTGGCGTCACTGCTGCCACGTTTCGACAGCGCCGGCATGAGCCTCGGCGCTTTGTCACCGGAGGCCCATGAGGCGCTGGCACAGGCAATGAACGAAACCGGAGGACGATCGAACTCCGGCGAGGGTGGCGAGGATCCAGCACGCTACGGCACCATCAAGAGTTCAAAGATCAAGCAGATCGCTTCCGGACGATTTGGTGTCACGCCTGCCTATCTGGTCAATGCCGAGGTACTGCAGATCAAGGTCGCGCAGGGGGCCAAGCCCGGGGAGGGCGGCCAGCTGCCCGGCGGT
Source organism: Kushneria phosphatilytica (assembly GCF_008247605.1). Lineage (NCBI taxonomy): Bacteria > Pseudomonadati > Pseudomonadota > Gammaproteobacteria > Oceanospirillales > Halomonadaceae > Kushneria > Kushneria phosphatilytica. Next base: position 2,780,394 of record NZ_CP043420.1, on the reverse strand, counting down.
AAGGTCAATGAGCTGATTGCCCGGCTGCGCTACGCCGTCCCCGGGGTGACCCTGATTTCACCGCCACCACACCATGATATTTATTCGATCGAGGATCTGGCACAGCTGATCTTTGATCTCAAGCAGGTCAATCCTGAAGCTCAGGTCTCGGTCAAGCTGGTTTCCGAGCCCGGCATTGGTACCATCGCCACCGGTGTAGCCAAGGCCTATGCGGATCTGATTACGGTGTCCGGCTATGACGGCGGCACTGCGGCCAGCCCGTTGACTTCGATCAAGCACGCTGGCTCGCCCTGGGAATTGGGGCTACCCGAAGTCCATCAGGCACTACGCATCAATGGTATGCGGGACAAGATCCGGCTGCAGACCGATGGTGGACTCAAGACCGGTCTCGATGTGGTCAAGGCGGCCATCCTGGGCGCCGAAAGTTTTGGCTTCGGGACGGCACCGATGGTTGCGCTGGGCTGCAAATACCTGCGTATCTGCCACCTCAACAATTGTGCGACCGGCGTGGCCACCCAGCATCAGGCGCTGCGTGATGAGCATTTCCGTGGCACCGTGGATATGGTCAAGAACTATTTCCGCTTCATCGCCGAGGAAGTTCGCGAAATCATGGCCATGCTGGGCGTTCGCCAGCTGACCGATCTCATCGGCCGGGTCGATCTTCTGGAGAAGATCGAAGGCGAGACCAGTGCCCAGCGCCAGCTCGAGTTCCAGTCGCTTCTGAACAACGACTGGGTGCCGGCGGATGCTCCGCAGTTCTGCCAGGTCCACCGTAACGAGCCGCACGATCCGGGAGCGAAGAACCAGGAAATTCTGTCAGCGGTCGGGTCAGCACTGGAAACGGGCAAGGGCGGAGAGTTCTCGTTCACGGTGACCAACTGCGATCGTTCGATCGGGGCCACGCTTTCCGGAGCCATCGCCAAGCGTTATGGCGAGACCGGCCTTGAGGAGACACCGATCACCCTGCGCTTGAAGGGTGTGGCCGGGCAGAGTTTTGGCGTGTGGAACGCTCGAGGGCTTCACATGTATCTCGAGGGAGATGCCAATGATTATGTCGGCAAGGGCATGAACGGTGGCCGGCTGGTCATTACGCCTCCCAGGTCCAGTCGCTTCGAGAGCCAGCATACGGCGATCATCGGCAACACCTGTCTCTATGGCGCCACGGGCGGCCAGCTGTACGCTGCCGGTCAGGCGGGTGAGCGATTCGCCGTGCGCAATTCCGGTTGTCATGCTGTTATCGAAGGCGCAGGTGATCACTGCTGCGAATACATGACAGGCGGTGTAGTGACAGTGCTGGGGCGGACCGGATTCAACTTCGGTGCCGGCATGACCGGTGGATTTGCCTTCGTACTCGATCTGGAGCGTGACTTCGTCGACCGCTACAACCATGAGCTGGTCGAGATCCATCGTGTCAGTACGGAACACATGGAAGCCTACCGTCGCTATCTGCGCGAAATCCTGCAGGACTATGTGGCGCAGACATATTCGGCATGGGGGCAGGAACTGCTCAGCGATTTTTCCGACTATGTGCGTCACTTCTGGTTGGTCAAGCCCAAGGCCGCAAGTCTCAACGGGCTGCTGGCCCAGTCACGGCGTCAGCCGGAATAAGGCCGTCGCCGGCCTGAGTGAGGAGTATCATCAATGGCACAGCAACTCTCCAACGACTTCCAGTTCATCGATGTCGGACGTCGCGATCCGGAAAAGAAGGAAGCGCATCTGCGGGTGCGCGAATTTGCCGAGATCTATGCCGAGTATCGTCCCAGCGAAGCGGCCAGTCAGGCACATCGCTGTCTGCATTGCGGCAATCCGTACTGTGAGTGGAAGTGCCCGGTTCACAATTACATTCCCAATTGGCTCAAACTGGTGACCGAGGGGAATATTCTCGAGGCTGCCGAGCTGTCCCATCGCACCAATTCGCTGCCTGAAGTGTGCGGTCGCGTATGTCCGCAGGACCGTCTCTGCGAGGGTGACTGTACTCTCAACGATGGCTTCGGAGCGGTCACCATCGGTTCGATCGAGAAGTACATCACGGATACCGCCTTTGCCATGGGCTGGCGGCCGGACATGACCGGTGTCGAATGGACCGACAAGCGTGTGGCGGTAATCGGCGCAGGCCCCGCGGGACTGGCATGCGCTGATGTACTGGTACGCAACGGCGTGCGTCCGGTGGTCTATGATCGGTATCCGGAAATCGGCGGCCTGCTGACCTTCGGCATTCCCGAGTTCAAGCTCGAAAAGAATGTCATGAAACGGCGGCGCAGCGTGCTCGAGGAGATGGGCGTCGAATTCCGCCTGGGGATGGATATCGGTCGCGACCTCTCCTTCGAGGAATTGCTGGAAGGACATGATGCCGTCTTCATGGGGATGGGGACCTACAAGTACATGGAAGGCGGCTTTCCCGGCGAGCAGCTTGACGGCGTCCACAAGGCTCTCGACTATCTGATTGCCAACGTCAATCATAATCTTGGTTTTACGGCATCACCTTCGGATTTCACCTCGCTGGAAGGACAGCGGGTGGTCGTACTGGGCGGCGGCGATACTGCCATGGACTGCAATCGTACCGCGCTGCGTCAGGGCGCCGATGAGGTGACCTGTGCCTATCGTCGTGACGAGGCCAACATGCCCGGCTCGAAGCGGGAGGTGAAAAACGCTCGCGAGGAAGGGGTGGAGTTTCTCTTCAATCGCCAGCCGGTGGCTATTCTTGGTGAAGAACGGGTTGAAGGCGTCAAGCTGGTGCGTACCCGCATGGGTGAGCCCGATGAGGCGGGCCGTCAGCGTGCTGAAGTGGTGCCCGATTCCGAAGAGATCATCGAGTGTGATGCCGTGATCATCGCCTTTGGCTTCCAGCCCAGTGAGATTGCCTGGCTTGATACCCATCGTATCGAGGCAGATGAACGTGGTCGGATCATGGCTCCTGAGCATGGTAGCTTTGCTTTCCAGACATCCAATGAAAAGGTGTTTGCCGGCGGCGATATGGTGCGCGGCTCTGACCTGGTCGTGACAGCTGTCTTCGAAGGACGTAGTGCAGCGGAAGGCATTCTCGACTATCTTGGCGTGTAATTTCCTTTTGTATAAGAGGAGCCCCGATGATTATCGGGGCTTTTTCTTGCCCGGTTACAGGCGATTATCCCGACGCTTCGGGGCTGAACAATATACGAGGCCTGGCAGTTCGATGTGTTTCACCGGTCTCAATTAGAGTTGATGCATCATCAACAATGGAATCAAGAGGGTAAAGTGGGCCTTTTCCCGTCTTCGCGGGATGGGATGGCTGTCAATATGGTTGCTTATGAGCAGCTATCGACAATGCCCATTCGGCGACATCCCGTCATGGGGCAGGCTTGCTGCTACCGGGACGAGGAAGGGTGAATGACAAACGCGACAACAGGAGGCTCCGGATAATGTCTCGGAGCCTGATCGCTCTGACAGTGCTGATAGCCCTGTTATTGCAGATACCGGTGACGCTGGCCAGTGAACCCTCATCGGTTGTGATTATTACCAATCCTGATGTCGAACTGGCCAGCCTGAACCATGAGACGGCCCGCGCCATTTTCGCCATGCGACAGCGTGCCTTTCCCAATGGTCAATCGGCGCACGTTTTTGTCCTGCCGGATAACAATGCCATTCATGAACGTTTTGCCAAGGAGATACTCAACGTTTATCCGCATCAACTGCGGCTGGCCTGGGATCGGGTAGTTTTTTCCGGCACCGGTCAGGCGCCGAACGAGGTCTCCAGTGAGGCCGCCATGGTAGACAGGGTGGCGTCAACACCCGGGGGGATCGGTTATGTTGATCGGTCGGCTTTAAGTGATCGGGTTCGGGTGCTTACCGTTGAATAACCTGGCAAGTAGCATTTTTGGCGTCGGACTGTCCGGCACGCTGATGGCAGGGCTGGCACCTGCAGTCATGGCCGGAGAGCTCACCGATACCTTTCAGATGCATGGTTTCATGAGTCAGGCTCTGATTGTCAGCGATCATAATGACTTTTTCGGGCCCAGTAGCGAGCAGGGTGGCAGCCTGCAATATACCGAGCTGGGGCTCAATGCATCGACTCGTCCCACTCAGAACATGTTGCTGGCCGCGCAGGTGCTGGCAAGGAAAGCCGGTCGAAATAGCAGTATCACTGACCCCGAGCTCGATTATGGCGTGCTGGATTATCAGTTATTGACTGATCAGCATCGCACCATGGGGCTCCAGGTGGGACGATTCAAGAATCCTTTCGGTTTTTATAATCAGACACGTGATATCCCCTCGACACGCCCTGGTATTCTGCTTCCGCAATCCATCTATTTTGATCGGACGCGTTCCGTTGGTCTCGCAACGGATGGTGTCACCCTCTATGACGAGGAGCGACTGGGGCTGGGAACACTACGTTTTCAGGTGGGTATTGGCAGGCCACGGTTGAATGACGATGTCGAGAGTGTTCTGACTGTTCAGGACGAGCGTTCTGATCTGACCGGCAATAAGACGGTCATTGGTCAGTTGCGTTATGAGTATGGCGGCGGAAGGGTTATTGCGGCAGTCAGTGGCGGTCAAATGGATGCCGATTTAAGGAACAGACAGGCCGGTGAAGGAGATTTCACCTTTCAGCCCTGGATTTTTTCACTCCAGTATAACGCGGAATCCTGGAGTCTCACTGCAGAGTACGCCATACGTAAAACAAGGTTGGACGGTTTCCATAGTGCCTCGCTGAATAAAGAGGCGATAGGAGAAAGCTGGTATCTTCAGTATACCTATCGTTTCCTTGAGAACTGGCAGTGGCTATTGCGCTATGACTCCCTGACCAGTGATCGGGACGATCCTTCCGGTCGTGCCTATGAGGCTGACGGTCTGGGACCTGCCTATTCCCGATTTGCACGAGACATCACTACCGGGCTGCAATGGCGTATCAGTTCCGGCTGGCTGATCGAAGCGGAGTGGCATCATGTCGATGGAACGGGTTGGTTGCCCCCTCAGGATAACCCTGACTCCGACGAAACCCGGCGCCACTGGCAAATGCTTTTGCTGCAAACTTCCTTCCTGTTCTGAGCCGCAATAACGACATGGCCCGTTTTGGCAATCCCCGGCGACTGAGTCTGAAATGGCGGGCCCTGGCCCTGACCAGTCTGGTGCTGCTGGGGCTGGCCCTGCTGATTACATGGAACAGCAACAGCAGTCTTACCGAGCAGTTTCATCACTCCCGGCAGATGCTGCATGAGCGTCAGCAGCAGGAAATCGAGCTGGCGATGCAGCGCTCGGCGGATGTGCTCAAGCAGCTGGCCAGTGTGGTGGCGTCTTCCAGGGCGCTGCGTGATGCGTTGAGTAAAGACGACGCCAGAACGGCTGATCAGGCGCTGACGCCACAATGGCCGACGCTCCAGCTGGATGCCGGCATTGATGACATTGTGGTTTTCGACAGCCAGGGCCAGCGCCTGGCCCATCATGGGCAGTTACAGCAGGCGCTGCGACCCGGCCCGCAATGGGTTCGCGCTGTCATGAAGGCCGAGCGCCCGAAAATCATGCTGTCCTGCCGGCAGGAGTGTCGTCAGTATGCTGCCGTGCCGGTGTTGGAGGACGGGCGTAATGTCGGCGTGGTGATGGTGTCGCGATCGCTGGCAGAGGTCACCCGCTACATCCAGCTCAGTACCGGTAGCGAGATTGCCTTGCTGGTTCAGCAAAGCAACCAGCTCTCTTCGGACCTGAAGAATCCTCGTTTTCTGGCCGGTTGGCAGAGTTCACTTCTGGCCGTGACTCATGAACAGCAGGCGCTACCGATACTCAGGGCTGCATCGCGGCAACTGGCGAGCATGACACAATGGGATCACGCGCAGCGGCTGGCTTTCGAAGGACACCACTATGAGCTGACAGCCGTTTCCCTGGCTGATCGTATGGTAGGTAGCGGGCCTGACCATGGCACGCATTTTTTGCTGATCTCCGATATTACCGACCAGCTTATACGCATTCATCGCACCACGGGCACGGCCCTGCTGATCGCACTGACCGGCTGGCTGGCAGCGGAAATACTGCTGTTGTTTATTCTCTGGAAACCCATGGCTCGGTTGCGTCAGTTGAGCCGAACGCTGCCTCGCCTGGCACAGGGGAATTTTGACGTGGTACGTCAGCATATCTCTCTCTCGAGGCGAAAATTTCACGATGAAATCGATGTGCTGGCCGGCACGACTCTTGATCTGACCCGACAACTGGAAACTCTGGAGGGCGAGGTACAATCGCGGGGTCAGCAACTCGAGCTACGCGTGAGAGAGCTGGCATTCGAGCGAGACTTCGTCAGTAACCTGCTCGATACCGCCCAGGTACTGATCGTGACCCACGACCGTCACGATCGCATCACACTGGTCAATCGATACTGCTGCATGATGACCGGGCTGACAGAATCCGAGCTGCTTCAGCAACGCTTCACGAAGATCATGATGCCTGAGCTGAAACATTCCTCTCACCTGTTCGATCAGGGTGGACAGCAGGAGGGGGTCATGTATGCGGCCGATGGAGAACCGCGCACCATTGTCTGGTATCACACCCCTCTCGGTGCGCAGTCTGGTGGTGAACCGGAATTGATATCCGTTGGCCTGGATATCACCGAACGCAAGCTGGCCGAACAGCGACTGACCTGGCTGGCTCATCGTGACCCGTTGACCGAGCTCTATAACCGGCGTTTCTTCGAAGAGGCGATGGCCCGATCGATTATCCCGGGAGCATGGGGGGCCGTACTTTATCTCGATCTGGACCGGTTCAAGGAAGTCAATGAGCTGGGGGGGCATCAGGCGGGCGATCGCTTATTGCGACTGGTGGCTCAGGCCATCGCGGATGAAGTCGGACAAAAAGGGATCATTGCCCGGCTGGGCGGTGATGAGTTTGCCATCCTGCTGGAGCAAGCCGATGCTGAACTGGCTCGCGATATAGCCAAAATGCTTGTCCAGGCGCTGGATCAGATTGTGCTGACTGTTGAGGAGCGTCATCACAGAGCCATGGCCAGTATTGGCATTGCGCTTTATCCATTGCATGGGGATAGTCCGAATGAGCTGATGGCCAATGCAGACTTCGCCATGTACAAGGCCAAGGAAGATCGCTCACAGCGATGGCATCTGCTGTCAACGGTACAGCATGAGCGCAATGAGCTGCAGGAACGGGTTTACTGGGTCGAGCGGTTGCGCAGTGCGCTGCTTGAGGATCGCTTCGAGCTGATGCTGCAGCCCATCGTGCATCTTGCCGATGGCAGTATCCTGCACTACGAAACACTGGTGCGACTCAGGGAAGAAAATGGAACCCTGATCTCTCCGGGGAGCTTCATACCCGTTGCCGAGCGCAGCGGCCAGATCGTGGCCCTGGATCGTTGGGTGCTGCGTCATACCCTGCAACTACTGTGTCGGATCACCACCGAGGGTATCAGTCTGGCGGTCAATCTTTCCGGCCAATCGTTGCATGATGCGGGGCTGAAGGATTTCCTGGTAGGTGAACTCGACGCCAGCGGTGCCGATCCGAAACGCTTGATCATCGAGGTCACCGAAACCGCTGCCGTGACCGATTTTGCGACCGCTCGGGGCGTGCTGGAAGGTATTCGGCGGCTGGGCTGTGAGATTGCTCTCGATGACTTCGGGGTTGGTTTCAGCAGTTTCCATTATCTGGAGCAGTTGCCAGCCGATTACATCAAGATCGATGGTTCCTTCATACAAACGTTACCCGAGAGCGAAGAGAACCAGTTGATCGTCAAGGCCATCGCCGACATTGCCCGGGGGTTCGGCAAGCTTACAATTGCCGAATTCGTGGATCGGGAAGCCCTGCTACCCATTCTCGAATCCTACGGTATCGATTATGTTCAGGGCTATTATCTGGGGCGCCCGGAACATGCCACAACATTACTCGAAAAGCATATCGGGTCGGGCAATAACAACAGCTGAAATCACTCCGCAAGGCAGGGAATGATATGGATGAAATCGAGAAATTTACGCAGGAGTACAGGTTCAGGCTGGCATCTACCGCGGAGGAAAGAAATCGGATTTTCGCGCTGAGATATGAGGTGTTCAATCAGGAACTGAACTACTCGCTCTCGGAAGATCGAGTGCGCCAGCTCGAGATGGATCACTTTGATGAAGTCGCGGATCAGTGCTATGTCGAGCATATCGCATCAGGCACGGTAGTAGGCTGCGTCAGACTGGTCTTGCCTGGCAGCCTAAAGCAGGATCAGGATAATGAAGCTCGGCTTCCCATAGAGCATTACTGTGGTGAGAGTCTGAAAAACTCTCTTTCGAAACTCGGTGTTATCTCGCGTGATCAGTTGTGTGAGGTATCGCGATTGGCAATACCCAGACGTTTCAGACTACAGGATTTACGCGGCTCAATATCCCATGAGGAAATACCCTGCTCTCGCAAGGAGAGTGTGTTGGTGGGGGAGAGTCTGTTCCTGGCAGGGTTGGCCATGGTCGGTCTTGCAGGGCGACAGCATATTCTGGCTTTCATGGAGCCCAAATTTCCGCGCTTATTGGCTCGTTCGGGGCTGGTCTTCCAACGGGTCAGCGATATGTTCGAAATTTGTGGTCGTCGCGCTGCCTATTACCTGGATCAGCACCAGGGTGTCAGGAAAATGCAACCGGGTCTGCACACGCTATATCGACAGATCAACCATGAATTGCATGAACAGTACCTGAGACAACAGGCGATACAGGCCGAAAGCCATTAGCCTGTGAATGCCGGAAGATTTCCGTATCTGCCGGCATTCATTCTGTTCAGCGAATGCATCCAATCAATGCATCGCGACTGCTCGGACGGCGCTCCTTGATCACCTCCCGGGCAGCGTCCAGTCGCTCCTTGAGATTAACCAGCAGAACCCCTTTCACCACCTCATTCTCGAGATAGTACACCACACCCTTTTGCTGCGGTTCCTGCCAGTCTTCGATGGTGTCCAGCGAACTGTCGAGCGTGCCGATGGCCTGATAGCCCAGTTCGAAGACATTCGAATAAAAATAGGGTGTGTGTGTATAAGGGGCCTCGCTACCCGCCATGATGGCACCGGCCTGCTGACCCATCATGTTGGCATTATCGACGTGTTCGGCGCGCTGGCGACCCAGCAGATTGTCCGGATAAGAGGCTACATCGCCGGCGGCAAGGATGTGCGGGTCGCTGGTGCGCAGCATCTCATCGACCACGATGCCGTCATCCACGGTCAATCCTGCGGATACGGCGATATCGCAGGCGGGCTCGATGCCCAGGCCGATGGCAACGACATCGGCTGTTACGGTGTTGCCGTCATCGAGGGTCAGCGTGACTGTTTCACCCTGCTGATGGCCGGAGGTCACCCTGCAGTTACCCATCAGGGTGACGCCATGCGTGTGATACATGCTTTCAAAGTGTTCGGCCAGATCGGGGGGAAAGATGTCACCTCCCAACACCTGTTCGGGATGAATCAGAGTGACTCGGGTGTCGTTCAGATTGAGCGCTGCGGCCAGTTCTGTACCAATGAAGCTGCCCCCCACTACGGCAATATGGCGCTGATGGCCTGCCAGCTCACGCAACTGACGGTAATCCTCGACAGTGCGGAAATAGAGCACGCGTTCGCTCGGAGCCAGGTCAAGTTGTTTCGGCTCACCGCCGGTGGCAAGCAATAGTTGGCCATAGCCGAAAACATCACCGTTTTCGGCGGTCACGGTTTGATTGTCGCGATCCAGTGAGACGATTCGGGTGTCGGTGTGCAGGGTGGCACCGCTTTCTTCGGGCTTCATCCAGATGTTATCGAAGCCGAACTCCGGGTCGGTCCAGAGCTTTTTGGAAAGGGCAGGGCGAGTGACTGGTCCATTCGGCTCACTACCGACGATACCGATACTTCCCTGCGAGTCCCGTTCCCGGATGCTTCGCGTGGCATTGGCCGAGACCATGCCGGCCCCCACGATCAGATAATCGTAATCATGACGCATTGATGCCTCCCTGTCTGATGCAGATTTCAGCTGCAGATTGAAGATTGATGGTCTCAGGGTAGAAGAAAATGATGAGCTGACAGAGCCGGGTGCGTGAACACTCGGGTGCGATGGGCGTAGAATGCGCGCGACCCGAAAGCAGCGTTGTATGGAGAGTGACATGGCCGAGTCCTGGTTCCCCCGGTGGCAGAAAAAGAACAATGCGCCGGGAGAAGTCATCGCCCCGGATGAACGACTGCCTGCCGGGCAGATGCTGGCCATGGGGGCACAGCATGTGGTGGCCATGTTCGGGTCGACAGTGCTGGCGCCTCTGCTGATGGGATTCGACGCCAATCTGGCCATCTTCATGTCCGGGGTCGGCACGCTGTTGTTCTTCGTCATTACCGGTGGTCGCATTCCCAGCTATCTGGGATCGAGCTTTGCCTTCATTGGTGTCGTGATTGCTGCTACCGGCTATGGCGGTTCGGGTATCAATGCCGATATTGCACTGGCGCTGGGCGGTATCATTGCCTGCGGCGTGGTCTATGCGCTGATCGGAGTGGTGGTCATGGTCGTGGGAACACGCTGGATCGAGGCATTGATGCCACCGGTCGTGACCGGGGCCATCGTGACCATGATCGGGCTCAACCTGGCACCGGTAGCGGTCAAGAGTGTGTCGCAATCGGGGTTTGACAGCTGGATGGCGCTGCTGACTGTGCTCTGCATCGGTGGCGCGGCCGTGCTGACACGTGGCCTGCTGCAACGCCTGCTGATCCTGATCGGACTATTGGCGGCTTATCTGATCTATATGCTGCTGGCCAACGGCCTTGGACTCGGGGCGCCGATCGACTTCTCCGGGGTGGCGCAGGCCGCCTGGATTGGGGTGCCGGCCTTTACAGCGCCCGAATTCAGCCCACATGCGATAGTGTTGATTGCCCCGGTGGCTGTCATTCTGGTGGCCGAGAACCTGGGCCACGTCAAGGCGGTCAGTGCCATGAGTGGCCGCCATCTGGATCCCTGGATCGGACGCGCCTTTCTGGGAGACGGTATTGCGACCATTGTGTCGGGTAGCGTCGGTGGTACCGGGGTCACGACCTATGCCGAAAATATCGGCGTGATGGCAGTGACTCGTGTCTTCTCCACGCTGATTTTCGTGATTGCGGCGGTCATGGCCCTGATACTGGGCTTTTCGCCCAAGTTCGGCGCTCTGATTCAGACCATTCCCGGTCCGGTGCTTGGCGGTACCTCGATTGTCGTGTTCGGCCTGATTGCCGCAGCCGGCGCACGTATCTGGGTGCAGAACGATGTCGATCTGAGCGATAACACCAATCTGATCGTGGTTGCTGTCACCCTGGTGCTGGGTGCTGGCAACTTTTCGCTCGATCTGGGTGACTTCACGCTGGATGGCATCGGAACCGCCACGTTTGCTGCACTCATTCTGCATGCCCTGTTGCGACGTGGCCGTCAATTGTCGTCCACTGGTACCTAGGAGGCCAGGCTCTGCCCTTTGAGGGGTCCTGTGCCGGTCGGGTGCGCGATCGCGCTTCGCAACAGGATATTCGTCAATATGAGTGAGGATTTCTCTCGGGCCAATCAGTCCGTGGCCATGACCCGAGCAGCGCTCGAGCAGGATCTTATCCGCTCGCATTTCGAAGACTCGCATCCCGAGGTGCCGCTGCTGACCAATGATGAGTTTCGCTCATCCATCGCGACACTGCTGAGTGATCGGCCGCCGGGCAGTGAGCACATTGATGGGATTCACCTGTTTGCTTACGGCTCGCTGGTATGGAATCCCTGTATCGAGGTGGCTGAGCGTCATACCGTGCGTCTGGAGGGGTACCATCGCGACTTCTGTCTGAGCATGGAGCAAGGGCGCGGCTCGCCCGAAGCCCCCGGCCTGATGCTGTCGCTGGTGCCTGGCGGTGTCAGTGAGGGAGTCGCTTTGCGGGTAGCCGAGCGCGATCTGGAGTCCGAACTACTGCTGGTCTGGCGTCGTGAAATGCTGACCGGCGCCTACGAGCCGCGTTGGGTGACCCTGACCAGTGCCGAGAGAAGCTTCCCCGGTATTGCCTTTGTCGCCAACGCCGAGCATGACCGTTATATCGAGGGGCTCGAGGATCACGATATCGTCCACCGTCTGAGCACCGGCAAGGGAGTGCTGGGCAGCTGCCAGGAGTATCTCGACAATACCGTGGCCCATCTGCGGGATCTTGGCATCGAGGATGACTATCTCGAGAGTATCCAGTACGCCGTGCATGCCCTGCGGGGCGATACCGGTCGTTAGCAGCCCGGGTTGCTTCGCACTCGCCTGCTATGCTCTGAAGCAGCGCAAGCAAAACAAGGGGAGCATGTCATGGCGGCCAGGAGTGATGCGACGCCCTGGCAGGAACAGTCACCTGCCATCCTGACATTCGACGATGACGGTCGTACGCCCAACAATCGGCTGCCGGTACTGCTTTATCGGCCGGCGTGGTCTCCCGATGCCGGCGAGGCACTGGCGCTGCAGCTGGAAGCGCTGTTCAACGCCAATGACTGGCCGGCTCAGTGGCGGGGTGGGGTGTTCGCCTTTCATCACTACCACAGTCTCTCTCATGAGGTGCTGGGTATCTTCCAGGGGTCGGCCATGCTGATGCTGGGTGGTGAGTCCGGCGAGCGAGTGACCGTCAGCGCCGGTGAAGTCGTGGTGCTGCCGGCCGGAGTGGGGCATTGTCGGCTTGAAGCGAGTGACGATTTTACCCTGACTGCAGGTTATCCGCCCGGCCAGCAGGACTGGGACCTGTGTCGCAGTGGTGAGGCTGATATTACAGCGGCTCGGCAGCGTATCGATCGTGTTGGACGGCCCCTGAGTGATCCCCTGATGGGGCCCGATGATGGGCTGGTACATTACTGGCACTGAACAGCAGGTGCGATGAGGATTGTTTCCGCGCCCGGCTTCCGCCAGGCTTGTGGAATCAGGCCGGTCAGGCTACCGGTCCTGAACTGCGAAGCGGCAGTCGGTTACGAGCCGGCTGCGTCTCACCTGACCCGTAGAGGATTGTTCGTTGACGACTGCCGACGCTCGCCAGCGTAATCACCATGCCGCGCAGGACAGCCACGCCATTGTCTTTGATTCGGTCGCCAAGCATTACCCGGATGGTACCGTTGCCGTCGAGGCACTGAACCTGACACTCCCCGCCGGCGAACTGACTGTACTGGTAGGCCCTTCAGGTTGTGGCAAGACCACCACCCTGCGCATGATCAATCGGCTCGAAACGCTCACCAGTGGATGCATCCGCATTGGCGATCAGGATGTCATGGAGAGCGATGCCACCCAGCTGCGCCGACATATCGGCTATGTGATGCAACACTCGGGACTCTTTCCGCACCATACCATCGCCGACAACATCGCGACCGTCCCGCGGCTATTGAAATGGCCAAAGACACGTATTACGGCCCGGGTAGAGGAGCTGGTGGAGCTGGTCGGTCTCGATGCCAGCCTGATGAAACGCTATCCCCATCAGCTCTCCGGTGGGCAACAGCAGCGTGTGGGGCTGGCTCGGGCGTTGGCGGCTGATCCGCCCATTTTGCTGATGGACGAACCCTTTGCTGCAGTCGATCCCATTGTGCGGACCCATCTACAGGATGAGTTGTTGCGTCTGCAGGCCCGCATGGGCAAGACCATCGTACTGGTGACCCACGATATCGATGAGGCCATGAAACTTGGCGATCGGATCGCCATCTTTCAGCAGGGGGGATACATCGCTCAGTTTGATACACCTGGCCGGCTGCTGGCGGCGCCAGCCGATGACTTCGTGGTCGATTTTATCGGTGCCGATCGTGAGTTGCGACGTCTGGCCCTGCAGTATCTGGAGGCCGATGAAATCGATCCCGGGGTGCATGTTGCCGGCAGTATGACCGTGACCGAGGCGCGAACGCGTTTACAGCAGGCAGGTAGCAGTGGGGTGGTTGTGCTCGACGGCGAGCGCCGTCCCATCGGCTGGCTTGACTGGGAGCGACTCCGGCAGGCGGACGGGGCCAGTCGCATCGAGCGGCTCGAACTGACGCTCTGGCGTCATCAGTTGCATGAGCGAACCAATCTGCGCAGTGCACTCAATGCCCTGATCAGTGCGCCGGGTGATGTCATGCCGGTGGTCGATGATGAAGGCCGTTACCTTGGTGTGATCAGCCAGGTGCAGCTGACGAGACGGCTGTCATGAACTGGGACTGGATCGCTTCACATACCGGCGATATCCTGGCGGCACTGGCGCAGCATGTGCAGCTGCTGGGGCTCTCGCTGTTGTTCGGCCTGCTGATTGCCTTCCCGCTGGCTCTGATGGCCATTCGCTGGCCGCGTTTTTATACGCCTTCGCTGGCCGTCACTGGTGTCATGTTCTCGATCCCGTCGCTGGCACTGTTCATCCTGCTGATGCCGTTGACCGGACTGTCGATGGCCACGTCGTTGATCGGACTGACGCTCTATACCCTGCTGATTCTGTTTCGCAATATTGTCGAAGGGTTGCGTGGCGTTTCGCCGATCGTGCGTGAAGCGGCCCGGGCCCTGGGGTATTCACGTGCAAGACGACTGTTGCAGGTGGAGTTGCCGATCGCACTGCCCGTGATCGTGGCCGGTATCCGCATTGCGGCGGTGACGGTCATTGGTCTGGTGACGGTCACTGCCCTGATCGGTCAGGGCGGGCTGGGTCAGCTCTTTATCACCGGCTTTACGCTGAGCTTCACGACCCCGCTGGTGGTTGGTTTCGTGCTGTCGGTCGCGCTGGCAGTGTGTGTCGATCTTGCCCTGGTCGGTCTGCTCTGGTGCCTGACGCCCTGGCAGCGCGGGAGGTCGACATGAACGACTCTTTCGTGGGACTGCTGCAGGGGCTGATCGGCTGGCTGAGTGATCCCGCGCACTGGCAGGGCAGTAACGGCATTGTCGAGCGCATTCTCGAACATGTCTTTTACATGCTGGTCTCGACGCTGGCCGGCGCCCTCATTGCCCTGCCCATCGGTATCGGGTTGGGGCACAGTGGGCGTGGTGGGCTACTGGCCATCAACCTGGCCAATATCGGCCGAGCGGTGCCTTCATTCGGGGTCATCATCTTTGTTTTTCTGCTGGTCGGCTACGGTGTAATCCCGGTGATCGTGGCGCTGGTCGCACTGGCGATTCCCCCCATGGTGACCAATAGCCTGGTCGGTATGCGCAACGTTGATCCGGCTGTGCGACAGGCGGCCACGGCGGTGGGTATGACGAACTGGCAGCAGCTATGGCGGGTCGAGTTGCCGATTGCCATGCCACTGATCATGGCGGGTGTGCGAACCTCGGCAGTCCAGGTCATGTCCACGGCGACTCTGGCGGCCTATGTCGGACTTGGCGGTCTGGGCCGCTATCTGATTGATGGCCTGGCGGTGCGTGATCTGGTGCAGGTGCTGGTGGGTGCCGTGCTGGTGGCTATACTGGCGATCGCCACCGAGCTTGCCTTTGCCGGTCTGCAGCGGCTGGTCACGGCTCGGGGTTTACGTCACCATTGAGCGATCTCGGCGATGAAAATGGCCCGAAACGGTTGTGATCCGAATAACGAGCAAGGGATAAGCAGAATGCGAACAGGGCATATGGCAAAGGGTCGACACTCTCTGGCACTGGGTATCGGTACACTGATGCTGTCGATACTGGCAGGGTGCTCGGGAGGCGATGACGATTCGCAGCAGACTTCCGAGTCAAAAGAGAGCGGTGGTGATAAGACCGTAACCATCGGCTCGACCAACTTTTCCGAGCAACTGGTGCTGGCCAATATTTATGCTGATGTCCTGCGTGAGCGCGGTGTAAACGTCAATACCCGGCTCAACCTGGGGTCGCGCGAGGTGGTGTTCCCGGCGTTGCAGAATGGCGAAGTTGATGTGCTGCCGGAATATACCGGCGCAGTACTGGCCTATCTCGATCAGAAAGGCGAGTACAGTGATGCCAAAAGCAGCGAGGAAGTCGGTTCGGCACTCGACAAGGTGCTGCCGGAGTCACTGACGGCATTGAAGTACTCTCCGGCCCAGGACCGTGACGTGCTGGTGGTAACCAGTGAGACGGCCTCGAAATACAACCTGCAGACGATCGGCGATCTGGCTCCGGTGGCGGGCGAGCTGACCCTGGGAGGCCCCCCCGAAACCCGTACCCGTGATGCGGGTGTTCCCGGGCTCAAGCGTGTCTACAACGTAACCTTCGGCAACTTTCGCTCGCTCGATGCCGGTGGGCCGCTGACACGAGGCGCGCTCGCTGACGGGGATATCGATGTGGCACGGATGTTCTCCTCACAGGGTGCCATCGTGCAGAATCACTGGGTCATTCTGGAGGATGATCAGAATCTGGTGCCGGCCCAGAATATCGTCCCGATCGCGCGGCGTGATGCGCTCAATCCAACTGTGCGTGATGCGCTCAATGCTGTCTCTGCGAAGCTGACAACCGAAGAGTTGCAGGCCATGAATCGTCAGGTCGAGGTCGACAAGGCGGATCCGGCCAGCGTGGCGCAGCAGTGGTTTGATGATCACTTCAACGCAGCTGCCAATGATCAGTAGCCTCTGATGGGCTGATATCGAGGTTACCTTACGGCGCTGTCCTGCCTGGACAGCGCCGTTTTCATATCAGAGGAACGGTGGCCGGCATGCCCTGCAACCCATGGGCCGGCCTGCACGCTCATGTGCCAAAAAAACGCCAGGGTGCACCACGCTGCAGGAAAAAAATGGCATTCATGAGCTGCCAGGTTCGAAAAGAAATTGCGGCGCCAATGCACCACCCTGTCAGCAGACCATTCCGGCTATCAGGACACCTGCATTCGGGAGAGCCATCATGCAGCTCAACGATCCACGTCTTTTTCGTCAACTGGCCTATGTAGGCGGCAAATGGACTGCCGGCAGCCAGGGCAGCGATGAACCGGTACTCGATCCCGCCAATGGTGAGGTGATCGGACACTGTACCCTGCTGGAACCGGAGCAGATTACCGATGCCGTGACGGCTGCGGAGGAAGCGTTTGCCGGCTGGCGCTCGATGACGGTCAATGAGCGCGCGCATTGCCTGCACGAATGGTACCGCCTGTTACATGAGCACAAGGAAGATCTCGCGCAACTGATGACGCTTGAGCAGGGCAAGCCACTGGGGGACGCCCGGGGCGAGGTCGACTATGGCGCCAGCTTCATCCAGTGGTTTGCCGAGGAGGCGCGCCGCGCCTATGGCACCACCATCCCGAGCCACATACCCAACGCGGCTCTGGGCACGATCAAGGAGCCGGTCGGCGTTTCGGTGATGTTCACGCCGTGGAACTTTCCGCTGGCGATGATTACCCGCAAGGCGGGGGCTGCGCTGGCCGCCGGTTGCCCGGTCGTCGTCAAGCCGGCCAATGAGACACCTTTCACGGCACTGGCACTGGCCGAGCTGGCTGAACGGGCCGGCATTCCGGCCGGCATTTTCAATGTGGTCACCGGCGAGCCCGCTACCGTCTCCGAGATTCTCTGTAACGACACTCGAGTGCGTTCGATCTCGCTGACCGGGTCGACACGTGTCGGCAAGCTATTGCTGCGCCAGAGTGCTTCCAGCGTCAAGCGGACTTCGCTGGAGCTTGGTGGTAATGCGCCTTTCATTGTCTGCGATGATGTTGATATCGACGAGGCAGCTGCCCATGCGGTAGCCGCCAAGTTTCAGACTGCCGGACAGGATTGCCTGGCTGCCAACCGGATTTTCGTTCATCGACGCATTTATGATCGTTTCCTCGAACGCTTTGCGGTCCATATGAAAGCGCTCAAGGTGGGCAGCGGCATGATGGAGGTCGACATCGGCCCGCTGATTCACAAGCGTGCCGTGGATACGGCCAACGAGCTGGTCGAGGATGCGCTGGAGAAAGGGGGACGACTGATTGCCGGCGATCAGTCCATGGCACCCGGCGCGAACTTCTTCATGCCGACCCTGATGGCCGATGTCACCTCCAGCATGCGTATCTTCCGTGAGGAGAATTTTGCACCGGTGGCTGGCGTTTGCCTTTTTGATGACGATGATGAAGTGATCCGCGCGGCCAATGATACCGAATATGGCCTGGCGGCCTATGTCTACAGCAACGACGTGCGTCGAATCTGGAAGATGATGCGCGGACTCGATTACGGCATGGTCAGCGTCAATACCATGAAGATGACCGGCGCTCCGATCCCCTTTGGTGGCGTCAAGCAGTCCGGCCTGGGCCGCGAAGGAGGGCATGCCGGCCTTGAGGAGTACCTTGATACCAAGTACTACTGCCTGGGGAACATGCCAAGCTACAGTGGCAGCTGAGAGACCTGTCGCTCGCAGCACCCTCTTCCGGTATGAAGCATGCTTGCCGCAGCCCCATGAGGGGGGGTTGCGGTGAGCCTCTGATCCGATATTTACCGGCCATTGCCCGAGGCCTTCAGGGAGTCTCATGTCCCGCAATCTGCCCGTGACCCTTCACGATATCTATCTTGCTCGTGCCCGAATCGCCGGGCAGGCAGCGAGAACACCATTGATTCGCTCTCATGCGCTGTCGGCGCGTTTCGAAGCCGAGGTTTATCTCAAGCTCGAGACGCTGCAGCCTACTGGTGCCTTCAAGCTGCGTGGTGCACTCAACTGCATTGCGGCACTCGACTCGGCTCAGCTTGAGCGTGGCGTCACCACCGCTTCGACCGGCAATCATGGTCGGGCTGTGGCCTGGGCGGCTGCCCGGTTGGGCGCACGGGCGATTATCTGCGTTTCCGAGCTGGTACCGCGCAACAAGGTGGCAGCGATCGAGGCGCTGGGGGCCGAAGCGCGAGTCATCGGCCGTTCACAGGACGACGCTTTTGTCGAGGCGCGCCGGCTGGTGGACGAGGAGGGCATGGCGCTGATCGAGCCGTTCGACGACCCACTGATTACCGCCGGGCAGGGTACCATCGGCCTGGAGCTGATGGAGGATCTGCCCGAGCTGGATCAGGTGCTGATCGGTCTTTCCGGCGGGGGGCTGCTGGGGGGCATTGGCCGTGCGGTCAAGGGCATCAATCCGGCAGTACAGGTCAATGGCATCAGCATGATGGCCGGGGCAGCAATGATCGAGAGCCTGGCGGTCGGCCATCCGGTGGCCGTCGAAGAGCAGGAGAGTCTGGCAGATTCGCTGGGAGGCGGCATTGGTCTGGAGAATCGCGTGACCTTCGCACTGGTGCGCGAGGTCATGGATCGTCATTTCCAGGTGTCCGAGCCCGCTATCGCGCGGGCCATGGTGCACTTTTTCGAACAGGAGAAGATGCTGGTAGAGGGAGCGGCCGCAATCGGCGTGGCTGCTCTGGAAGAGCATCGTCTCGATATCCGCGGCCAGCGGGTGGCGCTGATTGTTTCCGGCAATGGTATCGATGCCGATACTTTCATGCGTGCCCGCGACATGGCCGCTGACTGACAGTTTATCGAACAGCAGGGAGGCAGTGTGGAACTCTACAATCGCGAACAGATCAGCGCGGTGGTGCAGCTCGATCACGAGGCGCTGTCGGCGGTCGAGGCCGGTTTTCGGGCGCTCGGAGAGGGCAGCGTGGTTCAGCCGCCCATCCTGTCGATGCCGATCGAGGAGTCCAACGGCGAAGTCGACGTCAAAACGGCTCATATTCGTGGTAACGACAGTTTCGCCATCAAGGTCAGTCCCGGTTTTTTCGATAACCCGAAGCTTGGATTGCCCAGCCTCAACGGGTTGATGATCGTTTTCTCGGCGAAGACCGGGCTGGTTGAGGCGGTACTGTTCGACGAGGGGTATCTGACCGATGTGCGTACCGCACTGGCGGGGGCCATTGCAGCGAAACATCTCGCCAGAAGCGACAGTCGTCGTGCCACTGTACTGGGGGCCGGTGTTCAGGCCGAGTTGCAGATTGCAGCGCTCAAACTGGTGCGCGATATCGACACGCTTGATGTCTGGGCTCGGGATCGTGACAAGGCAGAAGGTTATGCCGAGCGCATGCGCCGTGACTACGGTCTGAGCGTCAATGTGCATGACGATATCGCTGCAGCCTGCCGTGACGCCGATATCATCGTGACCACGACGCCGGCGAAACGGCCGATACTGGATGGCGCCCATCTGCCCAAAGGCGTGCATGTCACCGCCATGGGGTCTGACAGCCCCGAGAAGCGCGAACTGGATACTTCAGTGATGGAACGGGCCGATACCTTTGTGGCCGATACGCGCGCCCAGAGCGAGCACAATGGCGAACTCAAGGCATACGCCGGCCATGTCCCGCCTTTCGAGGTGCTTGAGCTGGGCCGGGTGATTGCCTCCGGTCAGGGACCGCGTACCTCATCTGACCAGATCACCGTTTGCGACCTGACCGGTACCGGGGTGCAGGACACCGCCATTGCCGGGTTTGCACTGAAAAAGCTGGTGGCATAGGGCGCAGAGAGGCCTGGTGCTGGCGGCGGGTCAGTTCGTTCCTTGCTAGAGTGTCATGATCGTTTCATCAATCGGGACACCTCATGCGCATTCTGTTTACGGGTGGGAGCGGCAAGGCCGGCCGTCATGCGACCGCTTATCTTCGCGATCAGGGCCACCGGGTCACCAATCTGGACTGGGCGATGTCCGACACGCCCGGTATCGCGCACCTGACCACCGATCTGACCGACGCAGGTCAGGTCTTCAACGCCTGCCGGGCCTACGCCAGCCTTGATGAGCTGACACCGGGCACTGGCGTGCCACATTACGATGCCATCGTCCATTTCGCGGCCATACCGGCCATTTTGCACCGGCCGGACAATGAGACCTGGCGCATCAATACACTGAGCACCTACAACGTACTGGATGCCGCTACCAAACTGGGTATTCCCAAGGTCATTTTCGCCTCCAGCGAAACCACCTACGGGATCTGCTTTGCCGACGGTGAGAAAAAACCGGAATATCTGCCGGTGGATGAAGACCACCCCACTGTTCCGCAGGACAGCTACGCCATGAGCAAGGTGGTCAACGAGGTCACCGCGCGTTCCTTTCAGGCGCGTTCGGGTATCGATATCTACGGTCTGCGCATCAACAACGTGATCGAACCCCATGAGTATCGCGAGAAGTTTCCGGCGTTCATGGATGATCCTGCCCTGCGCCGCCGTAACATTTTTGCCTATATCGATGCCCGCGACCTGGGCCGGATGGTCGATTGCTGTCTGAAAACGGACGGACTGGGCTATCAGGTGTTCAACGTGGCCAATGACGATCTATCGGTAGGTCTGACCAGTGCCGAGGTGATCGAGCGTTTCTACCCGGAGGTGCCGCTCAAGCGCCAGATGGGTGAGTTCGAGACCTTTTACAGCAATGGGAAGGCGCGCCGTCTGGTTGGTTTTGTGCCACAGCATTCCTGGCGGGACGAGCTGGATCAATAACCCTGGTACACGGCAGAAGCGGTTCTGCAGAAGGGCCGCTGACGTGTCCGGTTTTCGGGTTGACGAAACAGGGAGGGCGCGCCCTCCCTGTTTTTCTGCCTGATCACGAAAGCAATCAGTCGTTGTGGCCCTGGTGGGTACGCATCTCGGCCTCAATGAAGGCCGAGATCATGGCTCGATAAACCTTCTCAACCACTTCGGGGTCAGCCTGCTGTTCTCCAGCTATGGTGCGCACCCTTGCGATGACATGCTCAACGCGCTGAGGCGCTTTTACTTCCTGCTCATCGCGCTTGAAGCCGGCTGCCTGATCGACATACTGGCCGCGCTCGGCGATCAGGGCGACGATCTCATGGTCGATACGGTTGATATGCTGGCGTACCTCTTCCAGAGACTGGCAGTGGTGCACTTCGCTCAATTCGGCTCTCCTGGCGAGAAATTCACTTGCGTCGCTGTCCACCGGGGATCGGCGCCTTGCCGGGGCCGGTGACTTCACCAACCTTGTGCCATTCACGGCCGTCGCGCCGGAGCATCTCGTGGGCACTTTCGGGGCCATCCTCGCCGGCTGCGTAGCCGTCAACGCTGTCATCCTCTTCCCAGGCATCCAGGAAAGGCTGTACGGCACGCCAGCCGTTCTCGATGGTGTCGACCCGCTGAAACAGCATCTGGTCGCCGGTCAGACAGTCATAGACCAGCGTTTCATAGCCGGTTGTCGCCGGCAGGTCGTAGAAGTCCTTGTAGGCGAAGCCCATCTTGATGGTATCCATATCCAGTGTCGGCCCGGGGCGCTTGGCCTGGAAGTCGAACCAGAGCCCTTCGTTGGGCTGGATCTGGATCACCAGGTAATTGGAGCCGAGCTGATCGACATTGGTATTGTCAGTGTTGCGGAACTGGGCGTAAGGCGCCGGCTTGAAGCAGATGGTGATTTCGGTATCACGGGCGCTCATGCGCTTGCCGGTACGCAGATAGAAGGGCACACCGACCCAGCGCCAGTTGTCGACCATGACTTTCATGCCGGCATAGGTTTCGGTATTGCTGTTCTCGTCCACACCGGGCTCTTCACGGTAGCCGGGAACCGATTCACCCTTGATATTGCCGGCCCGGTATTGACCGCGTACCGAATTGTCCCGGGCATCCTCCTTTGACCACGGTCGGATAGCGCCCAGCACCTTGGCCTTTTCGCTGCGCAGGGCGTCGGCACTGAAGGAGGCCGGGGGCTCGATGGCGACCATGGCCAGCAGTTGGAAGAGATGATTGGGCACCATGTCGCGCAGGGCGCCGTTCTTGTCATAGAAGGCAGCCCGCTGTTCGACACCGACTGTCTCGGCGGCCGTGATCTGGATATGATCGATATAGTGATTGTTCCAGAAGGGTTCGAACAGCACGTTGGCGAAGCGAGCCACCAAGATGTTCTGGACGGTCTCCTTGCCCAGAAAATGATCAATACGATAGATCTGCTCTTCCTGCATCACGGAGAGCAGACGGGCATTGAGCTCGCGAGCCGATTCCAGATCACGACCGAAGGGCTTCTCGACCACGACCCGCCGATAGCTATCACTGCTCTCCTTCAGCAATCCGGCCTGCCCCAGATTTTCCGCGATTTCAGCAAAGAAGCGGGGGGCCGTGGCCAGATAGAACAGCGCGTTCTTGCCCTCACGCTGTCCGATGTACTCCTCGATCCGCTGGAAGGTCTCGTCCTCGGTGAAATCACCCTGCATGTAGTGCAACCGTTGCGAGAACTCGCGCCAATGCGTCTCGTCCAGTCCATTGCCGCCGCCCTCGGCATGTTTGTCGGCCGCCTTTTCGGCAATAAAGTCGGTCAGACTGTCACGAAAACTGTCATCGTCGCCTTCGCTGATATCAACGCCGACGATTTCCATGTTCGGGTCGAGCAATCCTTCCCGATCGAGGTTGTACAGGGAGGGAATCAGCAGCCGCTTGGCCAGATCGCCGCTGGCGCCGAACAAAAACATGGTGGTGTTGTCGGCCGCCGGAGCGGATGCGTAATCCCGGGTTTCATCCTGTGCCATGACGCTCGCCTTGTGGTCGCAATGAATATCGGTGTTTTCACCGCTTCTGACCACAGCGTAATGCACTTTGCGCAGATGACGAGGAAATCGGTGCCGCCCGGCGGGGACGCAGGGCGGCAATGGCCGGATGGTCAGGTCGTGGTGCGGGTCAGGCCGGTCGTCTCGTCAAGGCCGAGATGGATGTTCATGTTCTGCACGGCAGCGCCAGCAGCGCCCTTGCCAAGGTTATCCATGCGCAGGGTGAGATTGAGCCGTTCGGCACCGCCGAAGACAAACAGATCAGCCCGATTGGTATCGTTACACCCCTGGACGTCGAAGAAGCCGCGATCGAGGTTGTGCTCATCGTCATCCAGCGCCATGACACGCATGAACGGTTCGTCGCCGTAACGGTCGCGGTAGATGGCGTGGAGCGTGGTGGCATTCGTGCCTGGGGCCAACTCGGCGACATGCAGCGGGATGGTGACAGCGAGTCCTTTCAGGAAAGGGCCGACCACCGGGTTGAAGACCGGATCGCGCGTCAGGCCCCCGTGAAGCCGCATCTCCGGCAGATGCTTGTGTGCCAGATTCAGGGCATAGGGGCGAGGTGCGGCGAGCTGCTCGCTGCTGCCGCCTGATTCGTATTCGGCGATCATGCGCTTGCCACCACCGCTGTAGCCGGTCAGTGAAAAGGCCGAAAGCGGATAATCCGGTGGCAGTATGCCGGCGTCGACCAGCGGACGCACCAGCATGATAAAGGCGCTGGCGTGGCAGCCGACATTGGCAATGCGCTTGCCGGTGCGAAGACGTTCGCGCTGCTCGGGAACCAGCTCCGGCAGACCATAGACCCACTCCGGGTCCGTGCGAAAGGCGGTACTGGCATCAATGATGCAGGTGTCGGGGTTCTCGACCAGGCTTGCGGCCTCGCGCGAGGCATCATCCGGCAGACAGAGAAAGGCGATATCGGCATTGTTGAGCAAGCGGGCTCGTTCGTCGCGGTCGCGACGGCGCTCACTGTCGATGCGCAGCAGTTCGATATCATCGCGACCGGTCAGATAGTCGATCAGCCTGAGACCGGTGGTGCCTTCCTGTCCATCCACATAGACCTGAAATGCCATGCTTGCCTCGCTTGCGATAAAACTCATCGGACTCATTGTGACGCCATCGCCCGATGGATGCCATGGCATCAGGCGAGTTCGCGAATCGGCGTACCGGCCAGAAAGGCTTCTATATCCTCGACCGCTTCACGAAAGTAGGTGGTGTAGTTGGTATCAGCGACATAGCCAAGATGAGGGGTGGTCAGAACATTGGATAGCCTCCGCAGGATATGATCGTCAGGCAGTGGCTCCTGCTCGAACACATCCAGCCCGGCGCCGGCAATGGTGCCGTGCTCCAGTGCTCGAATCATCGCCTGCTGATCGACGATTGCGGCGCGCGAAGTGTTGATCAGCAACGCCGAAGGTTTCATTCGGGCGATCTCGTCGGAACCGAGCAGACCGCGGGTGCGATCACTCAGTTTGAGATGGAGCGAGACGATATCGCTGCGTTCGAGCAGTTCACTCAGCGATGAAGCGAGCGTGACATTGAATTCATGGCAGCGCTCCCGGGTGAGATGTTCGCTCCAGGCCATGACAGGCATCTCGAAGGCCTGTGCGATGCGCGCCATGCGAGCGCCGATATTGCCCAGCCCTACCAGTCCGAGGGTACGTCCGGCGAGGGTCATGCCGACCGTTTGTTGCCAGGGCCCGTTGGTGCGCATGGCGGTGTGTTCGGTGGTCAGATGGCGTGCCAGGCCGAGGATCAGGGCCCAGCTCAGCTCGGTCGGCGGGCGACTGTCGCCCCCGGTGCCACAGACCGTGATGCCGAGTTGGCGAGCGGCCACGAGATCGATCCCGGCATTGCGCATCCCTGAAGTCACGATCAGCCGTAGATTCGGCAGTCCTGCCAGCCGCTCGGCAGTGAGGGGGGTCCGCTCACGCATGATAACCAGAATGTCGAAGGGCCTCAGTCGCGCGATGACGGCGCTGTCCTGTGCCAGATGATCGCTGAAAACCGTGATATCGATGCGATCTTCGAGCGCCTGCCAGTTGGCCCGGGAGCGGGCAGTTCGCTGATAGTCATCGAGAATGGCGCAGCGCAGGGACATGACTTTTCTCCTTGTCATGGAAGACGCACGAACGGTGAGGGCAGGGCTGTTTGACCTAACGTTTGAGGGCAGTTAGCCGTTAATTCGAAGATAGACGCCGGCGCTGTGCCGGTATATTGGTCCATACCGGATCAAGGGATCTGTACTGGAGTGGACGCAATGGCCAATTGTGCCCGGGTCGCCGGTCACTGTAAGCGATGTGATACCGAATTACCCTTTGCCTTTACCATGGCTTTTCAACCCATCGTGGATGTGCAGGAAAAACGTATTGTCACGCACGAGGCACTGGTGCGTGGCCCCCGTGGGGAGTCGGCATTGAGCATTCTGTCCCGGGTGGATGATCGACTGCTCTACCGCTTCGATCAGGCCTGCCGGGTACGTGCCATCGAGCTTGCCAGCGATCTTGGAATGTCGGTCAACCTGTCGATCAACTTCCTGCCCAATGCGGTTTATGAGCCGACGGCCTGTATCCGGAATACTCTGGACACCGCCAACCGACTGAACTGGCATGTTGATCGGCTCAACTTCGAGATCACCGAGACGGAACGTATTCGTGATCGCGGTCATCTCCGCCATATCGTCGAGGCCTATCGGGAGATGGGCTTTCATACGTCGCTGGATGATTTTGGCAGCGGTCATGCCAATCTCGATCTGCTGGTCGAATTGACGCCGGACACCCTCAAACTCGATCTTCAGCTGATTCGTGGCATCCATCGTGATTCGCGGCGCCAGGCGCTGGTGCGCAACACCATTGCACTGGCCGGTGAACTGGGTATCGGCCTGATCGCCGAGGGCATTGAAGTGGTCGAGGAGGCGCGCTGGTTGCGTGATCATGGCGTCACGCGCCAACAGGGGTATTTCTTTGCCCGGCCGGCACTGAATGCGCTCGCCGAGTGCCCTGCCGAGCGCTTTACGCTATTGGCAGGCTGACTCGACGGTAGCGCATGGCCCCAGAGACATCAGTCGCTTTGCCGGTATCAGCGGACCCCGATATCACCCAACTGTTCGATCTCATGCTGGCTGTAACCGGCAGCCATGAGTGGCGCGACAACGTCGTGTTCCAGGTCGGGTTCATAATGCATCAGGACATCGCCCTTGCCGACCAGTTCGATCTCCCCGAGGGCTGCCGGGAGCAGCAGGCTTTCGGCGCGTGGCAATTGCGTCTCTCCGTTGGCCCAGCGCACGGTGATCGGCGCATCCGGGTTGCTGAGCAGCACTGCCCGATCGAATGAACGGCGATAACCCCGGGTGAATACGATACGCTCCATGGCGAACCATGGACCGGCGCAGCAGAACCGGCGCTCGATATGCTCACCGTCATGAATGACCAGCCCCGGGTGCGGTTGACTCTGCTGGTCGAGATTGAGCTGACCGAGTGTGGCCTCGATATTGGCCTCCCACTGTTCCTGCGAAAGAGGGGCTCCATCGGCCATCTCCCATGGCATCGCCTGCTCGAGGATGTCGGCTGTCTGCTGGATTTCTCCCAGCACCACGCCCGGGCCGAAGGAGTGCAGGGTGCCGGCCGGGACATAAAAGGTATCACCAGGACGAAGCGAGTAGCGGTGCATGACGGTATCGTAGTCCTGTGCCAACAGCGCTTCCCGCAACCGTTCATGAGTCACGCCGGCTTTCACACCCAGCAGCAGGGTGGCGCCAGGTTCACACCAGAGGATATGCCAGGCTTCGGTCTTGCCATGATGCCAGATGCCCTGACGGCGCGCGGTGTCGTCATCGGCATGTACATGCACCGGTAACATGCCGGTACCGTCAATGAACTTGTAGAGCAGCGGGAAGTGAGGCGGTCCCTGCCAGTGTGGACCCATCAATGCCTCTTTATGCTGTTCGAACACATCGTGGAGCGACAGCCCCGCCAGTTCACCATTTTCAATCCGGGCGCTGGCGCCTTCGACATCACTGACCTCCCAGGCTTCGGCCACTCGCTTTTGAGTATCAATCGCCTTGCCCAGTCGGGTGCGCAGCCGCTCGCCGCCAAAACATTGGCGCGCCAGAGGAGTAGAGAGCTTCAGGGGATACCATTGCATGATGACACTGCCGTTCGGGATCAAAGTGGGCAGTTTAGTAGATCAGCACCAGCCATGATGGTTTCGCCGTATCAGACTGGCGGGTGTCTTTCCCTGTCGGCTCGTCTATCCTGGGGGCAGGGCGGCCGAATCACGAACGGTCGGTAACTGTCGGATATGCAACCAGGAAAAGGGCATGTCGCTGGATATTCAGGCACGTCGGGTACTGGAGCACATGGCTCGAATGGGAGCGCATCTGCCACTGCAGCCATCCGTTGAACAACTGCGTGCACTGCAGCATGAGCGGACCAGGGTCTTTGCTGGCACGGGCCGAGAGATGGCCCGGGTTGAGGATCGTACGATCGCCGGGGTCGGAGTGCGATGGTACAGACCAGAGGATATCGACACACCATCGCCGCTACTGATCTATTGTCACGGTGGCGGCTTCGTGACCGGTGATCTTGATACCCATGATGTGGTCTGTCGCCATCTGGCGGATGCCGGGCGCGTGCAGGTGGTGGCAGTCGATTATCGACGTGCGCCGGAGCACCCCTTCCCGGCGGCGCTGGAGGATTGCATGAGTGTGCTGACAGCGCTGTATCACGATGCCGACGGTTTCGATATCGATCCTGAACGAATTATCGTGGGTGGCGACAGTGCCGGCGGCAGTCTGGCTGCAGTCATGACGCAGCAGATGCGGGATCGCGCCGAGCTGGCCCTGGCCGGTCAGTTGCTGATCTATCCCTGTACCCGGGGTGATGTCGCGCCGGATTCGCCCTCCCGAAGGCAGCATGCCGAAGGTTACGGTCTGACGCTGGCCGGTATGCGCTGGTATATGGAGGCCTATGCCGCAGGACATGACTTGTACGATGTGCGTCTCTCTCCCTTCTATACGGCCGATCCTGCGGGTCTGCCACCGGCCTTTCTGGCTACTGCCGAACACGATCTGCTGCGCGATGAAGGAGAGGTGTATGGATGGCGCCTGGCCCGGCACGGCGTCATGGTGACGCAGAAGTGCTACCCCGGCACCATTCACGCCTGCATCTGCATGGATGGCGTGCTTGATCGGGGTCGGGAAATGCTGGCGGATGCTGCGCACTGGTTGCGCCTTTACACGAATTGACGATTCGCCATTCATATCATCATTGCAAGGAGAGCATCATGAAGTCATCCAGGCGCGCGATTGCCCTTGGTGGGTTGTGTATTGCACTAGGGCTCGGAGGATGTGCCGGCACGACACACTCCCCCGATCAGCAGGTCAAGGAGGCGCCGGTGTCGCTGACGATGTCGGATGCCTGGCAGGGTGTGCTCCCCTGTGTGGATTGTCAGGGCCTGGAAACCCGGCTGATTCTGATGCGCTCTGGCGTTACGGGGCTGCCTGCCGGCTATGTGATCGATCAGCAGAGCCTCAACGGCCAACAGGATGGGCCGAAGACCAGTCGTACCGGCGACTGGACAATTGAAAAGGGGAGTCTGACGGATCCGAAGGCCACGATCTTTCGGCTGGACCCGGATACCTCCGGAGCGCCCTGTCTCTCCTTCCAGCTGCTCGAAAGCGGTGCCCTGAGAGCACTCGATTGTAATGGTTCACCGCTGCATGCGCCTCGTGAGCCGATTCTTCAACCGGTCCAGCCGCAGCGCAGCGATGCCAGCGAGGCGCCCGGGACGGCCACGCCCTGAGGCGTGGTCGATATGTGACACAACAGGTACTTACCGCTCGATCAGTTCGTCGGTTCGCGCCGCCATGATGAAATCGTTGCGGTGTAGACCGTGAATCTTGTGAGTCCACCACGTGACCGTAACTCGGCCCCATTCGGTCAGCAGCGCCGGATGATGTCCGGCCTGCTCGGCCAGCTCGCCAACCCGGCAGGTGAATTCGAGTGCCTGACGAAAATCACTGAAGGTATAAAGCCGCTCCAGCTGCTGGATACCATGTCTCTCCACCAGTTGCCATTCGGGAATGGCCGGTTTGAGTTCATTGATCTCTTCCACACTCACTCGGGGCGCATCGCGGCGACAGGCGATGCACTGCTGATGGGCCAGTTCGCTCATTGCTTCCTCCTGTCCGGGGTGTGGCATCTCTCCTGTCAGCTCCAGAGTGGCAGTTTCCATCAACGGGTCAACGCCCCATGGGTCGAAATGTAACCGATCCCCCGGAGGCCTGGCCGAATGAACAAGGGCGGCCCTGGCGAGCCGCCCCCAGGGATCAGCGTATGGGGTACGCGATTCAGAGCGCCGCCTGACGCAGCCGACGAGTGAACAGTGGATGGTGTGTGACATGTGAAAGACTTTTGGCACCGGCCAGCACACCCAGATCGATCAATGGCTCAAGCAGAATGACCGACATGTAGGCCATCCCGAAGGTACCTACGCCAACCAGCGTCTCGGCGGTGAAGCCCTCGCCATAAAGTGCCCAGAAGGTAACCCAGGCTACAATGCCCCCCTGGTAGGCGCTCGAGAGTGCCAGCGCCTGACGATAGGTGACATCCACATAGCGGGTATGCGCAGGAATGAGACGCGCGGCCAGTAATCTGAGCCCCCAGAGCGGAACCAGCAGGGTAGTAACGTTCATGCCGTACTGGGGCAGATCAAACGGTGCAAAAAGCAGTCCCTGAAGCAGCAGGCCGAGTGCCAGCCCAATGGCCGCAGGACCGGCACCGAACATCAGAAACAGTGTCGAGCCCAGAATAAGGTGCACTTCGGACACCCCTACGGGCTGATGGGGCAATATCTGGAAGAAGCAGAAGACCAGCAGGGTGGTAATGACACTGCGCCCCAGCAAGGCGACTGCACCCCCATCATGGCGCAGCGTCTCCAGAGCCATTCTGCTGGTCAGACCCAGCGCCCCGACAGCCGTACCATAACTGAGCAGGATTTTGGCGCCTGTAACAACGCCCGGTTCAATATGCATGGGATTATCCTCACTGCACCCACCGTGCAGGACAGGTTGACGATTCGCCGAAGTGGCGCGGCCGATCAGGGCAGGTCTCCTGACTCGCGGTTGTTATGGCTTCGCCTTCCCGGCACGGTGCCAGTGGCATGCTGAAGCGCACTACTCGCTTACAGTTGCGGGGGCAGTCATGGTCTTGGTCGTTCGTCGAAACACCTCACCATGTTCCCTTTTCATCCAGCCCCAGATGGGGCATGGAACCCTGATCGATCATTTTGAAAGTACACATCCGAATTGGATGGCTCAACAGACTTTCGAGAGCTCAGTGGGCAGGATTATTGTGACCTCGTGCTTCCGGACCATCAGTAATCCCCCGCGCCAATACTTCTGCGAGCGTGACTGGACATCACTTCATGAGTGGGTTTTGAACAAAATGGACGCTGGCAGGCTATCCAGTGATGTAACGCGGCGTGAAAATATGTTTAATTGGCCCCCCGCCAACATGGAACACAGCGATGAATCCCTTCGAGCAGCACAGGACGTTCCTGCTTAACGAACACGACCCCGCCGTGGAATCGCTACGCGATCTGACCCTCGCTCTCTACAACAGTCATGCCTATCAATGGCGAGCTCGAGATCTGAGCGATTATGACGCGCATTATCTGGATATTGCCTGGCAACTGATGGCTTCTTTCCATCGCCATGGTGATGAGGACCCGGTGTTCCGTGAAATTGCCAGCGAAATTGTTATTCAGCGCCGGCAGGCACTGGAACAGGCCATTGCTACCGTGAATCGGGATGCCATGCGTATCCGTAGCGAGATTTCCGAGTTGGCAGGGCAGGATGATACTCGGGAGCACAGTGACCTGCTGGCAGAACGCAATCGCGAACTGCTCGAGCTGGAAACGGAAATCAGTATCATGAACGAGCGGCTGGAAAAGCTGGTGTGACATGAAAAAGGGGCCCGAAGGCCCCTGGTACCTTTTCCCTGCCGGATACCGCACCGGCAGATGAGGCAGTTACTTGTCGCGTTGCTGCTGTCTGCGTCGATCCCCGATTCTCATACCCAGCAGGGCGAGCATCGAGAGCGCCAGCAGCAGCAGGGAGGGGGCCATTCGCCAGAGAAAGTCCGTCATGAGTATCACCGCCTGCTTACTGACTTACCGAGTGGACAAGTATAGTCACATTGTAGTGACAATCCAGTGCTACAGCCGAAATTTCCCCGAGCGATAAAGGCGAGCACTGTGGTGGTGCCTGCCGAAGGTGGGATGTTCGGGTGGCATTCGCCGATCAGCTGTCAGGTGGCAACCCGCTTATGGGAGGTCCCGGATCCGCCACTGGATTTCCCGTTCCGGCAGATAGCTACAGAACAGTCCAGTGCGTACCGAATTCGCCAGATGTCTGCCAAGCGCCGGATGCACCGTCGTTGTTCGGCGAATGGCATGACGAATCCTCCATGTCACGGTGGAACGCGCCCGCTCTGCAGCATCTCCCAGTCGCCGCTTGCGACCATCGAGCCCCAGCGCCTTTGAGAGCTCTTCGCTCAGTTGATCCAGTTCGCTGCGTAGCGCATGGGCACGGCCCAGGTCGTTCATGCCCTCCGCTTCGGCCAGCGCTGTCTGAAGCGCAAGCCGGCGGCATCCGATTTCACAACGACTGCGCTCATCCAGTATGGCAGCGCCGGGCGTGGTCTCGATTCGACCAGTCAGCTCAAGGCAGTGCAGGGGTTCTCCCGGCCGCGCCAGCAGACGCGCAATATCCTCCAGTCCTTTCAGGTGGGAGAGCGGAGCCAGGACCCCGGAAAATTCGGCCCACCAGCTGTTCGCTTCCCTGATGAGCTGCGCATGCTGTGCTTCGTTTGGTCGACCCCGAAGTCGAACGGGAAGGCGGGGGCCAGACAGGGGCATATATCGCATAGCCAGGTCAGTAGTTGATACACCGGAGCGAAGGCGGCGATGGAAATCGCTTCGAATGATGGCAGCCAGGGTAGTTGCAAGCCGTGGTACTGCATCGTTGGCAGCATTGAAGGGCGACTGAATCGTATCGTTAAGGGCTTCGTGCCATAACGGCGCCG
Organism: Kushneria phosphatilytica; assembly: GCF_008247605.1. Classification (NCBI taxonomy): domain Bacteria; kingdom Pseudomonadati; phylum Pseudomonadota; class Gammaproteobacteria; order Oceanospirillales; family Halomonadaceae; genus Kushneria; species Kushneria phosphatilytica. The sequence goes on along the minus strand of NZ_CP043420.1, from coordinate 2,748,044 downwards.
TATCGGCCCCCGAGATCAGTGTCAGTGCGATGTGCGGTAGATCGGACTTGATTCGCAGGCGAGCGATCAGAAGGTAGTCGGTGTTATGCGGGAGTACTGCCAGCCGAGATGGAGGTTGATCAGGCGTTAGCACCAGTTCGACTATGCCGGAACGCTCCAGTTCGTAGACCAGGCGTTCGCCGACGGCGCGGGCGAGGGCGGTGTGGCCGGGCGGCGTCCCGCCCTGCTCGAATAGCAGGATGGCGACCACCGGTGCCATGTGTGGTTCAGAGGCTTTGGAATTCATCACCAGCACCTCACATCGTGAGGTTCATCCTCACGCCTTATGAAGTGAAAGACGCTTAAGGTGTCACCCTGCAGGATACCCCGCTACCACTGGTGCTTCCAGGCGCTTTCATCACTTCCGGGAGGAGCGATGTCATGGCGAAATACAGATATCATCTGCCACAACTTGACGGCGGACTGTTTCTGACTGATTCAGGCCTCGAGACCACTCTGATCTTTCAGGAGGGGCTGGAGCTGCCCTGTTTTGCTGCATTTCATCTGCTGAAGGATGCAGCGGGTACTGAAGTGCTGCGCGACTACTTCCGGCGACACGTCGACATTGCTCGAGAGTTCGGCACCGGGTTTATCTTCGAAAGTGCAACCTGGCGATCGAGCCCGGACTGGGGCAGGGCGCTGGGCTACTCGAGCACCGAATTGGATATGGCGAATCGCCGGGCAATCGAGCTGCTTCACGAGCTGCGCAAGGCGCGTGAGACCTCGGCCACGCCTTGTGTGATCAGCGGCTGTATCGGTCCCCGGGGAGATGGCTATGATCCTGGCCGGGTCATGACTGCCGACGAAGCCCGGACGTATCATGCTGATCAACTACGGGTCCTGGTTGGCGCGGATGTTGACATGATAACTGCCATTACCATGACCAGTGTAACGGAGGCAGTAGGTATCACGCGCGCCGCCGAGGCCGAGGACGTGCCGGTAGTGATATCGTTCACCGTTGAAACCGACGGCCATCTGCCGACTGGCGAGACGCTGGCCGAGGCGATTAAACAAGTCGACAATGAGACCGGCAGCGTACCTGCCTATTACATGATCAACTGCGCTCATCCGAGCCACTTTGCGGAGGTGCTGACGAATGAGCCATGGATACAGCGACTGCGTGGATTGCGCTGCAATGCTTCGAAGAAGAGTCATGCCGAACTGGATGAGGCGGTAGCGCTCGATGCAGGAGATCCTGAAACGCTTGGTGCCGAGTATGGCCGCCTGCTAGCACGTTTCCCGCACCTCAACGTGTTCGGAGGCTGCTGTGGGACGGATGATCGGCATATCCGGCAGATCTGCCTCTCCTGTCAATGATCGGGCGTGCGGCCAGGGGACCGACAAGCTGTGCTGACAGGTATATCGCCGGTATGTGTCACACATTAAAAAACCGGCTTATTAAAGCCGGTTTTCTTCTCTTTAATACAGTGGCGGAGAGGGAGGGATTCGAACCCTCGGCGGGCGTGAACCCGCTCCGGTTTTCGAGACCGGTGCCTTCGACCACTCGACCACCTCTCCGAGCGGCGCATATGTTACGGGGTGAACCCCGAGTTGTCCACCCCGCTCCGAGCGCGGAAGCGCTACCCCGAACGACGGCAGGGCCTTCATGGGTAGCACGCGATCAGAACACTCAGAGTTCGTCGAAGCCATCGTCGTCGAAGCCCGGCATACCACCGAAATCGGTATCTTCGAACCCGGTGTTGTCGTCCGGGCCACCGGCAAGGCCGTCGTCCATCGGTGCCCCTGCGCTACCCGCATCGATATCGTCGCCGGCAGCGCTGGCCTCGCCAGCGTTCGGATCCTCGATAACATTGACCATCTCTTCGGGCTGATGATGACCGAACATGTCCATCATCAGATTGCCCAGCATGACCCCACCGGCTACCCCGGCGGCTGTCTGCAGGGCACCACCGAGAAATCCGCCGCCTCGACCGCTCATGCCCTGGGCAAAGCCGCGCTGACCCTGGCCGGGCTCGGCGCGTGAGCCCCAGCCTGGTGTCTGCTGTGAGGTGTCGTTGCGGCGCTGTGATGAATGAGCTGCCGGTTCATCCCTGACACCAAACAGTCCGGCCAGAAAGCCTCCGCTGGAGCGCTGTTCGCGGGCTTCGTGCTCCAGTCGTTCCACCCGTGCCTGAAGCCGCTTGAGCGCGGCTTCCTGCATCAGAATGGTCTGTGCCATGTAGTAGGGCGCTGCAGGCTGCTTTTGCACATGCGACTGAATACGCTGCTCGGCTTCATCATCTCGCTCGCCCGTGTTCTCCTCGGCCTTTTTCAGCCGATTGAAAAGATCATCGATCAGACGCTGCTCTTCGGATGCCATGACAGAATCTCCTTTTTCCGGGAACAGGCGGAAGCTATCGCGCCAATGCTATTGGACCGTGGAATCGAGCCGGCGTTGCAGGCGTGCGATGACCTCGGGTAACTGATCGAAGCGTTCGATGGGCCAGGCGCCCTCTGGTGTCGATTCCCGGTCACTGAAGCGGTTGAGGTGGACCACATGCATACCGGCGGCCATGCCGGCTTCCACGCCTACGGGCGCGTCATCGATGACCACACAGCGTTCGGGGTTGAAGCCCATGACTTCTCCGGCATGCCGGTAAAGACCGGGATCAGGCTTCCAGGTGCCGATTTCATAGGCGGAAAAAAGCCGGTCGCCGAAAAATCGCCCGAGCCCGCTGGTTTCCATCGAAAGCCGGATCTTGCGTAATGGCCCATTGGAGGCCACACAACAGGGCTGATCGAGTGTTGCCAGCGTGGTCTCCACCCCTTCGATCGGCTCCAGCGAGGCGCGCATGTGATCTTCCAGTCGGATGCGCATGGTATTTTCGGTACTCTCCCGGTGCTCATCGGAGAGTTGCATGCCATGCTCCTGTTCCATTGCCGCCAGAATTCTGGCGAACTGGACGCCGCGGAACTCTTCCATGTAGCGGCGTGCCTCGAAGGGAAGGCCTGCTTTGGTCAGCGAGTGCTCCAGCGCGCTGGCCAGTAGTGGTTCGCTGTCTACCAGGGTGCCATCGCAGTCGAAAATCAGACAGAAATCAGAGGCCATGGGCGCTCCTTGTGGCGAGTGTGTCAGGAATGCATGAGATGACAGGCTCCTTGTCTGTTCATCATCATGCTCATGAGTGAAGGGTAGCGTTCACGGGACGCTTCGGAAATTGCAGGAGTACGCAGTGAATCAATCCATGGCGCTGATCGGCGAGTGCATGATCGAGCTTCACGGTCGTCGAGAGGAAACATTTCGGCAGGGGTTTGCAGGCGATACCTTCAATACGGCGGTATACCTGGCGCGCCTCTGCGATCAGCAAACCCTGCAGATAGAGTATGTGTCAGCGGTCGGTGACGATACCTTCAGTGAGGCCATGCTGGCCTGCTGGGCGCGGGAAGGCATCGGCCATGCGCTGACAGCCCGGCTGGAAAACCGCCTGCCCGGGCTTTATGTCATTGAAACTGATGCAGCGGGGGAGCGCCATTTTAACTACTGGCGCAGCGAGGCGGCAGCACGGTTCATGTTCGATGACGAGGCCGAGGGCGAACACCGCCTGGCGCAGCTGGCGAACTTCAATACCCTCTATCTTAGCGGCATCACGCTGGCCATTCTGACCGAGAGCGGTCGCGAACGTTTGCTGGAAGCGCTCGCTCGCGCACGGCTACATGGCGCTCGGGTGGTGTTCGATAATAACTATCGTCCGCGACTTTGGGCGGATACAGCGACGGCGCAACGACACTACCGGGCGCTGCTCGAACACGTTGATCTGGTGCTGGCAACCTTCGAGGATGATCAGGCCCTGTATGGTATCGACAGCGTCGAAGAACTGCTGGCGTACTATACCGGGATCGGCCTCGATGAGGTGGTTATCAAGCGAGGCGCACAAAGCTGTATTGTTGTAACGCCGCAGGGGCGCGAGGAGATCGCCGGTGAAGTGGTCGAGCAGGTAGTGGATACCACGGCTGCTGGCGATGCCTTCAGCGCCGGCTACCTGGCCTGTCGCCTGCAGGGAGGCAGCAGCACCGATGCCGCGCGCCAGGGGCATCGGCTGGCGGCAACGGTCATTCAGCACCGGGGTGCGATTATCGATCCCCGTTACATGCCGGCCATGTCATAGCCGTGGGTCAGCCTCGGAACGCTGACCGAATGCCCTGACAAGCTGTCAGTGCGAATTGAACAGATACCCATCGAAGCGAGGGTCATCCGTATCGGAAAGCGTCATCAGTGTCGTCTTGACGTTCTCCAGATGCTGCCACATGGCCTGATGGGCGCCATCACCGTCACGCTTGCGCAGCCGGGCCAGAATGACGTCATGGTCGGCCAGCCAGTTCTCCCGATAGGAAAAATCGAGGATATGGCTGTGCAGTTGCTGCCACATGGCGCTGCGATGACGCTGATCCCAGAGCTGGGTCGCCATCTCGTGCAGCAATGTATTCTGACTGGCTTCGGCGATCCCCAGATGAAAGGCGCGATCGGCCGCATCGGCGTCGGCATGCGGTAGCTTCCGGCTGTGATGCTCATCGAGCGCGCGACGCTCGTCATCGAGCAGCTGTTGAAGATGACGCAGATCCGATTTGGGAATCAGCAGGGCTGCGCTGGCAGCAATGGCGCTTTCCACCACCTGGCGTGCATTGAGCAGTTCGAAGGGGCCGATATCGGCCTCCGGCAAGGCATCGACCGGTGATGTGGTTACTCCGGTATAGCGTGCTTCCTCCCGGGCGCATACATAGGTGCCCGATCCCTTGCGCACACTGACCTGTCCGGCCAGCTCCAGCATGATAAAAGCTTCGCGCACCACGGTGCGACTCACGCCGAAGCGCTCGGCATAGTCGCGCTCGGTTGGCAGTCGATCGCCGGGCGCCAGCGTGCCGGTTTCGATCTCCGCCTCGATCATCCGACCGATGCGCTGATACTGGCGTGTCATGACAGGGTCCTCGCCTGGTATACCAATTCACCATCTCCTGCGCTACTTCCCATATGAGACATGATACTGCCATATCATGAGTCTGCGAAGGAGTGGAAATAACAACTCGAATAAAGCCCTGGTAGACCAATGTCTATTTGGTATGCCAATTATGTCGTGGTTCATTGGCAACACTCGCCAACCCGAACACGATGGATACTGCCATGCGCATTACTCACGCTCGGATCATCGTCTGCTGCCCCGGGCGCAATCTGGTGACTCTGAAGCTCGAAACCGACCAGGGGTTGTACGGTATCGGCGATGCCACTCTCAACGGCCGTGAACAGGCGGTGGTGGCCTATCTCGAGGAGCACGTGGTGCCGGCGCTGATCGGACGTGATGCGCACAACATCGAGGACATCTGGCAGTTTCTCTATCGCGGCGCCTACTGGCGGCGCGGGCCGGTCACCATGAGTGCCATTGGCGCTGTCGACATGGCGCTGTGGGATCTCAAGGCCAAGGCGGCCGGCATGCCGCTCTATCAGCTGCTCGGCGGCAAGAGCCGCGATCGGATCATGGTTTATGGTCATGCGACCGGGCGGGACATCGATGGCTGTCTCGAGGAGGTTGAACGCCATGTCGAGGCTGGCTATCGAGCCGTCCGAGTGCAGTGCGGCATCCCCGGAATTGCTACGACCTACGGCGTGGCGAAGAGGGCTGGCGAGCGCTATGAGCCGGCCGATGCCGATCTGCCGGCCGAACATGTCTGGGATACGGCGAAATATCTCAACTTCGTGCCGAAGCTGTTCGAGGCGGTGCGTGAGCGTTTCGGTGACGGGCTGCATCTGCTGCATGACGTCCATCACCGCCTGACTCCGATCGAGGCGGCGCGCCTGGGCAAGCTCGCCGAGCCCTACCATCTGTTCTGGCTGGAGGACTGTGTACCGGCCGAAAACCAGAGCGCCTTCCGTCTGATCCGGCAGCACACTACCACGCCACTGGCTGTCGGAGAGGTGTTCAACTCGATTCATGACTGCCGTGAGCTGATCGAATCGCAATCGATCGACTACATTCGCGCCACCCTGACCCATGCCGGTGGCATCAGTCATGTGCGTCGTATCGCTCAGCTGGCCGAGCTCTATCACGTGCGTACCGGTTTTCACGGTCCCACCGATCTCTCTCCGGTCTGCATGGGGGCGGCACTGCACTTCGACAGCTGGGTGCCCAACTTCGGAATACAGGAGTACATGCCGCACAGCGAGGAGACCGAAGCGGTCTTCCCGCATGCCTATCGCTTCGAGGATGGGCATTTCACGCCTGGCGAGGTCCCCGGGCATGGGGTGGATATTGATGAGCAGCTTGCTGCGAAATTTCCCTATCGCCGGGCCAGCCTGCCGGTCAACCGACTCGAAGACGGCACGCTATGGCACTGGTAGATCCGAAGAGGGCAGCAACTCGTGATCGCTTGTACAGGATCAGGCCGAAGCGAAGGTTGCCGGGCGTGATATGGCTGCCAACAGACCCGTTGATGTCGATGGTTTTCAGCAATCCAACAGGAGCATGACATGTCCCTATCCCGATTCATGAGCAGGAAACTGGCTGTTGGCGCTCTGGCCGCTGCCACGCTGCTGGGGGCCGGCATGGCCCAGGCGGCGCCGGAGTACACGCTCAAGTTCGGCCATCTGGCCAGCGAGGATAATGTCTGGAACAAGGCGGCGATGAAGTTCAAATCGCTGGTCGAGAAGAATTCCGATGGCCGCATCGCGGTCAGGGTTTATCCCAACGAGCAGCTCGGCAGCGAAATGGAAGTCATCAACTCCATTCAGCTGGGCACCGCCGATATGACCATTACCGGCGAGAGTCTGCAGAACTGGGCGCCGCTGGCCGCCCTGATGGCTGTCCCGTATCTGTTCGATTCCAGTGAGCAGATGAGAAAGACCATCGAGGGCCCCATCGGTGAGCAGATCAAACAGCAGGTGGTCGACAAGACCGGGTTGCTACCGATTGCCTGGTTCGAGCGCGGCCCGCGCGAGCTGACCTCCAATCGGCCGATTCGCAAGCCCTCCGACCTCGATGGGCTCAAGCTGCGAGTGCCCAATGTGCCGCTGTTCGTCAAGACCTGGCAGGCACTCGGCGCCCGACCCACGCCGATGGCGTTCAGTGAAGTCTTCACCTCGCTGCAGCAGGGCACCATCGATGCCCAGGAGAATCCGCTGTCGCTGATCGAGAGTGCCAGCTTCGATGAAGTGCAGAAGTACGTGAACATGACCGACCACGTGCGCAGTTGGATCTATGTAGTGATCGGCCAGCAGAAGTTCAATCAGCTGCCCGAGGATCTGCAGAAGGTAGTGATGAATGCTGCCGATCAGATGCAAAGCTACGAGCATGAGCTTTTCGTCAAGGATCAGCAGCGTTTGAGGAAGACGCTCAAGGATCATGGCATGCAGTTCATCGAGGTAGACCAGCAGGCTTTTGCCGAGAAGGCGCGCCCGGCAGTGCGCAAGGCGCTCTCCGGGGAGCAGCTCAAGCTCTACGAAAAAATCCAGCAACAGCAGCAGTAAGTGCTGTACCGACGCCAACGGCGGTCCGCGTCGGGCCGTCGTCATATGATGAGGTCGAGTGGTCGAGATGACGGATACCCGACACAGCGTTGAATCCTTGCAGAACGATCCCGGCCAGGTCCCCGTGCTGGGGGGCTGGGCCGGTTACCTGATGCGCGGGCTGGATGGACTGTTTGCACTGCTTTCGGCGCTTTCGCTGCTGGGTATTGTGCTGGTCGTGGTATTGCAGATCGTGTCGCGACTGATGCTCCCGATTACGCTGGCCTGGACCGAAGAGCTGTCGCGCTATCTGTTCATCTGGATGGTGGCGCTGAGTGCCGGACTGATCCTGCGCCGACGCCGTCACGTGACCCTTGAGCTGTTTCATCATCGCCTGGGTCGACGTGGACAGGCGCTCTATCAGAGTCTGGTCTGTCTCCTGCTGGGGGGATTCTCGATCCTGGCGCTGCCGCCTGCCTGGAAGTTTGCCAGCATCGGTGCCTTCCAGACTTCTCCAACGCTGGGCATCCCGATGATCTGGATTTTTCTATCGATGACCGTGCTGCTGGCGCTGGTGCTGTTCTACAGCGTGATTGGTCTGCTTGAGGCAGTGCTGGCCATGCGCGGCGCGATCCGCGCCAACGGGGAGGCATAAGCCATGGAAGTGCTGGTGCTGTTCGCAGTATTCGGCGTGCTGCTGCTGATCGGTATCCCGATCGCCTTTGCGCTCGGGCTGGCATCGATGAGTTATCTGATGCTCGCCGGTATACCGCTGACCATCGTGCCGCAAAAGCTCTATGGCGGCATCGACTCCTTCGTGCTGCTATGCATTCCCGGTTTCGTGCTGGCCGGTAATCTGATGAATACCGGCAATATCACCGAGCAGATCATTCGCTTCTCCAACGCTTTGCTGGGCCATATCAGGGGCGGCCTCGGCTTTGCCAATGTAGGCGGCTCGATGATCTTCGGTGGTATTTCCGGTACCGCCGTGGCAGATGCCGCCAGCATTGGTTCGGTGATGATTCCGGGGATGGCACGCGCCGGTTACGACAAGCCCTTTGCCGCGGCAGTCACGGCAGCATCTTCCACTGTGGCGCCGATTATTCCGCCCAGCGTGCCGATGATCATCGTTGGCTCGCTCTCCGGCATTTCGGTGGGACGGATGTTTCTTGCCGGGGCCGTGCCCGGCATTCTGCTCGGGCTGGCGATGATGGTGACGGTCTACATTCTCGCCGTGCGCCGCAACTATCCGAAGGAAGAGCGAGCGTCACTGAAAACGCTGGTGCGTGAAGGCCGCAGCGCCTTCTGGGCCCTGCTGATGACCTTCATCATTCTGTACGGCATTATCGGGGGGCTGTTCACGCCCACCGAAGCCTCGGTGGTGGCCAGCCTCTATGCGCTGGTGGTGGGCATGTTCATCTACAAGGGACTGACGCTGCGTAACCTGCCGGGGCTGCTGGTAGAGACCGTACTGACTTCGGGCGCACTGCTGCTGTTGGTGGGGCTGGCCAACCTGTTTGGCTGGATACTGACCAGCGAACAGATTCCGCAGATGATTGCCGGTGGCATTCTTGGCATCAGCAACAATCCCTTCGTGGTCATCCTGATCCTCAACCTGATCCTGCTGGTAGTGGGCACCTTCATGGAGACCATCGCAGCCCTGATCATCCTCTTTCCGGCACTGCTGGCGGTGGCGACCGGCGTCGGCATGGACCCGGTGCATTTCGGCATCATGGCAGTGCTTAATCTGATGATCGGTCTGACCACGCCGCCGGTCGGGGTCTGTCTGTTTGTGGTTGCCGGCATCGGCAATCTGCAGACGACTCGAGTAGCGCGCGCCATCGTGCCGTTTCTGGTCTGCAATCTCTGTGTGCTGGGTCTGGTGTCCTACATTCCGGCGATATCACTGTGGTTGCCGAACCTGATCATGGGGTCGGCGTCCTGACGTGAACCGAACGGCCCGCCAATAGCGGATGCGAAGTCACCCTGCGCGGTCATGAGAAGAACGTATCGGCAAGCAGCGAACGGGGGCAGTGGTCATGCCGGAAGTTGAACATTTCGAGGCCGAAGCTGCGCCGGAGCGCATCGGTATCGTGCATCTGGGACTGGGCGCCTTTCACCGCGCCCACCAGGCGGTTTATCTACAGCACTGTCTGGAAGCCGGTCAGCGTGAATGGGGGCTCTGCAGTGTCAACCTGCGTGCCAATCACGCTCTGGTTACCGGTTTGCGCGCGCAGCAGGGCCGTTATCATGTAGCGGAATATCGTGACCGTGAACATGTGACGCTGCGCGAGATTACAGCGATTTGCGAAGCCCTGTTCACCGGACGTGGCGCCGGCGAGGTGGTGCCCGATGATTTGTCTGTTCTGCTGGAGCGATTGGAGGCACCCTCGACGCGGATTGTGACGCTGACCGTGACCGAAAAGGGCTACTGCCTGAGCCCGGCCAGCGGTCGTCTGAGGTTTGATGATCCCACCATTGCAGAGGATCTCGAAACACCCGAGCAGCCCCGCAGCGCGCCGGGATTGCTGGTAGAGGGATTGCGTCGGCGGCGCGCTGCCGGTGTCGTCCCGTTTGCCGTGCTCAGCTGCGACAACATGCCGAGCAACGGTCGGCGGGTACGAGCGGCCGTGATCGAGCTGGCGCAGCGACTGGATGAACAACGCGGTGATGATCTGGCCGATTGGATCGCCCGGGAGGTTGCCTTCCCTTCGAGCATGGTCGATCGCATCGTGCCGGCGATGGATGAACGGGCACATCGCGAGCTGGCCGGACTCGGCGTTGATGATCCGGCTGCAGTGACTTGTGAGGTCTACTCGCAATGGGTGATCGAGGACGACTTTCCCGCCGGGCGTCCGGACTGGGCAGCTTTTGGAGTTGAGATGGTCGCGGATGTTACGCCATTCGAGACCATGAAGCTGCGCATGCTCAATGGCAGTCATTCGCTGCTCGCTTACGTGGGCGTAATGGCGGGCTTCGAGACAGTCAGCGAGGCGGTGGCCGATCCGGCCATGGCGGCGTTGATTCACGGCTATATGCATGATGAAGCCGCCCCCACGCTGACACTGCCGGTCGGGGTCGATCCTGCCGCCTATGCCGAGCGCCTGCTTGTGCGTTTTTCCAATGACAGCCTCCACCACCGACTGCAGCAGATCGCCATGGATGGCTCTCAGAAGCTGCCACAGCGTTGGCTGCACGGTGCCCGATGCCAGCTGGCCGGTGAACGGCCACGGATTGCTGCGGTGGCGCTCGGTGTGGCGGCCTGGATTCGCTATACCGCCGGTCGTGATGGTCGTGGGGAACTCTTTGAGCCCAGTGACCCGCTGGTGGTTACGCTACAGGCGCGACATCGACAGTCGACCTCATTGGCATCGCTGGTCACTGCCATGCTGGGGATAACGGAAATCTTTCCCGTTGAGCTGGCGGATGATGCTCGCTTTTACGGGGCAGTATTGGAGGCGCTCGACAGGATCGATCGTTACGGAATGGCAGCGGCACTGCAATACCATGTCGAGCAGGAAGCTGACGCGTCAAAATCTGTCGAGCAGGGCAACAGGAGCTGAGTCATGGAACAGGCCTGGCGTTGGTTCGGACCCGAGGATCCGATTGCGTTAAGTGATATTCGGCAGGCCGGTGCCACTGGCATCGTGACTGCCCTGCATGAGTTTGCCCCGGGCGAAACGTGGCCGATCGAAGCGATCCGGGCGCGCCGCGAAATGATCGAGGCCGCCGGTCTGCGCTGGTCGGTGGTGGAGAGCATTCCGGTCAGTGAGGCGATCAAGCGCGGCGATGATCACAATGATGCGCGATCATCCGATCTAAAGGCCTGGTGTCAAACGCTGGAAAACCTGGCGGCGTGTGGTATCGATACTGTCTGCTACAACTTCATGCCGGTGCTGGACTGGACCCGAACAGCACTGGCCTGGCCACTGCCGGAGGGTGGTACGGCTCTGCGTTTCGATCGCACCGATTTTGCTGTCTTCGAGCTGTTCATTCTGAACCGCGAGGGTGCTGAACGAGAGTACGAACCCTGGCGGATCGATTCGGCGCGGCGTCGCCTTGAAGCGATGGACGAGACCGCTCGGCGCCAGTTGCTGGAGAACATCATTGCCGGCCTGCCGGGAGCCACCGAGCACTATACGGCGGCAAGCTTCGGTGACGTGCTGGCGGCCTGGCATGACATCAGTGAAATGGCACTGCGCGAACATCTGGCAAGTTTTCTGCGTCGCGTGGTACCAGTCGCCGAGCGGCTGGGCATGCGCCTGGCCATCCATCCCGACGATCCACCCCGATCACTGCTGGGGTTACCACGGATCGTGTCCACCGCGGCTGATCTGCGCCGCGTACTTGATGCCGCTCCCAGCCCGGCCAATGGCATTACCTTCTGTACCGGGTCGCTGGGGGTGCGCGCTGACAACGAGCTGGTCACCATGGCGCGCGAATTTGCACCCCACATTCATTTCTCCCACCTGCGTGCGACCCGGCGTGACGCGGATGATGCCGAAAGCTTCATGGAAGCGCCTCATCTCGAGGGGGACGTCGATATGGTCGGGGTGATCGGCGAGCTGGTGCGTGAGGAGCAGCGTCGCTCGCTCGAAGGCGGACGGCCGATTCCGATGCGTCCCGATCACGGTCATCAGTTGCTCGATGACCTGACCCGTGACAGCCGACCGGGCTATCCAATGATCGGTCGACTGCGCGGGCTGGCCGAGCTGCGTGGCGTGGAACAGGCCGTGGTACGGCTGATGTAGTCTGTAGAGTGCGTTTATTAATCTCCTGCCTCAGGAAAAAATCAGCCAATCCGGTTACGCTGGACCATGATGAAGAATCAATGGTTCCCTGGCAGATATCTCATGGTGCGTCTCATAACAGGCATGGCAGGCGTGTTCGCAGCGCTGGTGACTCTGCCGGTCATGGCGGCTGGTGCCGGGATGAGCGAGCGACATCCCGGTCTGGGGACGGGCCTGTTACTGGCGGGCCTGGCGCTGATCGTTATTGAAGCCCTGACGCCTACGATCGGTATCATTGGCACGCTGGGTCTCGTGGCCTTCGTAGCCGGGGCAATACTGCTTTACGATGCCGGATGGCTACCCGGCGGTGATTCGCTCTGGGGGCTGGCATTGCTGCTGCTGGCAGCCCTGATCATGGCGTCCTTTCTATGCTGGGTCGTCCTGCGCGCCATTCGCTTGCGACGACAGCAACCCCGGGGCGGTCAGGAAGCCGTGTTGCATGCCCATGCCGAGGCATTGACCCGCTTCGAGGCCGACGGCCATACGGGGTATCGGGGCCATGTACGACTACACGGTGAGCGCTGGCAGGCGCGTTCGGCGTCGCCCATCAGCGAAGGTGATGTCGTGCGAGTCACCGCACTCGAGGGGCTGACCGTCACCGTGGTACCGCTGGAGTCCGGTGAGGTCGCCGATTCCTGATTTCATCGCTGCACGCCTGGAGCTCGTGATGTACGCCTATCTCATTCCTCTTATCGTGATCATTGCCCTCGTAGCAGCTTCGGTGCGTATTCTGCCCGAGTACAAGCGCGGGGTGGTTTTCTTTCTGGGTCGCTTTCAGCAGGTCAAGGGGCCGGGATTACTGCTGATCATTCCGGTCATCCAGAAGATGGAAGTGGTTGATCTGCGTACCATTACGCTCGATGTGCCCGGTCAGGATGTCATTTCGCGCGATAATGTAACGGTGCGCGTCAACGCCGTGGTGTATTTCCGGGTGGTTGATCCGGAAAAGGCGATCATCCAGATCGAGAATTTCGGTATGGCCACCAGTCAGATCGCCCAGACCACGTTGCGCTCGGTGCTGGGCAAGCACGATCTTGATGAGATGCTGGCCGAGCGCGATCGACTCAACGATGATATCCAGGAAATTCTCGATGCCCAGACCGAGGCCTGGGGTATCAAGGTGGCCAATGTCGAAATCAAGCAGGTCGATATCGATGAGAATATGGTGCGCGCCATCGCGCGTCAGGCCGAGGCCGAGCGTGAGAGACGAGCCAAGGTCATTGCAGCCGATGGCGAACTGCAGGCGTCGCAGAAGCTGGTCGAGGCTGCCGATGTGCTGGGACAAAATCCTGCCGCCATTCAGTTGCGCTATCTGCAGACCATGAATGACATGAGCAGTCGTAATTCTTCGACCATCTTCTTTCCACTGCCGCTGGAGATCACGAAAATCTTCGAGCAGATGCGGGGCGAGTAGTGGGCTGACACAGAACCTGAAAAGCAACCATGAGCCGGTCGGTGCCGGTGAGATACTGGAGGAAGGGTATGAAGCGCAAGATCTCTGTGGTGGGCGCGAGCCTGGTGCTGAGTCTGGCCGGGGGGCAGGCGATGGCTGCGGATCAGCCCGAAACGGGCAGCATTACCGAAGTACCGGCAGGACATTACACGCTCGATCCGCTTCATTCGAAGATTACCTGGGGCGTCGATCACTACGGCTTCTCGCATTACGAGGGGCAGTTCGTCGATCTTTCCGGATCGTTGCAGCTGGCCGAGAAACCTTCGAAGAGCCAGGTCAGTGTGCAACTGCCACTGGCCGAGGTGTTGACTGGCAGTGCGCTCTCCGAGCACCTGCAGGGTGAAAAATTCTTCAATAGTGCCCAGTATCCAAAGGCCAGCTTCAAGTCTACCAGTATCGAGATGACCGGAGATGACTCGGCGAAGATCACCGGGGAACTGACCCTCAATGGCCAGACGCATCCGTTGACCATTGATGCCACCTTCAATCAGGCGGCTGTCTACCCCTTCGACAAGCAGTATCGACTGGGTTTTGATGGCACGGCGACGCTGAAACGCAGCGATTACGGTATTGACTATCTGATGCCCGAAAAGGGGCAGAAGGGGATCAGTGACGAAGTCAGACTCGATATCGAAGCCGAGTTCGTACCGCAGTCGAAGTAGTGCCAGACCCTTCAGGGCGGTCGGTGTGTCAACCACAGCGGCCGCCCGGGGTGCATCGTCAATGCAGTGATGCTAGACTGCGCGCCGATTCATTCAGCTTCGATTGATGATCATGATGCCCGTGACGACCCACTGGAGCCCGACTCCACCCTGAGCCAAAAGGCTACCGTTCTCCCTCGAATGGTGCGCTCTCCCGAGCGCGGTCGTCGTATCCGTCCGGCATCCCGATTTCCCTGCAGTGTAAAAAATGACTCATGACAGGGCCCGATAATGCTCGGGACGGCTGCCATGCGAACAAGCGTTCGGCGCGCACGTCAGCATGCCGGACCTGACCATCGGCCACCACGGGCCAATGGACAGCGCAATCGATTGCCACAACTTCTCGATAACCACCGGAGCAAGAGTAGACAGGATGATAGAGACACTCAGACGACACTGGTTTTCCAATGTGCGTGCCGACGTGCTGTCGGGATTGGTCGTGGCGCTGGCACTGATTCCGGAGGCGCTGGCCTTTTCGGTGATTGCCGGTGTTGATCCGGCGGTGGGGCTGTATGCCTCCTTTTCGATGGCGGTAGTGATTGCGATTGCCGGCGGGCGTCCGGCGATGATTTCCGCGGCTACCGGTGCGATGGCGCTGCTGATGGTCGGACTGGTGCGCGATCACGGGCTGCAGTATCTGCTGGCAGCCACCATCCTGACCGGTATCCTGCAGATACTCTGGGGCGTTTTACGTCTTGGCAACCTGATGCGCTTTGTCTCCCGTTCGGTGGTGACCGGGTTTGTCAATGCGCTGGCGATTCTGATCTTCATGGCGCAGATCCCCGAACTGACCGGTGAAAATGCACGTCCGGTCGTTTATGCCATCGCGCTCGGCGGGCTGGCGATCATTTATCTGTTCCCGCGGGTACCGAAAATCGGCAGGATCATTCCATCGCCCATGGTATGCATCATCGTGATGACCGCCGTCTCGATGATCATGGGGCTCAATGTCCATCAGGTGGGAGACATGGGCGAGCTGCCGGATAGCCTGCCGATCTTTCTCTTGCCCGATATTCCCTGGAATTTCGAGACTCTGCAAATCATCTTCCCGACCGCGCTGACCCTCTCGGTAGTGGGCCTGCTGGAGTCGATGATGACCGCGACCATTGTTGATGATCTGACCGATACCGGCAGTGACAAGAATCGCGAATGTCGCGGTCAGGGGATTGCCAACATCGCGACCGGTTTTCTCGGTGGCATGGCGGGGTGCGGCATGATCGGCCAGACCGTGATCAATGTGAAGTCGGGCGGCCGGACCCGGCTGTCGACCATGGTGGCGGGTATCGGGGTGCTGGTATTCGTGGTCTTTCTGGGGCCCTGGGTGGCTCAGATCCCCATGGCCGCGCTGGCGGCGGTAATGATCATGGTGTCCATCGGTACCTTCGACTGGACTTCGATTCGCGATATTCCTAAAAAGCCGCTGACGACCAATATCGTGATGCTGGCCACCGTGGCCGTGGTCGTGGCGACTCATAATCTGGCGCTGGGGGTACTGGTAGGCGTGCTGCTGGCCTCGCTGTTTTTCGCCAACAAGATCGGTCGCATCCTGCACATCGACAGTGCGCTGAGCGAAGAGGATTCGCAGCAGCGTATCTATCGCATTTCAGGCCAGGTGTTCTTCGCGTCAAGTACCCGGTTTGCCGATGCCTTTGATCTCAAGGAGGATATTGATCGCGTACGCATTGATGTCAGTCAGGCCCACTTCTGGGACATCACGGCCGTCGAAATTCTTGACCGGATCGTGATGAAGTTCCGCCGTGAAGGGACCGAAGTCGAGGTGATCGGGCTTAACGAAGCCAGTCAGACCATGGTCGATCGTTTCGGCGTTCACGACAAGACCGATGGCATCATTGAGCCGGGCGGTCACTGAACCGGCCCGCTACTGCCCTCGTGCGGGTGCCGCTTGCAGGACACCCGTATTGACCATTCCGGCGCCGTCCCCGGGCGGCGATCGGTAACGATAGAGAGCAAGTCATGACCGCATCCATTATCGCCTGTTTCGACGATGCCACCCAGGTCGACAGCGCCATCGGCGATTACGCTGCATGGGCGGCCCGCCGGCTCGCCGCGCCACTGTGTCTGCTCCACGTCATCGAGCATTCCAACAGCGGTGTATCGCAGGATCTTTCCGGCCAGATCGGACTGGGCTCACGCGAACAACTGCTCGACAGTCTGACTGAAGCAGATGCTCGTCAGGCCCGCCAGGCTCGCCAGGACGGACGTGCCATGCTGCAGGCGCTGAGCGAGCGATTGGCAGACAGTGCCAGTGACATTTCCACGCTTCAGCGTCACGGCGAGCTCGAAGCGACCCTGACTGAGCTGTGCCGCGACAACATGCTGCTGGTCGTAGGACGCTGCGGACATCGGCATGAGCTCGGGGAAGGGCGAACCCCGGTAGGTGAGCACCTGGAATCACTGGCGCATACGGTCAAGTCACCGCTACTGATTGCTCCCGCTGACTATCGGACACCACAACGTGCCATGATTGCCTTTGATGGCAGTGCTCGGGCGCTACGACAGGTGAGCGCGCTGATCGAGCAGGGCTGGCTGACCGGGCTGGAGTGCCACGTCGTGCTGGTGGGGGACACAAGCACCGAGACTGGTCCCGATGCCGCTGTCCGACAGCTTGAGGAAGCCGGGATTACGGCACGTGCCGTGACCCTTGAGGGTGAGGCGCGTGAGCAGCTGCCCGCCTATGCCCGGGAGCAGGGCATCGACTTTACCGCCATGGGGGCCTATGGGCACTCCTCGCTGCGTCGCTGGTTGAGTGGCAGCACCACCCACCATCTGCTCGAACGCATGCCCGGTGCGCTGTTGCTGATGCGCTCCCGGGGCTAGCCGGTTTGCCTGCCGGAGCTCTCCAGCTCTGGCAGGCCTTCTGCATGCCGCTTTACTGCTTGTCGATGGTCACCAGATCGCCCTTGAAGGCCACCTCGGTAATGACATTGCCGGCATGGCATTCGTAGCGATTGTCGCTGGGATTGGCGCGCTGGTCGTAGTAGCTGACGATATTGACGACGGCATTGGCGCCGACTTCGCGCGCCCGCTTCTGTAGATCAAGCAGTGATTCCAGTGCGGCCTGCCGACAGGCTTCCTCGTCGGACTTGAGCACCGAACTGACCTTGTGCGTCGCAAAGTAGCCGCCCCGACGGGTTTTGATATCAGGGTGCAACTGATCGGCGAAGAAGAGCTGAATCGAGGGGTCCAGTTGCTGTTGGGCTTCGGGCTGAGAGAAGACATTGGCCAGCGGTTGCATCAGAAAATCGTTACGGGCCTGGGCGTCGGTGGCCAGTCCCAGTGACAGAAGCGCACCCAACAGGGTGGCGGTCAGAATTGCTCTTGGCGTCATGAATGCTCCTCCAGGGCGAAAACGACAGCGTTCGGGGCGCCTAATGTAGCGCTCGGAGCTGCTCAGGCAAAGTCTGCAGTCCAAAACAAAAGGGCTATGAAGGTGGCCGTATGGCAGCAGCCTGCGCGGTCGTCAGGGATGCGGTGATCGAGGCGCTTGTCCCGGTCATGGCGGGCGGCTTGCGCCATGCCTGAAAGGTATGGCGATTGCGTGCCAGCGCCATCATTTCATGTGTGGCCAGACCGGGAATATTGATCCGCACCATGTTGGAAAGAGCGGCCATGGCATCCGGTGCATAGCTGTTGTGGGGTGCCTTGTCGTTCCAGCCGATCAGTAACATCCCGTTTGCACGCAGGGTGCTGACGCAGCCGGCCAGTGCCTGTTCGATCTCCTCGCGTTCATCGAGCCCCCAGCCGATCACGCCGTTGCAGATCACGGTATCGAGTGTCTCGTGCTCGAAATGAGCGGTGACATGGGCCATTGAGTCGGTGATGTGGCGCTGTGCGCCAAAGCAGGCCTTGGCGGCATCAATATCCATGGTGGTGACCGAGCAGCCATTGAAATAGCGTGGATAATGACGCGTGTACCAGTCGCAGCCGACCATCAGCAGGCGGTGAGGGGCTTCATTACGAGCGATGGCCGGCAGGATGGTGCCTTCCAGCAGGCGTCGGTCACGATAGTGATAACGCAGCCAGCGTCCCTGATGGTCCAGCCGATTGATGGCATCGGCCATGTATTGGTAAAGCACTTCACGTCGACTCACGCTCATCTCCCGTTCGATCCCTGATCGGGGTGATCAGTACAAGCCGCCATTGACCGCGATCACCTGGCGGGTGATATAGGAAGCATCGTCGGAACAGAGAAAGCTCACGGTACCGGCGACTTCATCGGCCTGGCCGGGGCGCTGCATGGGCACGGTTTGTTTGATGCTCTCCCGATCGATAGCGGCTGTCATGTCACTCTCGATCCAGCCCGGTGCCACGCAGTTGACGGTAATGTTGCGTTTGGCCAACTCTACTGACAGTGCCCTGGTGGCCGCGATCAGTCCACCCTTGGCAGCGCTGTAGTTGACCTGGCCACGGTTGCCGAGTTCCCCGGCCGCCGAGGAGAGGGTGATGATGCGCCCACCCCGGCGTCGCTGAATCATGGCCATGATCATCGGGCGCAGGACGTTATAAAAACCATCCAGATTGACATCCATCACCCGATCCCACTGCTCATCGCTCATGCCTGGCAGGGGGGCATCACTGTGGTAACCGGCACTGAGCACAACCCCATGGCAGGCACCATATTCGGCGATATCGGCCTCGATAGCCGCGCGCGCGGCACTGCGATCGGCGAGATCGAAGCACATCAGGCGCGCCTGCCGACCCAGCCCCCGGATTTCTTCAGCCACGCCTTCTGCTGCTTCACGGCTACTGTGATAGTGCACGGCAATATCGAAGCCATCCCGGGCCAGACGCAGAGCGATGGCGCGGCCAATACCACGTCCGGCTCCGGTTACCAGAATACAGCGGTGGTCGTCATCGCTCATCAAGGCTCCTGTGATGCGTTGGTCGCCGGCTGCCCGGCATCGGGCTGATAGATTCGGAAAACACCCTCGGCGCACAGCTGATCGGCCACTGTCAGCTTACCGTGAAAGCTGCGCAGGCCATTGGCGCCGCTAAACTCGAGTTCAACTATCACCATGACCGGCTCATCAAAGATGAAGTAATCACGCGTGGTCTCGAAATGCCGACTGCTGATCAGCATGCCGGGAGCGGGTTCGCTGACCCTGCTTTCATTCGAGGCATTCAGTGTTGCCCAGGCAGCCACCGCCTGCGCCATCCATTCCAACCCGACATGAGCGCCGACCCCTGCCTCACTGGCGAAGGGATCCTGCTTCGTGGGCGTGATAACCGCTTCGATGTGATGACTGTCGCAGGCCAGTACGGTATCAAGCAGGCACATGCGTCCGGCATGGGGTACCAGCGTCTCGATGTCAGGCCATGGAGTCATGAGGCCTCCAGCAGCAGGGCGACATTGTTGCCTCCGAAGGCGAAGGCGTTCGACAGGGCGTGTCGGATGGGACGCTTCGGATGTGCGGACTCGATCAGTGGCAACGCCGGTAGTGTCGGATCCGGGACGCCATCGTAGGCATGCAGGGGCAGATGCTGATGAGTCAGTGCCAGCCAGCAGAAGGCGGCTTCCAGAGCTCCAGCCGCGCCCAGAGTATGGCCGGTCAGCGCCTTTGTCGAACTGCTGGGCGGGCGATGAGTTCCGAAAAGTCGGGCAATGGCTCGTGCTTCCATGGCATCGTTCTGTTCGGTGGCGGTACCGTGCAGGTTGAGATAATCGACCGAACCGGGTGGCAGCTCGGCCATGGTCAGCGCCTGTTCCATGGCCGCGAAAGCCCCGTTGCCGGTGGGCTCGGGAGCCGAAATATGATGCGCATCGGAGCTTTCTCCGACGCCGGCGAGCTGAATGCCGCCGGGGGCCGCGGTGACGATGAACAGCGCTGCTGCCTCTCCGATATTGATACCGCGTCGATTGGCAGAGAACGGCTGGCAGGGGGCATCGCTGATGGCGCCCAGAGAATCGAAACCGTTGACGGTCAGGCCGCAGAGGGTATCGGCGCCACCGGCGATAACAGCATCGACTCGCCCCGTACGCAGCATTCGACGAGCCGCTCCCAGTGCCCGGGCTCCCGAGCTGCAGGCGGTCGACAGGGTCCAGGCCGGTCCCTTTATGCCGAGATATTCGGCGATAAAACGGGCCGGGGCACCGATTTCCTGACGGGCATAACGGTAGTCGTCATCGAACGGCTCGCCGGGTCCGGTGCGTGCAATGGCCCGTTCGGTTTCCAGCACACCGGAAGTGCTGGTCCCCATGATGACCCCGATGCGCTCCGGTGCGACCTGCCGAAGGGTCTCCTGCAGGGTGGTTCCCAATTGCTCAAGTGCATGAGTGATCAGCTGATTATTGCGACTGATATGATCTGCAGGCCAGGTCGAGGTATCAGGAAGAGACGCGTCGATGGCCCCGATGGGCACCCGGCGGCCGGGAGTATAGCGATCGCTCGACTGTAATCCGCGCTGACCTCGGCCCAGTGCGTCGAGGACTCCGGGATGATCACTGCCAATGCTGCAGATCAGGCCGGGTGCGGAGAGGCGACAGGGAAAATGCTGGCTCATGGGATTTCCTGCCGGTCTTCCGGCGTGTCGGACAGGGGCGTAATGGTCAGGCGGTAGTCACCGCTGTAATCGGTCAGCACATCATGGGAGGGCCAGCGATCAACACGAACGATCAACCGATGGTTGTGTTCGATGCGTCGAATGGTGCCCCGGCCATTGGGGCGCTCGCTGACCTGCCAGTGGCTGCCGGCGAAGGCGTGCTGCAGGCTGTCGAGTGGCCACAACCCCCACTCCAGTCGCTGGGCCAGCCAGATGGCCGGAAACGGCGGGTCCGCCGGCATCAGGGTCTGGGTGTAGCGGGCGCCCTGATCATCATGCACCAGCGTCAGCAGACGCTGCCCGGTGGGCGTGGTGACCACGACGCGCAGGCCATCGGAAGCGCGTCGAATGGCGGCAATCAGGGTTTTTGCCTGCTCGGGATGAGCGAAGGGCACGAATTCGATGCGCTTTACGAGAGTCCGTGAAGGCTTGTGAGCATGCAGATCCGGCGAGGGGGAGAGGGGCGGGCCGACACAGCCACCAAGCCACAGGGTCAGCAGCACGATGACGAGGCGATACAGTGTCAAACGGGCATTGGGCATATCGGTCATCCACATAGTTGTGCCAGCGTATCGAGACGTCGCCCGGGAGCCTGCACGAAGGGGTTGCGCTCATCCCAGGCATAGCCGGCCAGCACGGCACAGATCATGCGACGCAGATAACCGGGTGGATCGGGGTGGAAGATGATCGTGGGCAGCCGGCCGTCATACCAGGCATCGACAAAGGCGCGAAAGGTTTCCAGACCCTTGCGCAGAGGCCGTTCATACGCGTCATCCCAGTCAACCGGCTCGCCGCTGAGCTGGCGATCGACCAGCGGCGCGGCCAGCATGGCCGAGCGAATGGCCACGGTGACGCCCGATGAAAAGATCGGGTCGAGAAATTCACCGGCATTGCCCAGCAGAACATATCCGGGGCCACTGAGACGAACCGCATCACTGCTGTAGCCCCCGAGCGAGCCCGTGGGACGCAACTGTGCAGGCTGGCCGAGCAGCGTGCGCAGTTCCGGGAAGTGATCGATCAGTGCGTTCAGACGGCTGTCGTCGTCAGGGCCGAAGCTCGCCAGCCGCTCGGGGGTGCCGACAAACCCCAGCGATGCCTTGCCATCGCGTAGCGGGATCAGCCAGTACCAGAGCGCCGGTGTGCTGGGGTGCATGCCAATCAGGATACGTTGGCGTTCCAGCCCTGGCACGTGTTCAGGCAGTGCGACATGAGTGAAAAGAGCGCGGCGCTCTGCCAGCCGGGGTGGGCGGGCGGTACCCAGCTGGCGGGTCAGCACCCGAGCGAATCCACTGGCATCCAGCACCAGACGTGCCTGCAATCGGCTGCCATCATCCAGCGTCAGCTCAGGGCGCTGGTCATCGGCCGTGAAACCGGTCACGCGGATACCAAAGCGCACCTGGGCGCCACGTGCCTGCGCAGCTTCGATCAGACGCGTATCGAAGTCGGCGCGCTCGACCTGGAAGGCGTCGCCCGGTCGAGGAGGGGCTTCATCCCAGGCATTGTCCGGGAAGAGAATATCCCGTTCCTCCTCACCACAGCGAAAGCGGGCGCCATTCTTGTACTGATAGTCCCCGGCTCGCACCGTTTCGCCGAGCCCGGCCTGATCAAGATCGACCAGGCACTGGGGCAGCAGGCTCTCGCCGATGGAAAAACGTGGGAAGTGTGATGCCTCGATGACACTCACCTGCCAGCCGGCATCACGCAAGCGGCAGGCAGCCACAGCACCGGCCGGGCCTGCACCGATAATGGCGATATCCGTGGTGGCCAGTGGCGCAGTGGACGTTTGCCGCAAGGCAGCGGAGGCATCGGTCATGGGTGTTCCCGTGTTTGGCGATGAACTTGTGCAGGTTGCACCAGCGCGGTCAGCAACCACACGGCACTCAGACCGATCAGAGCGGTCAGACCGATGTAATGCAATACCGGGGTGGCGCTGAAAGCCAGCAGTCCGAAGGTCAGCAGACTCGACACGGTCGACAGTGTGATGGCCAGCCAGACGTGACGGTCGCCGGGATGCTCGGCACTGAAGATACCGGCATCCAGCCCGATACCCAATACCAGCAATAGCGCAAGCTGATGGAAAAGATTGAGTGGTACACCTGTCAGGGCATAACCGCTCAGTACGATCAGAATCGCCCCGGCGGCTGGCGTAATGACCCGCCAGGTGCGTCCACGGTAGCGCACTGCCAGAATCGCGACCAGTACGACCAGCGCCATGGCGACCCAGATGGCAATCTGCTGGCGCAGTTCCCCAAGCACGCGGGAGAGTCGACCCACCCGATCAACAAATCTGACGCCGGCATGGTGAGTGGCCAGCTGATTGATCTCTGCCCGAGCAGTGGCATCGAAGCGGCCGCTGAATACCACCATCCCGGCTACCGTCTTGCCGGGGGTGCCGGAGGCGGTCGTCCCGGGATTGATCTCCCCCAGCCAGAGTCGCTGGTCGCTGTGTCCCAGCGGACTGTTCAGCCAGTCGTCGATCTCCAGCAGGGGCGGATTCTGCAGGTGCTGGCGGGCACGCTGTTCGAGAGTTCGAGGTAATCCGGCGCGTTCATAGAGCGTGGGTAACGTCGTGTGATAGAGCTGTCGAACCTGCGCGAGATTATGTTGCTGACGCGCATGAGAGGGCACGGCCGAAGCGAGACTGTCGAAATCGCCCAGATGGCCATTGTCGACCAGACGCCTGAGGGTAGGTGTCAGCGATTCAACCCGCTCCAGCCACTGCTGCTGATCGGCAGCAGTGACCAGCAGATAGAGTGTGCCGGTATCGCGACCGAGCAACTGCTGGATCTGGCGCTCCTGATCCAGCATGGCTGAAGAGGAGGTGTCCAGCAGACGCAGGCTGTCGTTGGTGCGTGTAAAGCTCACGCAGAGGAGCAGCATGACCAGGGCCAGTCCCAGAGCCGAGCGCCAGCCCAGCAAACCTCGCCAACGGCTCATCAGACGCCAGAGTGTATCGATGATCCGATCGGTAAAGGGTGAGCGGCCGATGGGGATGCCCGGCAGCCAGAGCACCACGGTCAGCCAGGCACCGATCAGGCCGCAGGTGGCGAAAAAGGCCATCTGACGCAGGCCCGGCATGGGTGTGAAGGCCTGTACGCCATAGGCCAGCGCGCTGGAGATGAGGCTCAACAGCAATCCTGCCAGCATGGGCCTCAGCCGGAAGCGGTCCCGCAGCGCTACCCGAGCGCTTTGCAGATGCAGTGCGTAATCAATGGCGACCCCCATCAGGCTGGTGCCGAACGCCAGGGTCAGCAGGTGAATACCACCGAACAGGAAGAGCGTGAGCGTCAGCGCCAGCACCCCACCAGTGATCAGCGGCAGCAGCAGGGTCAGCAAAGTCAGGGGAGATCGGAAGACCAGCAGCAGCATGACGACCAGTCCGATCAGCGCGCCCAGACCGAAAGTGGAAATTTCGTGTTTGGCCTGACGGGCGCCAGCAGCGGCGTGGAAGACCAGTCCCGAGCGCAGCAGGGTCACCTCGGGATGCGCCTGTCCAAAATTCTGCAGGGCCGAGGTCAGCCGCGTTTGCAGATCAGGCGCGTAGGGGCTGCCGGTCAGTTGACCGGTCACGACGGCGGCTCTGCCGCCATCGGTTTTTACCGTAATCAGACCCTGATCTGTATGAATATGGGTCGGTAACTGTGTTCCGAGCCAGGCGTCCAGCAGGCCGAAAGGATCGCGGACCGGGTCGCGATCAATTCCGGTGGGCATCACCAGGCTGCCAAGCGCACGTTGCAGCAGAGCCTCGTGTTGTCCACTGTCAAGCTGCTGTTGCAGTTTCGGCGTCAGTAGCCGGTAGCGTTGTGCCCCCAGGAGATTGACGGGGTCTCCCTGCCTGAAATCATCCGGGCGCCAGCGCAGACCCGTGACGACACCGCTGTGTCCGAGCTGCCGGGTCAGGGCGCGAGTCATTTGCCTGAGTTGTTGGACGTTCTCGCCGGATGTTTGAAGCAGCAGTACAAAGCGATCCTGAAACTGATCGCCCAACCGGGCGTTGGCCTGCTCGATCAGAGGACTCTGTCGATCCTCGGGTAGCAGTGCCGTCACCCGGTTATCGAAACGGGTCCCGTGGAGGATCATGAGCGTGCTGGCGATTACGCAGCCCAGCAGAATTGCACTCCACAGCGTGGCCAGCCAGCGCCTGCGAGGCGTGAAATGGCCTGAGGCCTTCATTGCGGGGTAGCACCGTTCGGATGCAGCGTAATATCCAGGCGGTCACCATTGTGCATCGCCATGCGCACATGGCGCATATGGCGATCGCCGGAGAGGTCGAGATGATCGAGATAGCGGCGGAGCGTGTCACTGCGTGGGGTCAGATGTGCCTGCCAGTCTCCGGGTGAGCCGGTAATATCGATCTCGAAGCGGCTACGCAATGCGTTCAGATCGCCCTGCAATACCTGCAGGATCAGTCGGGCGACGCCAGCCGGATCATCCCTGAACATCTCCCCTCCCTGTTCGATACCCTGACGATCAAGAACGAGGTCCTGGTCGACCGGGGCGAGCAGGTGCCAGCGGACTCGCTCGCCCTGTTCAAAGGCGTAGCGACCATGACCCTTGATGGCAGTATCAAGATCAGCCAGATAACGCTGCTGATCGAAAGTGCCGCTGACATTACCCTGGCTCGACAGCTGTTGCTCCAGGGTATCCAGCGTCATGGCCCGGGCCAGCCCCGGCAAAATCAGAAGCAGCGCCACTGTGCAAAGAAACCGGGCATATGTCATGAGAGCTGATCTCCGGCAGTGGGGGTATCGAGCCAGGCGGCGAGCCGATCATGCAGTATGTCGGGTGTGTTCATGCAGAGCCGGCCGGAGGCCATTTCCACGGCGGCCTGATCGGTATGGCCACGGGTCAATCGAGTGCCGGATTCGGCATCGAGTACGGTATAGCGGATGCGTAGCCGATGAGCCCACTCCACCAGTTCGGCACGGGCAATCAGGCGTTGATTGAAGCGGGCCGGATAGGCATAGCGGATGCGCAGATCGATGACCGGCCATTCGTGACCAAAGGCCCGCATGGTGTCGACGTTGTAGTCGAGCCGATCGAGCAGCGCGTTGCGTGCTGCCTCGAAATAACGCACGTAATGACCGTGCCAGACGATCGACATCATGTCGACGTCACCGAATGCCACCTGCACCTCGACTTCAGCGCTGATCGGTACCTGAGTCATGGGATGGGGAATTCCAGAACGGATAGAAGTTGAACCACTGTAGCGGATAGCGACTGCAGTAGTATTCCAGGCGCCGTACGAAGCACTCCATGTGTTGGGCAAGCCAGGCATCGCGCATGTTGCGGGCGACGCCACGGCTATCGCCGAGCGCCTCGAAATGTACGCGGTACCCCCCCGCGTCACGCGCGCAGAGCAATAGATAAATCGGACAGCGCAGCAGCAACGCGAGGCGAAAGGCACCTTCCGGAAAGGGCGCTGGTGCGCCGAGGAAATCGAGCGTGCGAGCCCGCTGGCCGCCACTGAGGGGTTCACGATCAGCGGCGATGACCACAAAGCCGCCTTCATCGAGTCGGCTTCGCAGTCTTTGGGCCGTTTCCGGATTGATATCACTGACCTCGATGACATCGACACGCTCGCCGCGGTCGGCACTGTCCAACAGTGCATTGAAGCGCTGAGCGTGATGGGTATGCATCAAAAGGCTCAGGCGCAGATCGGGCCGCTGGCGTGACAGCGCCTGACAGATTTCGTGATTGCCGAGATGCGAGACGAGAATCAACCCGCCGCGCCCCGACTCGATGGCATCGCTCAGGGTAGCGCGATCCGGTAAGTGCACATGCTCGGCATCGATGCGGCCATGCAGGGCGCGAACCTTGTCGAGCATGGTCATGCCGAAACTGATGAAGTGACGCAGCGTGGCCAGCGGGCCCAGGCGCAATTGCGGGAAAGTATGCTGCAGGTGGCGGCGGTATTCCCGGGAGGCACGTCGCGCCAGAGGACGCCGCAGCCAGAAGTAGGCGGCGACCGGAACCAGCATGGCCCGAAAGGCCCATTCACCAAGGTAGCGATCAATGGCGAGCATGACGCGCATACCGGTGACCGTGCCGGATTCTTCAACACGTGACCAGTGGGTATCGTGACCGTTGAATGAGGTCATTGAGCTCGCCTTCTGAGCAGAGGAAACAGCCGCCTGAGCATGCCCAGGGTCAGCCGTAGATGCATGCGTGCCATCAGCAGGTTGTCACGCACCAGGCGAAAGTGCGAAATGCCATCGCGCGGATAGGAAACCCTTACCGGCAGGTTGACCAGCCGGCCACCCTGCCAGTACCAGCGCACCAGCACTTCCGAGTCGAACTCCATGCGATTGCCACAGGTGTGTCGGTGCAGCAGGGCATTGGTCATCCCGAGGGGGTAGAGTCGTACACCGCACATGGTATCGCGCAGGGCAGTGGAGAGCGTATTGCACCACACCCAGACATGAGTGATGTAGCGACTGTAATAGCGGTGCCGGGGAACGCTGTGATCGTAGCAGGCATAGCCGATGGCGAGCAGCTCTGGATCGCGTCGCGCAGCCTCGATAAAAGCGGGCAGATCATCAATGCAGTGTTGGCCGTCGGCATCGACCTGAAGGGCGTGTGTGAACCCCTCTCGCTCGGCAAAGGCCAGACCGGCGCGCACCGCTGCGCCCTTGCCGCCATTGCGTGGGAGCGTCAGCAGCCGATATCCATCACGTTCGGCCAGCTCGGCCAGTACCCCGGCGCAGCGGGCATGGCTGCCATCATCGACCAGTACGATCGGCAGCCCGAGTGAGGTGAGGGCCTCACAGGTTGGGCCAATGGCACTCTCGTGGTTGTAGACCGGAATCAGCACGCAGGCGATGATGCTGTCGTCACCGGCAGTCGAGGAGCAGAAATGCTTCATGAGTGGTTATCCATCTGCTCGCGTGACAGTGTCAGCCGTCCCGTGGCGTGACAGCCACGAGGCGAACCGAGATGAAAATCGACCCGCTCACCGCGTAGTGTCAGATCCAGGATTACCCGCTCGCCGGGCAGCAACAGCAGAGGGAACTTCACTCGCTCGAAGCGTCGCCAGGGCCCTTGTGTAGTGAAGGCTTCCCGGCAGTAGGTGACGACCCAGTCAAGTTGCGCGACACCGGGGACGATCGGCTGGCCGGGAAAGTGACCTTCGAGCTGCAATAGCCGCTCAGGGACCTCGAGTGTTATCTGGCAGTGATCGGGACTGTCGAAGCGGGTGCCCAGCCAGCGAACCCGGCGCCGGTCATCAAGATCGGCAAACAGTCGCGTGATGGTAGACCTTGTGAGCTTGCCCTGGGCATTGACCGGCCATTCGGGCACAAAACGCCAGAAACGAGGCAGGGCGGTGGTTTCGAAGGCCTCCCCCAGGCGGTTGCGCAAATCGGTGATCAGTGCACGCCGCGAGTCATGATCCACGGGCTGTTCGGTCGTTTCGGTCTCGACGATGGCCCCCACCCGACCGCCGGCATGCTCGATCACCAGACAGTGGGCACGCCTGACACCCGGCAGGGCTTCAAGGTGCTGGCCCATCGAGACCAGTGACACCCGCTTGCCACCGATCTTGGCGATGCGATCGGCGCGCCCCAGCAGATGAAAGCCGCCCTGGCCGTCCGGGGCGACACGATCGGCATGACAGTACCAGTGCCCGGGCTCGTCGAGCCGAGGGGAGCGCAGCCATAACAGGCCGTCACGATAATCGGTATCCACATCTGCCAGCGCTTGCCAGCCACTGCGCTCGGCCTGGCGGCGAACGGCGATGCCGCCGGTTTCGGAACTGCCATAAAGCTCGGTAACGGGGGCGGCCAGCAGTCGTTCTGCAGTGGCTGCGGCATCTGCCGAGAGCGGCGCTCCGGAGCTGAAGACATCATGCGGATGACGGCTCAGCCGTAGTGACTCCGGCAATCGGGAGAGCTGTGCCGGGGAACTGATCAGTGCGCTGACACTCAGATTGTCCAGCAGGCGACTGACGCTTTCCGGCCACAGCGCAGGCTCGAGCCCAAAAGGTCGATTCTCGCAGAGCGAGCGCAACAGTGCAGAGGTCAAGCCGTAGATGTGCTGGTGACTGACCTGGCTGATGATGCAGCCCGATTCGAACGGCCGGCAGCGATAGAGGGCTTCAACCTCGCTGTCGAGCTGAGCGAAGCGCTTGGCCAGCGGTGCTGGCTCTCCGGTCGAGCCCGAGGTGAACAGCACCACCGCCGTGGCGTCGGCCCTCAGCTCTCCCCATTCGGGCAGCATCTCCTCGGCTTTCGGCAATGGAGATAAAGACAAGGCGGGTGTCAGCCAGGGAATCTGTCGCTGTGCCAGCGCCTGTCGGGTATCAGGACGATCATCACCGGGCAGCCACACACGGTGACCCAGATGCCACAGGGCCAGCAGGGTGACCACGAACTGCCATGGGTCGGGGTCAAACAGGGCGACATCCGCAGGGCACGAGGCGAGTGAGCGCAGTTGCTGCTGTCGATGAGCCAGTGCCAGCCGCAACTGACGGTAATCACGGCTTTCACCCGTCGTACAGGCTACCGGCGTGTCATCGCTGCGGTGGCGCCACGGCGCGCTGGTCAAGCTGGTTGGTTTCGGGGAGGTCATGAAACCACCTTCGACGTGTCGGTGGCCTGATGGGCA